>JBQCZX010000126.1:0-10777 GCA_052089485.1 Marinobacter sp. | reverse complement strand
GTTTTGGGTACTTTGCTTTTTTGGTAGTCCCTTGGCACGTGTGAGTTGTAGAGATGCAGAGAAGAATCACCCTTGAGGTGACACCGCACCTACCGATGACTTGCTCGATGTCTTTGACTGCTCATTGTGTTCAAAGCTTTCCGTTTGCACTGCTGAGAAGCCCCGGTTTTGGGGATATACAGTGGGGTACAAAAACGTAGAAAAATCCCGGCAAAAAACAAAAACAATGCAGATCGTCAACGTTTTGAGGGCGGATTCGCGAAAGCGGATCCGCCTTTTGATTATCTGGAGTATGCTAAACGTGTGCAAATCCTGCTCAAACCGTTAAACTCTCGGTTTTGCTCAACGCAACCACGGATTTCAATGTCAAAAACATTCTCCTCAATCCTCGAGCAGTCCGTTGATAAGCTCCGTTCATTCATTCCCGGAAACGGGAAAAAGAAGGCACGAGCCTACCAACGACGGGAAATCCCCAGAGACCAGCATAACGTCTCACGCTCTGTTATCAGCGAGCCCGCCAAGAAGGTTCTCAGCCGGCTCAACAATTCTGGCTATGAGGCTTATCTTGTAGGTGGTGGTGTGCGCGACATCCTTTTAGGGCAAAGGCCAAAGGATTTCGACATAGCCACCAATGCCACCCCCGAAGAAGTCCACGATCTGTTCCGGAACTCCCGCTTAATAGGCCGGCGGTTTAGAATCGTGCACGTTGTGTTCGGGCGCGAGGTCATTGAGGTAACCACCTTTCGTGGTAACGCAAACCAGACCGACAAAGACAGTGCCGATGACGATCGAAAAACCAGCGAGCACGGCCAACTGCTGCGAGATAACGTTTACGGCAATCAAGAAGAAGATGCACTACGCCGGGATTTTACGGTCAACGCTCTATATTACTGCATTCGTGACTTTACCGTTGTCGACTTTGCCAACGGCATTGAAGACCTCCGCAACCGGCAATTGCGCCTGATTGGCGACCCGGAAACCCGCTACCGGGAAGACCCGGTGCGCATGCTTCGCGCCATCCGCTTTGCTGCCAAGCTAGGCTTTGATATAGAACCGGAAACAGAAGCTCCCATCCGGGAACTGGCGCCGCTACTGACGCACATTCCAGCTGCGCGTTTGTTTGAAGAAGTGCTGAAACTGTTCTCTGCCGGTCACGGCGAGGCCACCTACGACCTTCTCACCCGCTACAACTTGCTGGCGCCGCTATTCCCCGAAACCGTGAGAGCTATTGAGGCCGGCGAGCCGGACGAGCTGATCCGACAGGCCTTGCGCAATACCGACGCCCGCATAGCTCAAGGAAAGTCAGTTACCCCCTACTTCCTGTTTGCCGCCATGCTTTGGCCCGCGCTGCAAAGAGAGTGGAACCATCGCCAAGATAACGGCGACCCGGTGCAACCGGCCCTCCACGGAGCCATTGGTAAAGTCATTGGGCGCCAGGTACAGGCAACTTCTATACCCAAGCGATTCTCAGGCCCCATGAAAGAAATTTGGGAACTTCAGATGCGCCTGCCCCGTCGTCAGGGAAAACGCTCCTTTGTAACCATGAGCCACCCAAGATTTCGTGCAGCTTATGACTTTCTGCTGGTTCGAGAAGCCTGTGGCGAAATCGAGCCAGGGCTGGGCAAGTGGTGGACTGAGTTTCAACGCTTGGATGAACATGGGCAGGAACGCATGCTCTCAGATCTCACCAACGACGCACCCAAAAAGCGACGCCGCCGTAAACCGGCCCAACGGCCCACTCCTTAATGCAAACGGACGCCTTCATTGGTCTGGGCAGCAACCTGCAAGAACCCGCTGCCCAGTTGGCAAAGGCTGTAGCGGAGTTGGCCGCGCTACCTGGCACGACACTTATCGCCCAGTCGCCGTTTTACGCCAGCCGCCCTGTGGGCCCACAGGATCAACCGGATTTTGTGAACGGCGCGGTATGGCTACGCACCGAGCTTGCTCCCCACCCCCTGCTTGATCAACTTCAAGCGATCGAACAGGCGCATGGGCGGGAGCGGTTTAGGCATTGGGGCCCACGCACGCTGGATCTCGACCTTTTGGCATTCGGCAATCAAACGCTGGATGACGACCGGCTTACCGTTCCCCATCGAGAACTCCCGAACCGGAATTTTGTGCTTCAGCCGCTGCTGGATCTGAAACCCGATCTAACGCTGCCAGAAGGCACCGCAATTGCGACCCTGAGGGCACAATGCCCGGACAACCAGTTGCGCCGACTTCCACCTCCGGATTACCCTTAGCAACTGAACGCCGGTTATTTCGGCACGGTCTTGGCCCACCTACCCAAAAGGCAAGGATTTTATGGCTGTTACCATCAACACCCTGCGGGAATACAAGCAAAAGGGCGAAGCCTTCTCCGCCCTCACCTCTTATGACGCAACTTTTGCCCAGGTAGTCAGTGAAGCTGGCGTGGACGTTATCTTGATTGGCGACTCGCTCGGCATGGTTCTACAAGGTCATGACAGCACCCTACCGGTAACCATGGATCAAATCGTCTACCACACCACCTGTGTTGCCAAGGGCAACCGCGGTTCGCTGATCATGGCGGATATGCCGTTTATGAGTTACGGCACGGTAGATGCGGCCTTAGAGAACGCTGCGGAGCTCATGCGGGCAGGTGCCCACATGGTTAAGCTGGAAGGCACCGACTGGATGAAAGAAACCATTACCGCACTGAGCGAGCGCGCCGTGCCCGTATGTGCTCACTTGGGCCTTACACCTCAGTTCGTCAACAAGTTTGGCGGCTACAAGGTTCAGGGCCGTGATGATAAGTCAGCAGAAATGATGATAGAACACGCCTGCGAATTAGAAGCAGCCGGCGCTGACGTTATTCTATTGGAGTGTGTTCCAGCACCGCTGGCGGCCCGGATTGCCCAAGCCGTTAAGGCGCCTGTTATCGGCATTGGCGCAGGCGCCGATACCGACGGCCAGATTCTGGTACTGCACGACATGCTGGGTATTACCACAGGCCGCAAGCCACGTTTCGTGAAAGATTTTCTAGCAGAAACCAATTCCGTTCAGGAAGCCATTACCGCCTACGCAAAAGCAGTGCGTGAGCGCACTTTCCCCGCCGAGGAGCATACGTTCAAGGCATGAGAACCGTCCATTCACTGAAAGAACTGCGTGCCATTCTCCGCGGTTACCGCCAGCAAGAAAAAACGATCGGCCTGGTACCCACCATGGGGAACCTGCATGAAGGGCATATTTCACTGGTTCGCAAAGCGGCAGAAGCGGCAGATGTTGTAATCACCAGTATTTTTGTTAATCCGATGCAGTTTGGTGCCAACGAAGATCTCGACACCTACCCTCGTACCCTGATAGATGACCAAGAGAAACTCGGCGCTGCCGGAAACACTCTGGTATTTGCGCCCTCTGCCGAAGAAGTCTACCCCGACGGCCTTGCCCGGCACACCCGAATCGTGGTTCCCGAAGTCAGCGATGGACACTGCGGAGCCAGCCGCCCTGGACACTTTGAAGGTGTCGCAACGGTGGTGTCTGTACTGTTCAATATGGTTCAGCCGGACTTTGCGGTATTCGGCGAGAAAGATTTCCAGCAACTGGCGGTGATCCGCAAAATGGCGCGGGATCTGATGATGCCGGTTGAAGTGATTGGCGCATCGACTGTACGGGAAGAGGACGGCTTGGCCAAAAGCTCCCGCAACGGCTATCTCTCCGACGACGAGCGCCAGATGGCTCCGATTATTTACCAGGTACTTCAGGCTACAGCCGCAAAGATTGTCGGTGGGCGGGATGACTTTCAAGTGCTTGCCCAAGAGGGAGGCGACAGCCTGCGCGATGCAGGTCTGAATCTGGATTACTTCAACATTGCAAACAACCAGACCCTAAAGCCCGCCACACCGGAAGACAGTGACATTACGCTACTGGCTGCCGCTCTTCTTGGCACCACGCGGCTGATCGATAATATCTCAGTAACCCGCTGAGACATTAATCTATCCACCAGGAAAGGACTCTCTAATGATCTCGCCACACACAGCACTGACAGCCTCGCCCGAATGGCAAAACCTGATAGCCTGCAGGGAAAACCTGCAAAGCAGCCCCATGAGGACGCTCTTTGCAGGCGACCCCAAAAGAGCCGAGCGTTACTTCATTGACGGCGCGGGGTTGTCTCTGGATTTTTCCAGAAATCGACTGACAGATGACGCATTCGAGGCGCTGATAGCGCTGGCCCGCAGCCGCAAGCTGGAAGAACGCAGAGCAGCCCTGCTTCGCGGGGAGAAGGTGAACGTTACCGAAGATCGCCCTGCGCTACACACGGCCTTGCGCAACCCAGGTACCGACACCATTGTGATCGATGGCCAAGACGTGATCGCAGAAGTAAATACAACGCTGGCCCGCATGGACACCTTCGTAAAGGAAGTGCTAGGCCAGTCACGTACCGGCTATACCGGCAAAGCGTTTACCGATGTGGTCAGCATTGGCATTGGCGGCTCGTTTCTTGGCCCCAAATTGGTATCTGAGGCATTGCAGCCGTACCAGTTGTCGGGCCTTAGTTGCCACTATGTGGCAAACATTGATGGCACAGAAATCTGCGAAACGCTGGTAAAGGTAAATCCTGAGACCACGCTGTTCCTGGTGCAGTCGAAATCCTTTGGCACGCGCGAAACCTTGGAAAACAGCAAGGTCGCCCGCGCATGGTTCATCGAGCGCAGCGGCAATGAGCAGGCGGTTGCCAACCACTTCATGGCGGTCACAGCCAATACGGCTGCCGCACGGGACTTTGGAATTGATTCCGACAACGTATTCCCTATGTGGGACTGGGTCGGCGGGCGGTATTCTCTGTGGTCCGCCATCGGGCTGCCAGTCGCGCTTACGATTGGCATGGACAACTTCCGGGCATTGCTCGCGGGGGCTCACGCCATGGACACCCACTTCCGCGACGCACCGCTGGAAAAAAATCTGCCTGTTGTTATGGCCATGCTCGGCGTTTGGTACAACAATTTCTGGGGCGCAGAAACCCACGCCATACTGCCTTACGACCACTACCTGCGCAGCTTGCCAGACCACCTGCAACAACTGGATATGGAAAGCAGCGGCAAACGGGTAGACCAGCACGGAGAGGCGTTAAAGTACCAATCAGGGCCAGTTATCTGGGGTGGCGTGGGCGCCAACGGCCAACACGCCTACCACCAACTGATCCACCAAGGTACCCGGTTGATTCCGGCAGACTTCATCATCCCTTTGCAGACTCATAACCCGGTCGCAACACACCACGCAGACCTTTTCGCCAACTGCCTGGGCCAATCCCGTGCGATGATGACGGGTAGAACGCTGGAAGAAGCTAAAGCTGAGTTGGCCGCCAGCGGCATGAACGAAGCAGACATTGAACGACTGGCGCCACACAAGGTCATCCCCGGTAATCAGCCCAGCAACACGCTGATGATGGAAAAGGTGACACCGGAAACCGTGGGTGCGCTGATCGCGCTTTACGAGCATCGCACCTTTGTACAGGGCGTGATTTGGGATGTTGATTCGTTTGATCAGTGGGGCGTTGAACTGGGCAAACAGCTTGGCCAGGATATTTTGCCAAAGCTGTTGGAACCATCCACAACAAGCGAAGAAAGCGACAGCGCTACAGAAAACCTGATTAAGCTGTTCCGCTCAGCTAACAGCCTGTGAAATGACTCGCCCCTGCCAGGTAAAATCCACCGGCCACAGCTTCTGGCCGGTGCTGTAAGCTTGCCAGAGCTCAAGATAGCTCTTCCGGCACACCGGATGCTTTACGGCAGGCACAAGATCGGCCAAAGGGCGCAGCACGAACGCGTTCTTTAAAATCTCGCTTCTCGGCAACTCCACACCGTCCATCCGGCCCACCGCCTCTCCGTAAGTCAGAATATCAAGATCCAGCGTTCTTGCGCTGAACTTCGGGGCTTCTGGGCGACGTCCGTTTTCTGCCTCCAGTTGCTTGAACTGTCGTGACAACTCGCCCACAGACAAGTTTGTTTTCACACCAACCACAAGGTTCAGAAACGGCGAGCCGTCAAACCCTACGGCCTCGCTTTCATACACTGGGGAAATACTCACCTCACCAAACCAGCCGGCCAGAGCATCCAGAGCCGCGCGAACATAGCGTTCTCTATCGATATTGCTGCCAATGCTGATATATACCGGAACCTGATTTGGCATTACCGAACGCCCCTCTGTATGCAAACACCCACAGATCGAGCGGCAGGCACAGCTCCGGGCTTACGCAACGTCAGCCTAAGCCAGCCGACACCAAACTCCCGTTGCAAAACCTCTGCTAGAACCTCCGCCCCGCGCTCAAGCAACTTAGGCTTGAGCTCCTTCAGACAGAGCTCCGCACGCTCACTGACGGCTGCGTAATCAAGCGCATCCGTCACATCGTCAGACGCGCCAGGCACGCGGACATCCCAAGCCATCTCAAGATCCACAACCAGTGCTTGGGTTACTTCGCGCTCCCAGTCGTAAACGCCCACCACGGTTTCTACAACCAGGCCTTCGATCAAAACACTGTCTGCCAAGGGGTGCTCCCGGGACGATCCCACACACTGCTGATTGAATAACGTACAAACTGCGGATACTGTAACCACACCAGCCTGCAAATTTAGGGCCGGCATTTTCGCACACATTACCCCGATACGTCTTTGTCTCTGAGCTCGCAAAATGGCCCTGAGTGATCCGGTAATAACTGTTCTGCTATGCATGGCCGCTTATCTGGTCGGATCGGTGCTGTTTGCACTGCCGGTTTGCCAACTTTTGGGGCTGCCTGACCCCCGCGCACAGGGCTCGAGAAACCCTGGCGCCACCAACGTATACCGAACCGGCGGCTGGCTACCTGCTCTGATCACCCTAACGTTAGACGCGGCCAAGGGCTGGCTGCCCGTCTGGATCGCGCACCACGCAGGACTGTCTCCATTGGTTCAGGCCATGGTCGCATTGTGCGCCGTTACCGGGCATATGATTCCGGCGTTCTATCGGTTCAAGGGTGGCAAAGGCGTTGCAACCGCGCTGGGTGCAGGCCTTGCCTTGGCTCCGGCCACCACCCTTGCAATGACAGCTCTGTGGCTGCTGGTGTTATGGCACTGGCGCATCTCTGCCCTGGCATCTGTGATAGCCATCATCAGCGGCCCAGTCATTAGTGCGATCATAGAGCCAGAAAGCCTTCCACTGTTCGGTCTGCTCGCAATCCTCATCGTTGTGCGTCACCGGAACAATCTGATCCGGCTCGCTCAGGGGCGCGAAACCGACCTTTAGGTAGACCATTGCAGATCAGTCAATGAGCCCTGCCTGCCGCGTTTCGGTGAGTGGGGGCAAGGCATTCATCGGCCACCTGGGCACTGCCACAATTCGGTCACCGTCACGCTGACCCGCATTCATACGCTGAGCGCCCGCGTAAGCAATCATCGCCCCATTATCCGTGCAAAACTCCGGGCGAGCATAAAACACATGGGCGCGCCGTTTAGCAGCCATTTTTTCAAGGCCGGCCCGCAACTGTTTGTTAGCACTCACACCTCCGGCTATCACAAGGCGACTGCAGCCTGTGTGTTCCAGCGCCCGCCGGCATTTAATCGTTAGGGTATCCACCGCAGCTGTTTCAAAAGCCAGGGCAATGTCGGCACGAACCTGGTCAGTCAGTCCGTTCGCTGATTTCTTTTCAGCGTTCACCGTGTTGAGGGTGAATGTTTTTAAACCACTGAAGCTGAAATCCATGCCTGGTCGGTCGGTCATTGGCCGGGGGAATCGGTAGCGTCCCGGCTCACCTTGCTCAGCCAATGCTGCCACCCGGGGGCCACCGGGATAGTCCAGCCCCAGCATCTTCGCGGTTTTATCGAAGGCTTCACCGGCAGCATCATCCACAGATTCACCGAGCATTTCGTATTCGCCAATGCCGTTCACTCGTACAAGCTGGGTATGCCCGCCAGACACCAACAGGGCAACAAACGGAAAGGCAGGCGGGTTGTCTTCCAGCATGGGGGCCAGCAAATGACCCTCCATGTGGTGCACGCCAAGCACGGGTATATTCAGGGCAAGCCCTAGGGCGTGGGCAACTGAGCCGCCCACCATAAGTGCACCTATCAGGCCTGGGCCTGCGGTGTAAGCAATGCCATTGATATCCTCACGAGCAAGTCCAGCGTTTGCCAGCACCTGATCACACAAAGGCAACAGCTTGCGAACATGATCACGAGAGGCCAGTTCTGGCACCACGCCACCATAATCAGCATGCATGTCGATTTGGCTAAACAGCGCGTGGCTCAAAAGCCCTTTGTCTGTATCAAACAGCGCAACGCCGGTTTCATCACAGGAAGTTTCAATACCCAGGATCAGCATATAATCTGGCCACATCGGTTGGCGTAAATGGATAAACGAGGCATATTTTAACAGAAACCCGAAACTCACTGGCAGTTTAGTGGAACAAACATTGACCTTGCCGGGATCCAGGCGCTATCATTGCCGCCCTAAATTACGAACTGGTCGAGTTTTAGTCAATCGGACCAGGGATCGAGCCAGTCTGGCACCGCCGGATGCGCATCAAATTGAAACTGAATCTATCAGGTAGGTGATTGTCGAATGCCAGCTGTTAAAGTGAAAGAGAACGAACCGTTTGACGTAGCTCTGCGTCGCTTCAAGCGCTCTTGCGAAAAGGCAGGTGTACTTTCCGAAGTACGTCGTCGTGAGCAATATGAAAAGCCCACAGCCGTCCGTAAGCGCAAAGCAGCTGCTGCCGTTAAGCGTCATCTCAAGAAGCTTCAGCGGGAACAGCGCAAGTTCGAGCGTCTGTACTGAGTTATCGCAGACGCCGCTTGACTGCAAAGCACTGATTGCCTGTTCAGCCCAGGCTGCACAGAGCGACCAAAATGCCGCCGGGGCTTGGCTTCGGCGGCATTTTTGGCTATTGGCCCTTGCGTGTTACGGGCCTGATGTGGAGCCACTATGAGCGGACTGATCCCCCAACGCTTTGTTGAAGGCCTGCTCGACCGGGTAGATCTGGCAGAGCTGATCGGCTCGCGCATTACGCTCAAAAAGGCTGGCGCTAACTACAAAGCGTGCTGCCCGTTTCACGATGAAAAAACGCCGTCATTCAATGTAAGGCCAGACAAAGGCTTTTACCACTGTTTTGGCTGTGGTGTTCATGGCGACGCCATCAGTTTCATCCGTGAGTTCGACGGTTTGGGTTTTACAGAGGCCGTTGAAGAGCTGGCACGCCGAGCCGGACTAGAAGTACCTTATGATCAAGCGGCCAAGCAGGAAATCCAGCAAGCGCGAACACTGACTGACGCACTGGATTTTGCCAGTCGTTTTTACCAGTCAGCACTTCAAGGCGAGCAAGGCACCTACGCCCGCGATTATCTGAAACAGCGGGGGCTGGACGACAGCGTTATCCAGCAGTACCAAGTGGGTTATGCGCCAGCCGCCGGCACGTCGCTGTTTGATGCTGCAAATAAAGAACTGCAGGGGCCGCTGATTGAAACCGGCACCGTCTCTGACAAGTATGGCAAGCCCCGGGACTTGTTTCGAAACCGGGTCATGTTCCCGATTCGCAATAGCCGGGGCAAAACCACAGCCTTCGGCGGACGGACGCTCGGCGACGACAAAGCAAAATACATCAACTCTCCGGAGTCGGATGTATTTCATAAAAGCCGGGAAATATACGGCCTGTTTGAGGCCAAGCAGGCCCTGAAGCAGCTAGATAAGCTGCTTGTAGTAGAAGGCTACATGGATGTAATTGCCCTGGCCCAGCACGGCATTCACTACGCCGTTGCGACCTTGGGCACGGCAACGAACCAAGACAGCCTGACTGCCTTGTTAAGACAAGTACGGCATGCAGTGTTCTGTTTTGATGGAGACAAAGCGGGGTTCAGGGCCGCTGACCGGGCAATGGATAACGCTCTGGAACTGATGGCAGACGGGTTACACCTGCAGTTCCTGATGCTCCCGGAGGGCGAAGACCCGGACACATTGGTGCGCAAAGAAGGCTCTGAGGCCTTCCAGAAGCGCATTGATGGCGCCACCCCATTCTCACGGTATCTGTTTGACCGCCAGAGTGAAGGCCTGGATCTAACGCTGCCAGAACATCGCGGCGAGCTCAGGGCCAGAGCGGAACCGCTACTGAACAAAATGCCCAAAAGCACCCTACGGGATGCCATGTGGCACGAAATGCTTCGCCTTTGCGGAGGCCGCAATCAGTGGCAGAACCGCCAACCCCAGCAATGGGGCAAATGGAAAGGTGGCCGGCGGGATCGTGTTACTGAAGAACGTATCGACGTAAAGCTGAGCAAAGACAGTATTTTATGCCTAGCCTTACTCGAGGCGCCGGATATGGCCAGCGACGTGACCGAACTGGCGCGGGGCTCTCGCCAGTACAACCGGGCCAGGGACTTTGCCGGCTTTATTCTTGATCGTGAGATCCGGGATCGGAAATCACTTATAACGGCACTGGCTCTGGATAGCCAGGCGCGTGAGCAGTTCTACAACCTGTTTGACGGCATTGAGCACATCCCAACCCGGGAAAGCACGCTGGCCGCAGCACGAGAACTGCTTAGCCCCAACGAAGAAGCATCGAGGCAGCAAAGACTGGCTACACTTTTACGCAACTTCGCAAACCTAACCTCCGAGGAAAAACAGGAGCTGCGAGAGCTAAGCGGGGGAACCCCAAATTAGCAGCACTTGAAACTTGGCGCACTGATCACCATCTAACCATTCGGTGGCAGAGCATTAGAGCGACAGCTATAATGGCTGTTTCATTTTTTCTTATTTAAGCGAGTTCACAAGGTGTCTATGTCAGGCAATTCGCAGA
>JBQCZX010000125.1:0-10847 GCA_052089485.1 Marinobacter sp. | reverse complement strand
GCCAGTGAAAGCACCCCTGTCTCCCGGTTGGCAGCGGCCTTTAATGGGATGGCTGAACATATACAACGCCTGGTGAACGTTCAGCGAGAGATGATTCACGCGGTCTCCCACGAATTGAGAACGCCGGTCGCCCGTATTCGCTTTGGCGTGCAGATGATAGAGGACTGTCAGAGCCAAGAGGCCCTGCAAAAGCAGCTTGATGGCATTGATGGTGATATTCAGGAGTTGGATGAACTGATTGATGAGATCCTGACTTATGCGCGACTCGAACAGGGCGGGCCGGTGTTCTCCCTTGAAGAAGCATCTGTCACCGATATCGTGAGGCAAGTAGTTAGAGAACAGCAACTTGTTCGACCGGCCCTGAGTATTGAGGGTGAAATCGACGAGGCCTCTGAGCCTTTGGCGCTGGCTGATGTGGAACCACGTTATATTCATCGGGCTATCCAGAACCTTGTGGGGAATGCCGGGCGTTATGCGGCCGGCAAGGTGCTTGTCCGTTGCCATATTGATGAAGATCACTGCCGCGTTGATGTGGAGGACGATGGCCCAGGCATTCCAGAAGACGAGTGGGAGAAGGTTTTCACTGCGTTTTCCCGGCTCGACGATAGCCGCACCCGCACGTCTGGAGGGTACGGGCTTGGCTTGTCTATCGTGCGACGCATTCTGTATTGGCACAACGGGCAGGCTTTTGTGAGTCGTAGCGATGGCCTTGGTGGTGCACGCTTCAGCCTGGTTTGGCCGCGCAAAAAGCCGCTGGAGCCGGATTTATGAAGGGTGTGTGTGAAGCGGGCCTCAGATTGTCACCTGATGTAACGAAGCGACTACACAAGCACTACTGAACATTCCGCTGTAGGCGCAGATAATTAAAAGCGTAAGAGATGACTTTTTAGGTTGTGGTTCTTACGATCTTTCCTTGTTTCATTCGTCATTTGAGGGTCGGTTTTCCGGCCCTTTTTTTTCTTTCTTTTTTGAACACATCTGCATTTTCCCTTCTGCATTGCCCTTTGAGTTTGTACCAATGTTCTTCTTCAGGCGAGCCTGCTGGTAGAATCCGGGAAACGACCGGACACCAGGAATTATAATGACCCGATATCTGCTTGCCATTGACCAGGGAACCACCAGTTCCCGAGCCATTGTTTTCGACCAAAGTGGCACCAGTGTTGCCGCAGATCAGCAGGAGTTTGGCCAGCACTTTCCCAATGATGGCTGGGTGGAGCACGACGCCACGGAGATCTGGGAGAGCACCTTGGCGGTTTGCCGCAATGCGCTTGATAAAGCAGCCATTGCCGCCTCGGAGCTGGCAGGAATCGGCATTACCAACCAGCGTGAAACCACGGTTGTTTGGGAGCGGGCCTCTGGCAAGCCAATTCATCGCGCGATTGTTTGGCAGGACAGGCGCACAGCCTCGCTGTGTACCAAGCTGAAAACCGATGGCCATGAAGGTGTTGTCGTCGAGCGTACCGGCCTACTGATCGACCCCTACTTCTCTGCCACCAAGATTGCCTGGATACTGGATAACGTAGATGGTGCCCGCAACCGGGCAGAAGCGGGTGAACTCGCGTTTGGTACAGTGGACAGTTGGCTCCTGTGGAACCTGACCGGGGGCCGTTCACATTTTACCGATGCCACCAACGCTTCCAGAACCGCGCTGTTCAATATTCACCAGCAGGATTGGGACGATGAATTGCTGTCGCTGTTTCGCGTACCCAAGTCCTTGTTGCCTGATGTTCTCGACAGCGCCGCTGACTACGGCTCAATTGAGTCTCAATGGCTTGGGTCGCCGGTGATGGTGGCGGGCATTGCGGGTGACCAGCAGGCGGCCCTGATTGGCCAGGCGTGCTTTGAGCCGGGTATGGCCAAGAGCACCTACGGCACTGGCTGTTTTTTGATGGTTAATACCGGTGACAAAGCCGTGCGATCGGAGAATCGCCTGCTTACGACCGTGGCTTATCGCCTTAATGGCAAACCGTGTTACGCGGTGGAAGGTAGTATTTTTGTCGCAGGCGCTGCCATGCAGTGGTTGCGAGATGGTCTGAAGCTGATTGCTCATGCCAACGAGTCTGCCGCTCATGCAGAAACCGTTGGGGTGGATAATCCCGTGTACCTGGTGCCGGCGTTCACCGGGCTGGGGGCGCCCCACTGGGATCCCCATGCTCGTGGGGCCATTATGGGGCTAACGCGGGACACCGGGATCGGCGAGATTGTGACTGCCGGACTGCAGTCGGTGTGCTATCAGACCAAGGATCTGGTGCGCGCTATCCAGAACGATGGGGCCGCACTGGCTTCGCTTCGCGTTGACGGCGGTATGGTGGTTAACGACTGGCTGATGCAGTTTTTGGCAGACATTCTGAGCGTGACCGTTGATCGCCCTCGTATTACCGAAACCACGGCGTTGGGCGCGGCTTATCTTGCCGGACTGCAAACAGGTGTCTACGACAGCTTGGAGCAAATTTCGGAGCTTTGGGAGTGTGAGCGGCAGTTTCACACCGAAATGCGCCCGGCGCTGCGTGAGTCACTTTATGCCGGGTGGCTGGATGCTATCGAACGGGTTTGCAACAACTGAAGGTCTTTTGAAACGTTTTTTCAGTTGTTACGTTCAAACGCAATAAGGTGATCGGCTTCGACCCTTACCGGAACCATTTCGCCCAAGTGAAAATCCAGATGGCTGCGGAATAACGCCTCAAATTCTGTATCGTCAGAACAACGGAAGCGATAAAGCGTGGAGGTACCTGCAAAGGTTTTCTCCACAACTTTGGGGCGCAGTTCAGAGTCCGCATCATAGACAATATCGTCTGGGCGTATGAGTATGTCTACCAGCGTACCCGGCGACCAATTATAAGCCCGGTTTCCGTGAATAACGCCTAGCTCGGATTCGATGATATCTGGCCCCATTGCCTGGCCCGGCACAAATCCACCTTGCCCGACAAAGCTGGCCACAAAGCGATTTGTGGGCTCGTGATACAGGTTGTAAGGCACATCCCACTGCTGGATTTTACCGCTTTGTAGCACCGCCACCTGATCGCACATGGCAAACGCTTCTTGCTGATCGTGAGTCACCAAAATGGCGCTGATACCGAGTGTTTTCAGGATCTCTCGAACGTCCAGACTGAGCCTGCGGCGCAGATCCGCATCCAGATTGGAGAAAGGCTCGTCGAGTAGAATCAGCGTTGGCTCCGGGGCAAGGGCCCGGGCCAGTGCAACCCGCTGCTGTTGCCCCCCTGAGAGTTCATGCGGATAGTTATCCGCCAGATCCTGCAGGTGAACCACGTGAAGCAACTCCATGACTTTGTTGCGCTTCTCGGACTTGCTCAAGCCCTGCAACCCAAAGCCGACGTTATCTGCAATGCTCAGATGCGGGAACAAGGCATAGTCCTGGAAAACCATGCCTATGCGGCGTTTTTCAGGGGCGAGTGTGCGGCCAGGCAGGCTGATTTGCTGAGATTGCAGGCTGATCTGCCCGCCAGTTAGGGGAAGAAAACCCGCCAGGGCCCTCAAAATAGTACTTTTCCCGCAGCCACTGGGTCCAAGTAGGCAGCCAATATCCCCGTGGCTGAGTGCGAAGCTGACATCTTTTACGACGTCGCGCCCGCCATAGCCGCAGGTCAGGTTGTTTACTTCAAGCAGCCAGCTGTCAGTAGTCGTTTTGGGGGTGCTCATAAAGCTTAGTCCAAGCGATTCAGGATCAGGAATTCCAGCAGGGCCTTCTGGGCGTGGAGCCGGTTTTCAGCTTCGTCCCAAATAACAGAGTTTGGGTGCTCTATCATCTCTGCAGAGATTTCCTCGCCACGGTGAGCGGGTAGGCAGTGCATGAGTAGTGCGTCCGTTGCTGCCAGGCTCATCAGTGCTGAGTTGATCTGAAAGTTGCTGAAAGACTTCTCACGGGCTTTCTGTTCATCTTCTTGGCCCATAGAGGCCCAAACATCTGTAACCAGCAGGTTTGCATTGCGGGCCGCTTCTTCTGGCTCCTGCGTTAGGGTAACGCGGGAGCTGTGAGCCTTTACCAGTTCTGGGTCTGGCTCGTAGCCTTCGGGCGTTGCAATGTTCAGGTGAAAATCGAACTTCTCGGCGGCATTGATGTATGAGTGGCACATGTTGTTGCCATCACCGATCCACGCCACTGTAGCGCCTCGTATGCTGCCGCGATGTTCGCGGTAGGTCTGCATGTCAGCCAACAACTGGCAGGGGTGAAAGTCGTCTGTCAGGGCGTTGATAACCGGCGCTCGTGAGGCCTTGGCAAATGCTTCAACCGTTTTATGGGCAAAGGTACGGATCATTACCGCATCCACCATGCTGGAGATCACAATGGCAGAGTCTTCGATGGGTTCGCCGCGGCCAAGCTGTGTGTCCCGTGGAGAGAGAAACAATGCGGAGCCACCCAGCTGGGTCATGCCAGCTTCAAACGAGACCCGGGTGCGGGTTGAAGACTTTTCAAAAATCATCGCCAGCACGCGATTTTTCAGTGAGTTCCGAACCTTACCTTGACGCCACTCACTCCGGAGCTTGGTGCCATGATCCACCAGATTTTCCAGCTCGGTGGTGGTCATGTCATTCAGTGTCAGAAAATGCCTTGCTGCCATGGGATGGCCCTTACCTTGGTGAAGCCCAGGATGAGTATAAATACTGGTGAAAAAATGGGGGCAATAAGTCTAGCTCTTCGCGCCAATGAAGACAACGCTGCGGGCGCGGGGCTTGCTCTGCATCAAATTTTGAGGTTTGTTGAGGGGCTCGCCAGGCGTGTACAATAGTGTCATTCAGAATAGTGTAACAGCGCACACAAGCTGTTCTTTATTAACCAGAGGTGAATGTTCATGGACATTAACGAAACCATTAAAGCTCAACTTTCAGAAAACGCGATCATTCTGTACATGAAGGGCTCACCCCAAGCTCCACAGTGCGGTTTTTCGTCCAAAACGTCGCAGGCGCTGATGGCGTGCGGCGAGCGTTTTGCGTTCGTGAACATTCTTGATAATCAGGAACTGCGTGAAGGCCTGAAAGTTTATTCAAGCTGGCCCACTTATCCGCAACTTTACGTTAACGGTGAACTGGTCGGTGGCTGTGACATTATTATGGAAATGTCTGAAAACGGTGAGTTGGCGACGCTGGTGAAAGAGGCTGCCAAGCAAGCTGAGGCCTGATCCCGCTTCACCTGCCGGTTAAAGCCGCGACGGAGAAAACACCAGCTTTACTTCGAAGCGGTTTTCGCTGCCCTGATCAGGCGGCTCAGGGTAGGGGCTGGCAGAAAGTGCCGCCCGATAGGCCGCGCTATCTATTTGTTCAATACCTGTCGATGTAATCACCCTCGCCCTGGTAAGTGCACCATTCCTTAGTAGCTTGAGCTCCAGTTCCATGGCGCTCGACTTTTTAAGTTCGTTCATCGCAGGTATCCGCAGCGTTTCTAGTTGAGCGGCCAAGTGCATCGCCAGCTTGATCAGGTAGGGATCTTGTTCGGTGGGCGACTGGGTGATTCTGGTGAGCTCTTCAGAGATTTCCTCTCTTGAGCTCTGTGTAGGGGATTTCGATGTTGCCTGCGAGTTGGAAGCGCGTGAAGGCGTTGTTGGGCTGGCTGAATCTGTCTTTTGCTTGGTTGCCGGGGGTTGCGAGTCTTTGCTGTCTGCTATTTTTTGTTTCGAATGGCTTGTTGAAAGTACTGGCTTTGCCGGTTGGGGAGTGCTGGTATCCAGTGTTGTCTCGAATGGAGGATTGCGAGTGACGCTTTTTTCGCTCGAGTCAGGTGCGGAGACGGTTGGTGTTTTAGGGCGGCTCTTTGCCGCGACCAGTTCCAGGCTCAATTGTTGGCGGTGCTGAATAGGGGGAGGCTGCACAATGGAGGGGATGCCCGACAGCAGCAGTGTATGAATCAGGAATGCGGTTGGTAAGGCGAGGGCGATGCGATACGTCGCCGGAAGGCTATTGTTGCTGCCATGCTCCAGCATTGATCTCAGGTTGCTCCATTATCACCGGTGATCGCCGAGTTGGCTTGGGCCAGCAGCACAATTACGAGCCCAGGCCAACTCAGGCAGTTTTGCTGCGCAGGGAGCTGACCACGGCATCCAGAGCCCGGTCAATGAATGCTCCTTGCTCAAGCAGTGTCATTCTTCCGCGCCGCATTTCATGGGCAAGATCCACGCGGCTCTTTTCAATAACCTTCAGGCCCATACGGTTCACAAAGACAAAGCTGTCAGCTTCTTCGATGATGGCAGAAAGCTTGCAGCGGAAGTTTGCGCCGTTCACCAACCGGAACTCGACCCAGCCGCCTATCTCGATGCTGTCAATCTGGGTCATAAACTCCGCAATGGCAGCGTCTTCAGGCTGAAACTCCGCTTGAAGCCTGGCGTCATCGAGGTCTTCTTCCTGAATCTGCGGCTCTTCAACCGGTTCCAAGCTGCAACTGGTCCGGAAAGCCTCAGCAAGTTCATGCTTAAGGTGCCCCATTGTGTCGTCAAGCTTTGCTGCGTTGTACGATACTTCTTCCAGTCCGGCACGCAGTGATTTGAGCAGGCTGGGCACAACACGAACCCATTGATCTCTTTCGGTATCTTCTTGGTGCGGGTGGAGGCACCAGATCAGGTCATCAACAACTTTTACGCTTTCCTGCCAACGATGTTCAACATCGTCTCGGAGGTAGGCCAGAAACATGACCCGGCTCCAGCCGTTAACCAAAATGCTATATACAGGTTCCGGAAGCCGGTAGTGCGCCACTCTTTCCTGTATGACCCTATCGACCAGTTCTTGGGCTTTCTGGGATTTTATACGGCCACGCTCAGATTCACGGGTACGCTGCTCTACCAAAGACGCTTTGCGGTTCTCCCGGGCAAGAAACTGTTCAAACTCGTCGTTCAGCGTTTCAAACAGAGTGACGTCGCCATCGAACTCATTGAGGATTCTCTGCACAATGCCATGAATCATCTCGTAGAGCTTGTCCCGGGTTTTTTCGTCGCTGTTGCTCCAGCCAATACCGGCTCTGGCGAGGGCGTTGAGCAGCTTGCGGGCTGGATGTGTGGTTTTACTGAAAAAACTTTTGTCCTTTATGACAACTTTCAGGATTGGTATTTGTAGCCGGCTGATCAGTACCTGAATTGGAGCAGACAGGTTGTAGTCATCAAGAATGAACTCAAAAAGCATGGATACAAGGTTGATCAGATCCTCGTCCATTTCCTGAAGTGCTGGTTTTTTGCCGTCGCGAGGGTTTTCTTGGGCCAGAATCTGTTGAACCGCGCCGCGAAGGTCGATGGTAAACGGCTCGCCTTCGCTGAGGTTGCTTTCAGCACTCGCTTGAGTGTTTAACGACAATGAGGTCAGCAAACCTGCCAGCTCATTACCCCCAATTACCCGAATGTCGGGATCATGCTGCCGTGAGGGTATGCCCGCATTGGCTCTTTGGCGGGCTAGTAGCTGATGAATTTGTTCAAATACGGCGTTACTACCTGCGCCACTATCCTGTTGGTTTTCACCTGGTGCGGCGGAGCCTTCCAGGTTCTTCTCGCCTGTCGATTTAGTTTCATGGGCGCTGTGTTGCTCGCCACTTTTGCCGTGATAGCGGAAGTTGGGGATAACACCTGACTGAATGAGAATTCTGTTTGCTTCATCCAGCAGCATGCCCAGATTTGATACAACGTAGCGGTCAAATTGCTTGAGTAGGATCAATCGCTCTCGGATCTGAATTTCCAGCGCTTGAATGGCTTCAGTGAACGCGCTGCAAAGGTGTTCTGGCGCCATAGGGTTAACGGGCTTTTCGTCGGAAGCACCGTCATAGACCTTGCTGAAGCGGGCCTGGAGCTGTAAAAGGGGGCCCTGAAAATGCGCCTTGGCCTTGGTGATCATTGCGGTCAGAGCAACTTGCTCTTCCAAATCGTCATTGCCAACGAGCGCTAGGCTGTCTGCATTTGCTTGTTTCCCCAAGGAGTCTTTGTTCCGCTGACTTGTGTGGGGAGGATTGGCAAAGAAGTGCGCAACCGTATTTTGAAAATGGCGCTCCACACCTTTACGTTTTATACGGATTTCTCGCATGGCTTCAAAATAGCGATTCTGTTCGTTGTTGCTGCGGGCATTGTTGGCCAACTCGAACAGCGAATCGTCAACGGCATCGAAAGCGCCCTGTAGCAGATCTCCTAGCCCGGCGACAACTGTGTCGCGAATGCGGGTAACCTCCATTGGAGCCGGTTTGTTGCTGCCCATTTCCCTATGCTCTCGGAGGTAATGTATGCCGGACTGATTGTCCATGGCCGACTCCTGTTTACGGCTCAACCGGGTACATGACCGAGCTTAACTGTCTGTTTATGAATATAAGTTAAATTTACCTCATTTTTGGCTTGATTAACATGAATAAAACCTAAACTGAGCGCTAAACCATACAAAAAAGGGTGTTCCGACGGAACACCCTTTTTTGTTTTGCTGGCACTGATGCCGGGTTCTAATCCTCAGCTAACATATATAGGGCCTATGCCTATGCTCCAGATCACCACGCTGATGGCAAGTAGAGCGACAAACATGACCAGCCCAACCGTAAGCACTGCGGTGGCAAACATGAATCCGCGGTCTTCTGGGATTTTCATTAGAATGGGCAGCCCCTCATAGAGCAAGTACACGGCGTACCCGATGGCAACCAGTCCGGCCGCCATATTTACCCAAATGTTGGGGTAAACGGCAATAACACCGATCAGAAAGATGGGTGTGGCGGTGTAGGCAGCCATCGTAACGCCCCGGGGTGTTCGGTCGACCGCGTCGTAAGTTGCCGCAAAGAAGTCAATGAATTTACCGAGTATGAATATACCGGCTAGCATGGCTGCGTAAAACAGCACAGATAGGCTCATCGCGCTGTCGACCGACAGGCGTGTGACTTGTCCGTCACCGATCTGCCAGCCAATCTGAGAGGTTCCGATGAAGCCTGCTACGGCGGGTATCAGTGCGAGAAGCAGTACGTGTCCTGTGTAAAGACGGGTGACGGATTCGGAATCTCTTCGGATGGCTTCCCAAGCCCGGTCAGGATTGGTCAGAAGGCCAAAGGTACGTGTCAGACTCATGGACAAACTCCTACCGATTATTATTGTTTCGATTTCACCCTTAATGTTGGCAGAGTATTGATAGGCGTCAAGGAGCTGGTTACATTTTGATCGACCTAAGAAAGGCTCCGCTATAACTTGATCGTATATAGCGGGGTAGGAAAAGCAGCGGTTTCAGGTGATAGAAAGTGCCCGTTTTTTGCGCTTTTTAGGGTGTACAATTGCAGCTTTTACGACGTTGTCTTTGATCTGCAGAACTTCAACCCGGTGGCCGTCTACCTTCAGGCAAACGTTGGTGTCGGGAATGTTTTCAAGGGTTTCAGTGATCAAACCGTTGAGGGTTTTGGGGCCGTCTGTGGGCAGGTTCCAGCTCAAGGTTTTGTTGATGGTGCGCACGGCGGTTGTGCCATCGACAATGAAGGTGCCATTGTCATGGGGAATTATGTCGGGGCTGGTGGCCGCGTAATCCGTTGTGAATTCGCCAACAATCTCCTCGAGAATGTCCTCCAGGGTAGCTAGTCCGAGTACATCGCCATATTCGTCTACTACAATGCCGAACCGCCGCTTTTCCTTTTGAAAGTTGATTAGCTGCGTGTTCAAAGGGGTGCTCTCAGGCACGAAGTAAGGCTCCTGACAAAGCTGCATAATCATGGCTTTGTTTATTTCATCCTGTTGCAGAAGCTTGGTTGCGCTGCGCAGGTGAAGGATGCCCTGAATGTTGTTGATATCCCCTTTGATCAAAGGTAACCGTGTGTGCTGGCTGTTTCTCAGTTGCCGCAAAATGGTGTCGGTGTCATCCTCGAGATCAATGCTCGAGACCTCGTTGCGCGGCACCATGATGTCATTTACCGTAACCTTCTCGAGATCCAGTATGCTGACAAGCATGTCTTTGTGCTTCGCCGGAATCAGAGCGCCCGCTTCATTTACGAGGGTTCTGAGTTCTTCGCGGCTGAGGTGGTCGCTGGCCGCATCGCTCGCAGAAATTCTCAAAACTCTGAGGATAGCCCCGGTAAACAGATTGACCGCCCAGACAACCGGATAAAGAATCTTCAGTAGCGGCCCCAGTATGTAGCTCGCCGGGAACGCGATTTTCTCCGGGAATAGGGCGGCTAGGGTTTTTGGCGTAACTTCGGCAAAAATCAGGATGACGATGGTTAGCAAAAGCGTGGCAATGGCGATGCCCGCGTCGCCCCAGATGCGAATAGCGATGACGGTGGCTATGGACGACGCCAGGATGTTGACGAAGTTATTGCCGATCAGAATGATACCAATCAGTTGGTCGGTGCGCTGCAGCAACCCCTGCGCCCGTTTTGCGCCTTTATGGCCGGTTTTAGCCATGTGTTTGAGGCGATACCGGTTGAGTGACATCATTCCGGTTTCAGAGCTGGAGAAAAATGCCGACAGCATGATTAGCCCGGCGAGAATAATCGACAGCGCAGTAAGCGATGTACCGTCCAAACTAAGAGTGTCCTTATGTTGCTGACAAGTAGCGAAAGTAGGTTGTGATTGTGTCTGCTGTCAAGAAGTTGTGTGCGGCGAATTAGCCGCCTTTCTTAAATACAAGCTCAAGGGCGAACTTGCTGCCATAAAAGGCCACCATAAGAAGGGCGCAGCCCGCCAGTGTCCAGCGACTTGCAGTCATGCCGCGCCAGCCTTTCGTGTAGCGCCCGACAAGCAGCGCAACGAATACCAGTAGCGAAAGTAGGGAGAATACGGTTTTGTGGGCCAGGTTTTGGGCGAACAGATTTTCGATAAAGAGTGCGCCCGTTACAATAGCGAGAATCAGCATGACAACGCCGGCCCACACCATTTCGAAAAGCAGGGATTCCATGGTTTGCAGTGGCGGCA
>JBQCZX010000124.1:0-11206 GCA_052089485.1 Marinobacter sp. | reverse complement strand
GGTGGTTTTCGATCGCCTCGCGGATATCATCCACACGATCAGAAACCGGCAACCCTGCAGGAAAACCTGCGGGCTTATGCAGGGCCTGGCGTTGGCGCACCTTTTCCAGGCCGCGCTCAAGCCAGTTCGCCATTTTCTCCAGATCTTTCTGGCCAGGCTTTCCCTTGGTTCTTGCCACCAGTTTAACGATGCGGGCAGCTTCCTGTTGGTTGCAGACAGGCAGCTGCTCCATTATCGGTTTTATGGCGGCTTTTACTGAGGACTTGTCAGGTTGCAAGGTCACCGTAATTACTTGTTCTCCGGTTCGTCGCGCAACTCACGGCGCAGAATTTTACCTACGTTGGTCTTCGGCAGTTCATCGCGGAATTCAAAGTAACGCGGCACTTTATAGGCAGTCAGGCGTTCACGGCAGAACTCTTTGAGTTCGTTTTCGGTGGCACCTTCAGCCGTGGCGACAAGGTACACTTTAACGGCTTCCCCACTTTTCGCATTGGGAATACCAACGGCCGCACACTCAACCACTTTGGGGTGGCTAGTCAGAACATCTTCGATCTCATTGGGGTAAACGTTAAATCCCGAAACGATGATCATGTCCTTCTTGCGATCAACAATGCGGATAAACCCGTCTTCCTGAATCACGGCAATGTCGCCCGTCTGGATATAGCCGTCTTCCGTGAATGACTTCTGGGTGTCTTCCGGGCGCTGCCAATAACCGCGCATAACCTGCGGGCCTTTCACACAAAGCTCGCCAGCTTCACCCAGCGATGTTTCGTTGCCATCGTCATCAATGGTTTTAACTTTGGTAGACGGCACGGGCAAACCAATCGTACCCAGCTGAATCGCACTGCGGGGGTTGAAGGTGACCACCGGAGACGTTTCGGTCATGCCATAACCTTCAGAGATTGCGCAGCCGGTTACTCGTTCCCACATCTTTGCTGTGTCGCTGGTGAGTGCCATGCCACCAGACGAGGTTAGCTTCAACTGGCTGAAGTCGAGCTTCTGGAATTCTTCGTTATTGCACAGTGCAACGAACAATGTGTTCAAACCCAGGAATGCGGTGAACTTGTGGTTTTGCAGCTCTTTTACAAAGCCTGGAATGTCCCGCGGGTTGGGAATAAGAATGTTGTGGCCGCCAGCTTCCAGCATGATGCCGCAGTTAAGCGTGAAAGAATAAATGTGGTACAGAGGCAAAGGCGCGATCACCACTTCCTGCCCATTTACCACCGTGTCTTCCATCATTGGGCGAACCTGAAGCAGGTTGGCTACCAGGTTGCCGTGAGTAAGCATCGCGCCCTTGGCAACACCGGTTGTGCCACCAGTGTACTGAAGCACAGCAATATCGTCGGATTTACATTCCACTGGCGTAAACTTTTCACGGGCACCTGCGCTCAGTATTGCGGGCAACTTATGGGCCTGTGGAATATTAAACGGCGGCACCATCTTTTTAACGTGCTTGACGACAGCGTTCATCAGCGTGCGCTTGATGGGCGAATGCATGTCGGCAATCTCAGTAACAATAACGTGCTCAATACTGGTCTGGGGCAAAACTTTCTCGGCGTTTTCCGCCATGTTCGCCAACACAACCAAGGCTTTTGCACCGGAATCATTGAACTGATGTTCCATCTCGCGGGTGGTATATAGCGGGTTGGTGTTAACCACAATCAACCCGGCACGCATGGCGCCAAATACCACAACCGGGTACTGGCTCAAGTTAGGCATTTGCACAGCGATACGGTCGCCGGGCTTAAGATCCGTCTTGTTTTGCAACCAGGCTGCAAAGTTCCGGGTTTGAGTGTCCAGATCACGATAAGTGAGAGTTGCACCAACAGCACTGAAGGCAGGGCGATCCGAGTATTTTTTTACCGCCTGCTCAAACACATCCACCATACTGCTGTACTTGTTCAGATCCACTTCACGGGGAACACTGGCGGGGTATTTGTCTTGATAGAACGTATCAAAATCCATCACCATCTCCTGTCTGGCGCTTCTCTTTATAATGATTCGCTATTGTTGAGTAGTCTAAAAATCAACTCGACATAGGTATCAGGCTCAAAAAGTGGGGAGAGAATAGCAGTTTTGTTAACGATGAGGTAGTTTCAGAGCATAACCATAAACCCCTGTACCCAAACGCCTTACGCATGGAGAGCCAGATGAGCGATACCCCTGATACTCTTGAAAACATCACCTATAACGAACTCAACGAAGGTGACACAGCCACATTTACTCGAACTCTCTCAGAGCGTGAACTGGTGCTGTTTGCCGCTGTTTCAGGCGACTTTAACCCTGTACACCTAGATCCGGAATTTGCGGCCAACTCCATGTTTGGAGAGCGTATTGCCCACGGAATGTGGAGCGGCTCATTGATTTCTGCCGCACTGGCTACGGTTATGCCCGGCCCTGGCACGGTATATCTGGATCAGAACCTTTCATTCAAACGCCCGGTGAAACTGAATGATACGTTAACGGTAAACCTTACCGTGTTGCGTAAAGACCCAAAAAACCGGGTCGTGATCCGTTGTGTCGTAACTAACCAAAACAACCAGAAGGTTGTCATCGGAGAAGCCAGGGTTCTCGCCCCTACCGAAAAAGCATCCCTTTATAAACCAACGCTTCCAAAAATCACCATTGAGGGCCACGACTGACAGCCACAAAGGCAGACTTAGCCCGGAAGAAAATCGATCGGGAACCTGAGCTTCCTGGCTTCAACGTTATCGGCGCCAAAGCTGAAAAGACGAACTCGCATGGCAATTTTTTGCTCCAGTACCGGGCTTTCAAGCTCGGAACTAACCACTTTGCATGCGGAGACGGTTCCATCTGGCTCTATAACCAGCTCCAGTAGCACTTTACCTGCCAGGGTTGGGTCCTTCCTTAATTCTCTTTGGTAGAGCGAATAAAGGGCCGCTTTGCCTGAATCAAACACCTGCCTGATATTGCTCATGGCGCGCTCTCCCACCGCGGGCTTCTGCGCCGGTGCAGGCGCACTGGCCACAACGGATTGGGCTTGCGTTGGAGCTTCTATCTTTCTGACCTGGTGCCCGGCAACCTCTACATCTGCGCGGGTGGTCGACTGCACCTCTTTAACACCACCACTGCCCTGCAGCGCATCCTTGGCAACCTGGGTTTTAACACCGTTTGCAGCGTCTATGGTATCGCCGGTATTGGCCTTGATAACAGGGGCAGGCTCAGCAGAGGGCTGGCGCATCGAGGCCAAGCGGTCTTTCATGGTCAGCAGGCCAGATCGGGAGGCATTTTCTCGCGCCTGTTCCACGTTTTGGCTCGCAGGTTTTTGCGCCTCCTTCGCCGGAACCGGCTTGAGAGTCGGCTTTGCCACCTGAGGCTGGGGAGCAGGCCTCACCGGTTCGGGCTTGGCAGGTTTTGGCTCTGGAGGTTTTGGCTCTGGAGGTTTTGGTTTGGGTGGCGCGGCATCCTCTGCGGGTTTGGGGGTTGCTTTCTCAATAACCTCTGGCTTCACAGTCAGCTTTGCCAGTTGTGGCGGTATGCTCTCTGCCTGCTCCCGTTCAGGTGCCTGAACATCAAGGGTGGGAATCAACAACGCAAGTGGTACGAAAAGCATAAGGGCGACGAGGGTGATCACCGTCAAGCGCAGGCGCTCGCCCTCTTCCCGGTTCCACGACAGCGAAGCAAACGAGGCTCCGGCCAACGGGTTAGAGAGACCTAGCTCGGTGTTAGCAAGCATAGCATTCATACCCGTCATTGCCGCGCCCCGGATCGTCCACCCGAATTCGTCACACCCAAGCTTCTACGGAACTCGCGGTGGCGCTCAAGAACCAACGGATCCAGAGGCTGAACCAGTTCCGGGGCTGAGCTTTCCAATTCAGCCCTTGGCCGGCGCGGCAACGTAGGCGCTCGCCACGGCAAAATAGTCAGCACTCGCGGCTCATCTTCACCCGCACTGGCCGAGATACCTTCGATGCTCAGGCGCACCGACTTGCCGCTTTGCCCATCACTACCCGACAGCAAACCCTCATCGCCCGAAGCCGTGCAAACAAAAGGTATGAATAACGCGAGTAGGCTTGATAAGTAGAGTATCCTAATCAACGGCTTAATTAAGATTTTAGCCAGGTTATGCATCCAGGGCACCGCTGCCATCATTTAATCCAGCCTCCGTTTCAAGTCCGCAATCCACCCCGCCACTTTTTTATCCTCATTAGCAGATAACGTCTGATACCGCTGGTAATGGTTAAGGGCTCTGTTCAAATCGAGCAGGTAAAGCTCGGAAATAACAGCAAGGTTGTAGTGCAGTTCGGCAACCTCCGGCGAACGCTCAAGACCGGTTTCGAGCAGCGCGGCGGCTTCATTAAAACGGTGTTTTTGCTTTAGTAAAAGCGCCAGATTGTTGTGAGTGTTTGCATCGTTTGGATTAAGTTCAACCGCCAACTGCCAGGCACCAATCGCTGCTGAAATATCACCCTGTTCATACGCCGCCGTGCCCTCCTGTACGTGTACAAGAGCTTGTTGCGGATCAGGCGCCCGCAGCGAATCAGCTGCTTGCTCCGATTTAACAGAGGTGGGCTGCGCTGGTTCCATCGGTTGCCCAGCGCAACCAAATAGTACAACGGTTGTAGCCAGCCATGTCCCGCAAAGCCATGGTTTTAACTGCACGTTTTGCTTAAACACCATCGTGGTCCTCCGCAGCTCCGCTCATCCAATGCAACGACCGGTCGTAACGGCCCGGATGCAGTTCAGCCAGAACGCCCAGACTTTTCTCTATCCAGCCGTTAAATCCGCCGGTGGTAATGCGCTGATGGTTTTCAGAATGCAGCGCAATGGCACGCTCCTCGAACGGATAAGCTTCTTCCTCAAGTAGCATCCGGTACTGCATTTGTTCCATCTCGTTCAGCCCACCTGGCGCTGCAGACACCATAAGGTCTCTGGCCATGATCCGATGAAGCTCTGCACGGCGGAACAAAGATTCGGGTAAGACCGCAGCGCCACCAAACGCCTCAGCATTACGGAAATACGTTTGTGCGTTTTCCATGGCGCGTTGCTTTTTATCCAGTGATACCTCAAGGGGAATGCTTAGCTCAATGCTGGCAAACTCGGCGGCCACTTCCGCACCCATGACAAGCGCTCCACGCGCGGCCCACTGCAAGGTCTGCTCCGAATGCCAACTGCTTTCCAGCTCAGCCGACACCAGCCCAGCTCGCCACTGTGCAGGCTGGCTGCCCGCCTCTATCAACCGGTAACGCATGGTTTGGAATCGAACATGCTCATTTGCGTCCTTCGCAACTGGGCTACTTGAAAGGTAGCTCTCGTAGATTGCATCGCGCCGGCTTAGTGCGTTAGCGCTATGGAACAACTGAGCAGCCCGAAGGCGGTAAACCCACACGTCATCTTGCGTCGAGTTTGCCTCTTCACTGCCCTTATCAGCCAAATGCATCAACTCGCGGGCCGCCCGTATTGGCTGGCTCGATGTGATATAGGCCAAAACCAGTTTCTCACTGATCCCCGAGGTAAGCGCGTGCGTTGGATAATCTGTGCGAAAGCGGTTAAGTTCATTGATTGCCGGCTGCCATTCTGCGGCCTTAAGCAGAGTATTTGCCGCGTCAAAACGGCCTTTAACGGCAGTCTCCGAACCAGGCAACACAGTCTCAATTCGCCGAAAGTGTGCGACCGCAATTGCCGTCTTACCGTCTTCAGCAGCCTGTTCGCCTTGGCGATAAATGGCTATGGAAAGTTGCTGACGCAAACCCTCGGCCTCCTCGGTTAGTAAACCATTGCCGGCTCCCTCAGAGGCCAGTGCCAAGGCTTCTCGCCAGGCGTTCTCGGCAAGCCCGTATGCGCCAGCGTGTTGTTGTACCTGTGCGGTTACCACCCACCCGGCGTAGCGTGTTTCGGGTGACGCTTGTTTGTGACCAACGGCTTGCGTCGCATAATGTAACGCTCGATCGTTATCCCCAGTTTCAAACCAGCGTGTTGCCAAATCGGCCAACAATCCCGGCGCTCGACCGTCAGAGCCAAAACGTTTTATAAACCGATCTGTTTCAGCAGACAGGTCTACAAGGTCGGGATCGAAACCTGAGGAAACCTTTTCGCCGGTGACACCTTCCCGCACCAAAACAATGACGGCCCACCCGGCATCGGCAGCCTGTTCATAGCCAGGTACGTCGTAAGCCGCCAGCTGAAAATCTTCAAGCGCAGGTGGGTATACCCCTGCCTGAAGCCACGCATCGCCTGCAAGGCGAAAAAACTCGCCGGCTGCATCACTGCGACGCGCCAACCCTTCGTAGTACCTGGCGGCCGCCTCAAAGTCAGTGACAGCATCGCCTTCGCCAGAGCTGCCTTCAGCGTAATGATAATCGGCAAGAAACCGGCTGAATTTTCTCCATTTATTGCGAGAATCAGGTTCCAGCGCAGCATAATCGCCCTGATCGTCAAACAGAGCGATGTAATTCGCCATAGCTTGCCTAGCTGGTGCAGGCTTGTCGGCTCGGTTCCAGACATCCACAACCTGCGCCATAAAACCTGCCCGCTGCGAATGCGAGGGGAAGTACGTCACAAAAGCTAGGTTGGTCGCGACACTAGCCTCTGCATTGCCTTGCACCGCGTACAAATCGGCTAGCCGGTCAAACACCAAGGGCGTCCAAGACCTCAGCGCATTAGGCTGCAACCAACTCATCAGGGTTTCCGGGCCGTTCCGGCGACTGGCCATCAATGCCAAAACCCGAAGCGTGTCATCGATGCTGTCCACGTTAGACTCAGAGACTTGATCAAGGCTTTTGGCACTTGGCAAAGACTCATCCAGCACTGCAACAAACCGGCGCCCTGCCCGTCCCCAGGCCTGAGGCCCCTGCTTGAAAAGCGCCCATCCCAGCATGTAGCGGGCCTTGTTTTTCAGGCCTCCTGCATCGCCACTCCCATCAACAAGTTCCCGGTATTCCGCTTCTGCCTCAACGTAGTTGCCGGCCGCGAACGCAGATTCTGCAATCCGGAATCGGGCTTCTGGCACCAGGGGCGAGTCCGGGTAAAGACCAACAAGCTGCTGCAGTCGCTTTACAGAGGCATGGTTCTGGCCTGTCAAAGCGTAGGCTTTCGCCATTTGATACATGAGCTCGTCCAGGCGCCC
The DNA here is from genome assembly GCA_052089485.1 of Marinobacter sp. GTDB lineage: Bacteria > Pseudomonadota > Gammaproteobacteria > Pseudomonadales > Oleiphilaceae > Marinobacter. The sequence goes on along the minus strand of JBQCZX010000124.1, from coordinate 4,119 downwards.
GCCAAATGCACCACGCTGAAGAATCGACTCATAGCTTTCAATCGCCTGTTGGTGCATCTCCGCTTCTTCCGCCTGGGTGAATCCTATTTCTTCACCGGAACGATCGCGGATATTCGTCAGGCGGTTTAAAGCATCTACACGTACTGCAGGCTCGTCAGTGGTACTGAACAACCGCTGATAGCGCCTTGCCACCTCCTCTGGGGAAATGGCGGGAAGTGGCCGGTTCTCAAATTTCAAAAAAACCGGGCGCATATCGGCAATGGTCTCACCATCCTTCCCCAGCTCTACGCGAAACGATTCCTGTCCAAACACCAAGCTGCAGAACAAACAAAGCGGGAGCACAACAACACGCAAACCCCTCATTATTGAGGCTCCTCGGAATCCAATTCCTTTAACGCCAGATACTCATAAAGGTGCGCGATCTGTTGCTCGGTTTTGTCCAAAGCAACCACCATTTTCTTGTCCTGATCTGCGACAAAGTCCAGTGCCAGTTGATCAAGTAAGGCTTCCGCCTGAACACTAAGTGCCGAAACAGCTTCGAGACGAACGAGTGATTGCTTGTGCAGTTTTCGAGCTTCGGTAAGCAACAGCTTAAGATTGGCCGAGCGGTGAGCAGACTTGCCGTAAAACTTATCGAGCTGCTGCTCAGAGTCAGAAAGAGTGGTGTTCACTATGCGAAGCTGAAGGCGTTGATCCGGGGTTAGGTGCTTGTTACCGACACCTTCCAACAGAACAGTCAGCTGCTCTCTCAGCCTCACGTTGCTGTCCCTCAACGCTTCTTCTATAGAGGCGTGATTGGGAGTGTTTGGCGACTTAAGTTGGCCGGCGATAGCTGTGCTGAAAACATCCAGATTCTGGGCGTTGCGTTTCAGATCGTCCAGTATTTGCACCAGCCCCCCAACCCGGTTCACAGCGCGCTGCGCCGCAGGCTGCTCCATAAAGCTGAGCAGATAAGCCATACGAGGTTGGGTCAGTGTGCGGCTATCTGCGAGAAACCACTCTACTTTCGGGGCGGTGGAACCAGTTTGCCCAGACCCCATTTTTCCAGAACCAGCAGCTCGTGCATCCAATACCAGCGCTTTGTACGCACCTTGCTCTTCAATCTGTACAACCAATTTTCGCAGGGTAACCCGCTCACTTTCATAGGCTGCATTCGCGGCAAGGTAAGCCTCACCAGCTTGACCCAGATAACCAGAAAGATCGTAACCACGCCCCATGGCTATCCAGGCATCGGCAACACCTGGGTAGGCCAGAGGATACTTTTTTGCCCGGTGCCAGCTTTGCATGGCTACCCGGTGGTGGCCCTGTTCCGCCAATGCCAGGCCATGAAGATAGAGCGCCTGAGGGGTTTTGTGGCTATCCAGCGATATCTTTTCAAAAAAGCCTATGGCCTTCTCATAATCAGAGCTTGTATACGCGAGGTAACCAGCACGCAACAGAATCCGACTGCGTAACGCCGTTTTGCGAGCAGCATCAGGATCCTTGTCGGCCATAGCCCGCGCTACCCGCAGAGCAACCAATGCACGTGACGGATTCAGATCGTTGCGGGCATAATCGCCGGAAAGGTTGAGGTAGCCAACAGCAGACCAATATCCCTCATCCATACCTGCAAGTAACTTGCCCGCTTCCTCCTGAAACCCGCGGCTGCGGGCAAGCTCAGCCTTCTCGTAAAGCAGCTGTTGTCGCGGCTTAGCGGGTTGCTGCAAAGCGGAAGGGCCAGCATTCGCGTACCAGTCAGCACCTGCACGTGCAAACTGCTCAAGGCCTGCCCTGAGAACCGATGGCGAAGGCGGCTCTGCATATGCTGAAGCTGCCATTGAGCCAAGCATGCCCACCAAAACAATACGGATCGCGGCATAGCTCAGCACAGTCAGCCTCATGACTGGCTACTTCCACTCAACAAAAGAAACACGGGGTTCGTAATCAGGCGCTTTGGCTTCCAGCGCCACCTGTAAACGAAGCGCACCTGGGCGCTTTTGAAAACGGTGAGTCGATTCTCTGCGCACGAAACGATCATTTGCCGCCCGCGCCGTTATCACTGCTTTCAATTGGTGTGCACCGTTGGCCAGATTACCGGTGAACAGCTGCTGAATGCCGCCGTGCTTCAACGAGCCTCTCTCTCGACCGGTATACAGGTGCGAGGCGACGGGTTGCCCATTAACGAACAATTCCACTGAATGGAGGTTGAGGCCGTCCCGGCTGGCAAGTGTCAGGAAAATGGCTAAGCGGGTATCAACGGGGTGAAGTACTTGTTGTTCAAGCTGAAAAACCTCGTCTGCATGGGCAGAGACTTCGGCTTTCAGGTTGGCAATTTCCTCATCCAAAGAGGAGGCAGTAGCCGGGCCACACATAAGCGCGGCCGCAACTATCAGGCCGACACCGCTTCCTTTACGCTGTCTGCCTCGGCATTTTTTTGTTTTTTGTAGGCCAAGCATAAACCTTCTGCTCCTGTCGTCTCTGAGCCTGACAAGGCCCTGTAACAAACTGGCAGAAAGAGTAACACTTGGTAACTGCGAAGAACGGTATCCAGATCACCAAACAGGAAACCCGGATTCCCAACTTCTATTTACTCAGGTGTTTCATGGCTGATTCCAAGCCCTCCACCGTGAGCGGGTACATGTGGTTGTTCACAAGCTGTCTGGTCATACCCAGCGAGCCACCGGCTCCCCAGTAGCCTTCAGGTAGCGGGTTGATCCAAACCACCTTACGAAAATGCTCATTGATCCGCTGGAACCAGGTCGCACCCGCCTCTTCGTTCCAATGTTCGATGGAACCTCCCGGGTGAGATATCTCATAGGGTGCCATAGTGGCATCGCCCACAAAGATAACTTTGTAGTCTGACGGATACTTGTGAAGGATATCCCAAGTACTGGTGGTCTCGTTCATCCGTCGGATGTTCTTCGTCCACACACTTTCATAAACAAAGTTATGAAAGTAAAAGTACTCCATGTGTTTAAACTCCAGGCGTGCGGCTGAAAACAGCTCTTCGCACACCCGCACATGGGGGTCCATGGAACCACCCACATCGAAAAAGATCAGCACTTTGGCTGCGTTGTGCCGTTCGGGAACCATTTTCAAATCCAGATAGCCCGCGTTACGGGCCGTGGATCGAATGGTGTCGTCCAGGTCCAACTTGTCTGCGGCGCCTTGACGAGCGAACTTACGCAACCGCCGAAGAGCTACCTTAATGTTGCGTATACCCAAGGTAACGCTGTCGTCCAGATCTTTGAATTCACGTTTTTCCCAAACTTTGATGGCCCGCCCGTGGCGCCCCTTCTTCTGGCCAATACGGAAGCCTTCAGGGTTGTAGCCATCAGCACCAAAGGGCGACGTACCGCCAGTTCCAATCCACTTGTTACCGCCGGCGTGGCGCTCCTTCTGCTCTTCCATACGCTTTTTGAAGGTTTCAATCAGCTCTTCCAGACCGCCAAGTGAATCAATCTTGGCCTTCTCTTCATCGCTCAGGTTTTTCTCAAACTCGGCCCTAAGCCACTCATCTGGAATTAATGCTTCCAACAACTCATCCAGGTGTTCAATGCCGTCAAAATAGACCTTGAACGCCCGATCAAACTTATCGAAGTGTCGCTCGTCCTTTACCAAGCACAACCGGGCCAAGTAATAGAATTCTTCCATATCCGCAAAGGCAAGCTGCTGTTGAAGCGCTTCCAACAGATCGAGGAATTCACGCAGGCTGGCAGGCACCTTGGCCCGCCGCACTTCGAGAAAGAAATCAATCAACATAAAACCGCACTCTTGCCGAATTTCAGCCGCGACGGCGGGCCATAAACGCCAGCTTCTGCAGCAGGTGTACGTCCTGCTCGTTTTTCACCAGTGCGCCATACAAAGGTGGCAACGCAGAGCTTCCGTCTTTTTCCTGCAGCATTTTCGCGGATAGCTCGTCTGCCATCAGCAGCTTCAGCCAGTCGATCAGTTCAGAGGTAGACGGCTTTTTCTTCAGGCCGGGTACTTTGCGCACATCGAAGAACACCTCAAGTGCATCCTTCACCACCTGCTGCTGAATGCCAGGGAAATGAACATCCACGATGTTCTGCATGGTGTTGCGGTCCGGGAAGTTGATGTAGTGGAAAAAGCAGCGGCGCAGGAAGGCATCCGGCAGTT
>JBQCZX010000123.1:0-11280 GCA_052089485.1 Marinobacter sp. | reverse complement strand
TTTTTTATTAGTAAGGGAGAATCCACGGCGAGGCCACAAACACGCCGCAGCAATAGTGGATTATAGGAGCGGGTGTTGTCGGGACGCAAAACAAAACCGCAGCAGCGGGTCAGATAGGGAAAAATAACCGCGTCTCAAGCTGACGCCACATGGATCTGTTGTTTTTGTTTGCACACTGCCATAGCCATCTACATTATGTAGGATATGAAACCAACAAAGAGTCGCAGCAATCATGGAAAATAACGGGTACAGTGAGTCTCGCGACACCGAGGTAGATGATAGGGCTGCGCCCAAGTCGGCACTGGTCGAAGCCGTGAGTATTCGCAGCATGTCGCTGGTCATTCTCTCCACCATCGCCACTCTCTATTTTATTGACTGGGCTCAGGCTGTACTGCTTCCACTGATCGTTGCCGTGCTGGTCAGCTACGCCCTCGACCCTCTGGTTTCAGCACTTGATCACATCAAAATCCCCCGCCCCCTGAGTGCGGCCATCATTCTGTTTATATTGCTTGGTACCGTTGCGGGCGCGAGCATACCCTTACAAACGGAAGCCATCGCCATACTGGACAAGGTTCCTGTGGCTATCAATAAGTTTCAGCGTAATGAGGCCAGCTCTCCAGCGCAAGATGAAAGCATCATGGAAAAAGCGCAGGCTGCGGCGAAGCAAATTGAAGATTCGGCCGCGCAGGAGAAAAAAGACAAGCAGCCAGAGCACCAGAGTATAACGCCTGTTCGAGTGATAGAGAAGCCAACAGACGTTCAGGACTATCTTCTCAAGAGCGCACCTGCCGTATTAGTACTCGTTTCCCAGTTTTTCTCGGTCTTGTTGCTGGTGTTTTTCATATTGGCGGTGGGGCCACTGTACAAGCGTAAGGTCGTTAAAATCTCCGGCCCCTCGTTCGGGCGGATGCGCAAAGCGGCGCGGATCATGAACGAGTTTCACCATCAGGTTCGGCGCTTTTTATTCGTGATGCTGCTCGGCGCCCTGTTTGTGGGCACATTGACGTGGTTGGCTTTTTTGATCCTTGGAGTGGAGCAGGCCTTGCTCTGGGGCGTAATCGCGGGTGTCGCCAGTGCCATACCCTATCTGGGGCCGTTTCTGGTGTTTATCGGCACCGGCATTGCCGCATTCATTCAGTTTGGCGAGGTGAACACGACCATTATTGTTGCGGGCACGTCACTGGCGATTACCAGCATTCAGGGGTACCTGCTGACACCTTGGTTAACCAGCCAGGTTTCAAGCCTCAACCCGGTGGCGATTTTTGTCGGGCTTCTGTTTTGGGGCTGGCTTTGGGGCCCAGTCGGGTTGATCATCGCCACCCCCATATTAATGATCATCAAATCCATGTGTGATCATGTGGTAAACCTTCGCCCTGTGGGTGAGCTGTTAGGCAAATAAACGCGAACTTGGCCTCACTGTGAGGCCTTCTTTTCTGCCTTGGGATTGGCATAATCCTCACTAAACTGCAGCGAGGTAGTCATATCCAGCACTTGACGCACGGTGGGTGGCATCACTGTAGCCCGACTCCTTAATGTAGTTCTCCCACAGAGAGTCTTCCCACGTTATGTCTTCATCGGCATTCAGTGGGCGAAATGCGAGGCCATCAATATTCGCATCAAGGCTTTCAGGCAACGTGTCCGGCGCGCCAGAGCCACGAGACACGTTAACGGTGGGCATCAATTCACGCATGTGCACGACGCTCCAGCGTAGCGCCAGAAACTCAAAAAAAGAGCCATCGGCAAAGTTCAGCAGTTTGTCGTCAGGGGGCGGAAAGCCCTGCATCCAGCTCATTTCCAGAGGATCGCTTTCCTGTGCAGACAGGTATTGGCTTTCGGCCGTCGCTGAAAAAGGTGTCATACCAAAAGATATAGACGCACAAAGCATAAATCCAAAATGAAGTGGCTTTGGGGTCGTTTTCATAAAGTTAACCTTTGAAAAGTGTGAGCCAGAGTAGCTGCGAAAAAACAGCGCTCTCACTGAGCCGTTTTCAAAGCCAGTGCGATCATTACATAAGCCCAGCCATGAAAAATCATTTCAATGGCGACCAAAAGGCCGATAATCCATAGCGCCGACATCGGCCACTGAAAGAAAATCATGCCACCCAGTACCAACGATACGATGCCGGCAAATACCATCCAACCCCAGCGCAGACCGGTGCCTTTCAGGTGGAACCCCATCATAATCCGCAACAGCCCGGTGGCAATGAACACGCCACCCAAGAAGGCGGTGAGTACCAATGAGCCAGCTACTGGCTCGGTTATCATGCTAACCCCGGCCACAACGTAGAGCAGGGCAATCAGAACGTGTGCCAAAATACTTTTCCAGCCCCTGCATTTGAGGGCCTCAACAACCTGGAATATACCGCCTACTGTCAGCAGAATGCCAAAGAACCACACGGTTGCAACTGTCACCGCAACACTCATGCCCAGCGCAATGGTTCCCAACACGATAAACAAAATACCCAAAGCCAACAGCCATCCCCAGTGCTTGCGGAGATCGCCAGCGACCCCCTGCACAACTGAGAGCTGCTCTTTGGTGTATAAGGTACCGCTTAGTTCTGACATGCTCTTCTCCAGCCAATTTGATAAAAGATAGTGACCATAAATTTCGTACGTTAGCCTTTCTTGTCCTCCGGTTGATCAGCGGGATAAACCACCACTGCGTTATCATCGACTATACTTCCTCTTGTTAGGCTAGCAGGTTGCATTCGACCTTTGTTCATCAGGTGGAAAACCGCCTCGCCATGACCAATCAGGTAGTCCGCGACAATGCGGCGATGGCAGCGCCACCATACAGCTTCTGCACACATGACAGCGCACCGCCGCTCTCGCCCCAGAGCAATCAGTTGGTTGAGGCCCGAGTGGAAGCTGTCCGTTAGCGCGTAATCTGCATAGTTGTGAAAACTCCGGTTTTCCCAAAAGCCGTTTACGTCGGGCGGTATCTCCTTACTCTTGCGACGTAAGCCACCAAGCTCTTCAATCTGCTCGTAAGCAATATGGAATGGCGCTAAAAGCTTTGGCAGATTCTCTTTATTGTATTGCGGATTAGTACGGGACCTGGGCACGGATCTGATATCGACAACAAGATCCACGTCTGCTGTTTTTAGCAGCTCCACGAACTCTTCAATTGTGCGAGTGGAATGACCGACAGTATAAAATGGAAGTGTCATATCACCGGCTGCTCCGTTACCTGTTGCCTATACAGTTAGCATACTACATTTTGGATCCTGTAAAGCCGGTTTGTGCTTTGTTTGAAACCGATGTGATATGTTGTTTTTGGAGGTACGTAAAACCACTAATAAAATTGAAACTTCAAAATCGAGGTCTTTAATGACTCAGAAGCTACCTATGCTCAAGGAAGCCCTGCTTCCACTTACGCTCGCGATTATAGCTGGTTGCAGTCAGGGCGATTCCGTCTCCGCGGCCAGTACCAAGCAGTCAAAACAAGTAGAGCAGTTGGCTCCCCCGGAGGAAACCGGTGTGTTGGAAGTGGCTACGCGCAACGGTTCCACCACTTACTACCTCGATCGCCATGAAAACCCGATCGGGCCAGAATATAGCCTGATCTCGCAATTTGCCGCGAGCAAGGGCTGGACGGTTAACTGGACCATGTACGATTCAACCGCAGCCGTTTTAAAAGCGCTGAAGTCCGGCAATACCCACATAGCAGCTGCAGGTCTAACGCACCTGCCTTCGCGCAGCGAAAAGTTCACCCGCGGCCCTGCTCACACCGAAATCACCGAACAGCTGGTGTGCCACCGCGAGATGCGCCCCATGCCGCGCACACCTGAAAACATGCCCAACGTAGGCATAACAGTAACAGCTGATTCTAGCTACACAGAAACGCTGACCAAGCTTGCCAGCGAGCACGAAGGCATCCAATTTGCCGAAGATGACAGCAAAACAACAGAAGTTTTACTGTCAGACGTGGCAAGACAGGAAATTAATTGCACCGTGGCAGACTCAAACATTGTTCAGGTAATGCGCCGGCACTTTCCACACCTGGAAGTGGCGATGAACCTGACGCAGGGCAACAACCTCGGCTGGTATCTACCTTCAGGTTCTGACGAATTGGCGGGAACGGCCCGTGAATGGATGAACAGCACTGAGGGCAATGAGGCCATCGGCTACGTCGAGAGCCGCTACTACGCCTATATCGGCGAGTTCGACTTCGTCGATCTCAGAGCGCTCAACCGCCGCATTGATAAACGCCTTCCGGGCTTCATGGATCGGTTTGCAGAAGCCGAAACGACTACCGGCATGCCCGCCGACTTGCTGGCTGCACTGGCCTACCAGGAATCCCACTGGGACCCCTCTGCTGTGTCGCCCACCGGGGTTCGCGGCATCATGATGCTAACAAGAAGTACAGCTGAATCCCTCGGCGTGATGGATCGCCTGAACGCTGCAGCGGCTATTGATGGTGGTGCTCGTTATTTGGCAGATCGCCACCGCAGGCTACCGGATACCATTCCAGAGCCAGATCGCACGTTCCTGGCATTGGCCAGCTACAATATTGGTCGTGGCCACCTTCTGGATGCCCGGCAACTGGCGCGTGACCTGGGTAAAAACCCGGATTCGTGGGACGATATGAAAGAAGTACTACCGCTGAAAGCCGACAAACGCTATTACCCAAGTACGCGTTACGGCTATGCGCGTGGGTATGAACCCGTACATTATGTACAACGCATCCGGAACTATCGCGATGTGATCAGCTCCGCGTTCGACTGATTGATTAATAGATTTTAGCCGCCCCTTCGGGGCGGGATTTAAAGCGCTTATGCAGCCACAAATACTGATCAGGCTGTTCGCGAACGGTGTCCTCAATGTAGCCGTTCCAAACTTCGGCATCCTTGTGCGTATCGGCTCCGAAGCCTTCCTGTATCGGTGAAAACACCACGCGATAGCCGCCATCAGGCATGCGCAGGTGGCTGACACAAATCACAGAAGCGCCGGATACCTTTGCAATATAACTGGGTGAGGCAATACAGCCTGCTTCTACGCCAAAAAATGGCACGAATAATTCCGTTTTTTTGCCAAAATCCTGATCGCAGGCAAACCACACTTCCCCACCCTTCTTCAGAAAAGACACCATTGGCCGCAATCCGCGTTTAGTGAACGGCCGAATACCAAAATGACGACGGCGACCTTTTTCGATCACACGATCAATAACCGGGTTGTTGTTGGGCCGGTATACGTACCCGGGGTTTTTCAGGTGGCAGGCAACCAGGGGCAACGCAAAGTCAAAAATGCTGTAGTGGCCGCCAATCAGTAGCACGCCCTTACCCCTCTTCTGGGCTTCCTTCAGGTGCGCCAAACCATGCACATCGGCCGCCTCGCAATAAGGCGCCACATCGCGCCACCAGGCATGGGTACTCTCGAGAAAGCCACGGGTGCACGCGATAAAGTTATCCTGCACCAGCTGCTTGCGGGCTTGCGCATCCAGTTCGGGAAGGCAAATTTCGATGTTACGGTCGGCCACCCGAGCACGGGATTTGAGTTTGCCATTCAAAAAACGACCTAGCCGCCGGCCCAACCGCTGCTTGGATGACATCGGCAAAAAAGACAGCATATATAATACAAATACAGTCAACCACGAGGGCCATAAACGCGGGTGCCAAAGCCGCAGCTTATTGTTTTTGGACGATCTGGGCATACTTCGCTGCCTGCTCAAGATGGGGCAATGAGCCTGACACAGTTTCGACCCACAGTGTAGATGAGACTATGAATTAATAGAGAATCCATTCTTTCGCGCTTTTGCTCTGCCACCGACTGTATAGACGGATTCAGCGGTTCACGCATAGCCTGTGCCACGACAATATGAATTAATCGCAACGCAGTAAACGTTGTCAAATTAATGCACCTATGCCAAATTGATAATGGATGTCATACATCATTATAGGGATTGGACAGTTAGGTACACGTTTCACCGTTCTGTCGTTGTCTTTTCTATAAGTCACTCCATAACAGTAAGGAAATTGCTATGAATAACGACATCGTAGAAGGTAACTGGAAACAGCTAAAAGGCAAGGTTCGGGAGAACTGGGGCAAGTTGACGGATGACGAGGTTGACGAAATTGCAGGTCGCAGAGACCACTTTATTGGCAAGATCCAAGAAAAGTACGGAATGAAAAGGGATGAAGCAGAGAAAGAATGGGATAAACTTTCTGAATCCTAAGTATTTATAGTCTTTATATCAAAAACCGGCGCCTTCTATAAACGAACGCCGGTTTTTTTGTTCCTATAGCTGAGATTTGCAGAATGACTACTTTCAGGCCTTAAGTATCCTACTATCCCCCACCTCAAGGCCCTCCAGGGAAAGATGCCCGACAGAAATTCGATGAAGCGCCAATACTTCGTTTTGAAAAAAACCAAACATCCGCTTCACTTGATGGTATTTGCCTTCGGTCAGCGATAGCCTTGCGGTGTACTCAGAGAGTATCTCTAAATGTGCGGGCTGAGTTGTAATATTTTCATAATCAAAATAGATGCCCTCCTTAAAAACAGAAACATATTCATCATTCAATGCTTTAGACACAGTAACCTCATATGTCTTTTCTAGCTTTGTCTCCGGTAAGCTTATTTTTCGCGACCACGTCCCATCGTTGGTTAATAACACCAACCCTGTGGTATTAATATCCAGACGCCCAACAATGTGCAGTTCGTTCTTCTGAGGGTGTTGAATAAGATCTAATACGGTAGAATGCTTAGTGTCCTTAGTCGCACTAACAACGCCTTTTGGCTTATTTAGCATTATATAAACGGGCTCATTATCCCTTAAACAGCAATTATCCAACATCACATGGGTAAACGCCGTTACCTTTTGTTGAATGGAATTCGCCATATTCCCATCCAAAAAAATCCGTTTTTGAGCAATCAAAAGACGCGTATCTGAAAGCGAAAAGGTACTGTTCTGGCTAATAAAACGATCGAGCCGGCAGGTCTTGGATTTCATAGAATAATCACGACAAGACGCCACAGTAGAGCCTGATACCTGATGGCATTTTTTGGACGGCCAAGTTTTGGGGTGCAGTGGCAAAACCACCCCAAATCATAGTGAAGAAAAAAATATCCTTTTGATAAATTTGCCAAGTGTTTCGACACTAGACATTAAATCAATTAATTACTTTTTAGATTAATCTGCTTCGAACCCGTAGGGACAGTTTGTCCGCTTGTGCCCTTGACTACATATTCAATAGCGCCGCCAGACTTTAAAAAAGCAGCCGTTTGCTCTTCGATTGTTGCAGTTGTTACGGAATCTTTTGTCGATTTTTTACTCATCATATTCTCCCAGTTAAATGTTCGTTAATTCGCCCACTTCGAAAATCTCTAATATCTGACATAGAGAAAATCGGTGGCTGTACAGCCGCTTGTTATGCCATGTGCTCCAACTCTGACCTGGAGTTCCAAGGCCGAATATTCTTCAACTGATCCTTAAGAGCATCTTCGGCGACCTCAGTGTCATAGGTTGCCTGAACCCGAAGCCAGTAGCCGTTGGCCAAACCAAAAAACCGGCAGAGCCGAAGGTCAGTATCTGCAGTTATTGAACGATTACCGGCGACAATCTGGCCAATTCGCTGTGCCGGAACCGCAATTTCTTTTGCGAGACGGTATTGAGAAATTCCCATGGGCTCAAGAAACTCTTGTTTCAATAACTCGCCAGGCGCTACAGCATCGATGTTACGCATGGAATACCTCCTACCATCTTTCCTGTATCCTTACACTTAAAAGCAAATTATATTTTCATAGTAACGCGATGCGTTAATAACGTCAATCGTTAATATGGGCGCAAGGCACAGGAATCGCCTTTGATAGGCTTTTATGAATGCCGAGTTAGTATATTAAGGCTACAATCACCGACTAAACCAACGCTCGCTCCACTTTTGAATTCTGAACCTCGGGCTTATTACTTTGAGCAGGCTCTATCGAAATAAAGAAAACCAAACCAAGCCTGATCGCAAAGGCCTGCACCCGAGGAATCTACATAAGCAAGGCTATGATTTTCCATCTCTGGTAAAAAGCTACCCGCCACTTGCCCCATATGTGGAACTAAACGGTCACGGCAACCTTTCCATAGCATTCGCAGATCCACTGGCAGTAAAAGCCCTCAATGCCGCGTTATTAAAACGGTACTACAACATTGCCAATTGGGATATTCCAGAAGATGCGCTGTGCCCGCCCATCCCAGGCAGAGTCGACTATATCCATTACGTCGCTGAATTGCTGGGAGTTGTCGAGCCTACTGCCAATCAGACCAATACCCAGCCCAAGGTCGCGTTGCTCGACATAGGAACTGGCGCAAATGGAATATATCCACTGTTGGCCTGCCAAATATACGGTTGGCATAGTGTTGGCAGTGATATTAATACCCAGTCGCTTGAGAACGTAGCCACGATTATCGCCAAAAACCCGGAGTTGGAGGGTCGCTACGCACTGCGCCGGCAACACGACAAACATCATATTTTCGAGGGGATTATTCAAGCGGGAGAATTCTTTGATGTCAGCGTATGCAACCCCCCTTTCCATGCTTCGCAAGATGAAGCACTGAAAGGCAGCCAGCGTAAACTCAAAAATCTTGCCCGTAATCGCGGTGAGCAAACAACTACACATTCCACTCTAAATTTTGGCGGGTTGGAAGCAGAGCTTTGGTGCAAGGGTGGCGAACAAATGTTTCTTAAAAAATTAATAAAAGAGAGCCAAATGTTTTCAGCTCAATGCCGCTGGTTTACAAGCCTGGTCTCGAAGATTGACAATGTGAAGCCTGCAAAAAAAATGATTCGCAAGCTTGGTGCCGTTGATATACGCGAAATAGAAATGAAACAGGGAAATAAAATTACGAGAATATTGGCTTGGACGTTTATCTGAGTGTCGCGCTAACCCAATAGACAACTCATCCACTTTGCCACAAAAGCATTCTCGTAATTTTTTTACCCCTGCGTGGAAAAAACAGAGTCACCAGCGACCTGTATCAGGCAAAGTCGTACTTACCGCCCTTCTCAAGCGCACGCTGGTAAGCGGCACGCCCCTGATAACGTTTGACGTAATTTTGGATATTGGGCCGGTCGCGCCCGACAATGCCCCGCGCGACAGACGCTTCCAGCGGAAAGCTAATCTGGAAATCGGCGGCGCTGATTTCGTCTCCCAGCAACCACTCATTCTTACCCAAGTGCGCTTCGATAAAATCGAGATGGTTCTTAATCTGCGGCCCAATGAACTGTTTGTTGGTCTTATCCGCTATACCTTTGGCAATCGGTTTTGCAAAAAACGGCATTGGGCTGGATTTCACCTTTTCAAATATCAAGCGAAGCAGCAGAAAGGGCATCAGCGAACCTTCGGCGTAGTGCAGCCAATAGTTGTAATCAATCCACTGCTGGGTTCCGGGCTGTGGCAGAGACGCCTTATCGCCGTATGTGTGGGCCAGATAGTCAATAATGACGCCCGATTCGGCAATCGTCAGATCACCATCGGTAATGACCGGTGATTTACCCAGTGGATGCACTTTGCGCAGGCTGTCCGGTGCCAGCATGGTTTTCGGATCCCGCTCATAACACTTGATTTCATAGGGCTGTTCAAGCTCTTCCAGCATCCACAGAATCCGTTGCGAGCGGGAGTTGTTCAGGTGATGAACGGTAATCATTGGGTTCTCCAATCTGATTAGGGGTGCCCAGGAATAAGACAGGGCGTGAACGACCGGAAACCAGAATCTCTCCTGATTACACAACTCTCACTCATACGATGAAAGACGCAAACAGATCAGGTCTCCCTCGACATTCACACAGGGCAGAGACTAAGAAGCGCTGCAGGAGGGCTATCACCTCCCTAATTCTTTGCCAAGCCCGGCACACAGGCCAAGCTAAGTGGTGCGCGGCGCGAACATGATGATCGCCATACCCACCAAAGCGACACCGGAGCCAACCAAATCCCACGCAGTTGGCCTTACTCCGTCGACGGCCCACAGCCAAAATATCGCCATAAAAATATAAACGCCACCATAAGCAGCATAGACTCTGCCAGCAGCAGCGGGGTGCAGCGACAGTAACCACGCAAAGGCTGCAAGACTCAATGCGCCCGGCACCAGAAGCCATATAGTTTTGCCCTCCCGTAGCCAAAGATAAGGCAAATAACAGCCAATAATTTCCGCTATCGCGGTGACGAGGAAAAGCCCGACTGTTTTCAACTCAGGCAACAAAATTGACCTCCTGGCAGTGGCACATAACGCCTGAATTGAGGGACGTTTGATCACACCTGTTGACTTAAGCCCATGACCCAGAAGTCAATTTCTAGGCGGGTAGCATTGTTAAACACACGGCTCAACTGCTTAAAACGATTGGGCGTTACCTCGGCCAACCGCTCATTAAGCCATTCCTGCTCAGTGCTTGCCGCAGCCTGAAACTCGGCACTTTCATACATCGCCAACCAAGCTTCGTAAGGGTTATTTTCGCCTCGCACGGTTGTGGGTTGTGCGATTAACCAGCGCGCTATCTCAGCGTAGCCTGTTTGAGGGTACGCAAGCGTGTGGTGTGAAGTATAGTTTGGCAGGTGGTGACTTTTAACGCGCGAAAGCTAATAAGAAAGTTTTGCTCTGTGCGGGGCAATCCAATCGCCTTACGAGGATCACACCAGCCGCTACGGTATACCGTGCTTGGCCTTGGTTGGGCTATTGCGATATAGATGTACGGAGTTCCCGTACGTAATGGTGAAAATTATGCATATCATTAGTGTAAACAAATTTAGAGACAACCTGAAAAGCGTTGTAGAGCAGGTTATTAATAGACACGAGCCCCTCAAGGTAACGCGTCGAGCTGGCGAAGCGTTCGTGATCATAAGTGCTGAGGATTGGGAAAGAGAGCAAGAAACACTGCATGTTCTTCAGAATCGCGATTTGATGCAACAAATTGCGACCTCTCTCGATACCCACCGCCAAGGCCACGGATACACACCTAATGAAGAGCAGATGAATGAGATCACTGGTATTTGAGGGCAGCACCTGGAAGGCGTATGAAACGATGCGCGAGAAGGACAAGAATCTGCACAAAGCTCTTCGCAAGCTGCTGAAAGAAATGCTTCGCTCTGAGGACCCATCAACTGGCGTCGGCAAACCAGAACCACTCAAACATAACCTATCCGGATTGTGGTCTAAGCGCATTTCACAAAAGGACAGGCTCATATTCCGGTTCGATGACAGACACATTTACACTTTCGCCATTGGAGGGCACTACGACCAAGCCCTAACGAGGCTGTAGAAAAACTCTTCACAGAGCCTAATCCGCAGCCGCTTTGTTG
>JBQCZX010000122.1:0-11345 GCA_052089485.1 Marinobacter sp. | reverse complement strand
AGATACCGCATCAAGAACGTCCACTGCAAAGTCCAGCTCGGTTCCAGTAAAGCTCTCTGGCGAGTACTGGAAGGTCCATTCAGTTTCAGGTTGCTTCGCAGCCAAATCTTTAACCACTTGGGCGCCGTTCACCGCGATATCCCGAATACCTGCCCGATCCAGCCCAAACACCTGTTCACGCTGCACGGTAGACGTAGAGTTATACACGTGAACAATGGCGCTACGGGCGCCTTTCAACGCTTCGTAGGTGCGCTCGATGAGTTCAGCCCGAGCCTGGGTCAATACCTGAATTTTGACGTCTTCAGGAATTCGATTTTCTTCAATCAGTTTGCGGCAGAAATCGAAATCCGGCTGACTGGCGGCCGGAAAACCGATTTCAATTTCCTTGAATCCCAGCTTTACCAGCAAATCGAACATGCGCTGTTTCTGGGCAACATTCATGGGCTTTACCAGGGCCTGGTTGCCATCGCGAAGGTCCACCGCACACCAAGTGGGCGCTTTTTCGATGACCTTATCTGGCCAGCGGCGATTTGTTTTTGCTACCGGCCGAAAGGCCACGTATTTGCGATAATCAAAAGCCATGTGCGTTGTACTCCGTGGTGGTTCTGATGAGTGCTTTAATAGAGATCTAGCTTAACGCGTTCTTTGAAGCAGGTGATTGCGATCTGCAAGCTGAAAGCGTATTTTATTAGCCATAAATTTCACAAAATATAAATTTAAGACAATTTTATGCCAGTCAAATCCGAATCACTCATACAAATTGACAAAACTGACCGACGCATCCTGGCTCAGATACAACAAGACGCGTCTTTGACTAACCAGCAGTTGGCGGAAAAGGTGGGGCTATCGCCATCACCGTGCTTAAGGCGCGTACGAGCGCTAGAGGATGCGGGCGTTATAGTACGCACAGTGACCGTGCTTAATCACAAGAAGTTAGGGCTTTCGCTAACCGTTATTATCTTGATTGGCATGGACAGGCATACACCGGAACGTTTTGCGGCATTTGAGGAACAGGTAAGCGAATACCCAGAAGTTCTGGAATGCTATCTGGTGACAGGCCACGATGCGGATTACATGCTGAAAGTGGTGGTGCCAGACATGGACGAATACCACCACTTTCTGCTTAACCGGATCACCCGGATTCAAGGGGTGAGTGGCGTTCACTCCAGCTTTGTTTTAAAGCGTGTAATCGACAGCACCGCCCTACCCTTGGGCTATTTATCATAGTACCTCTTAGTAACACCTCTACTAGTAGCACCTCTAACCGTGCTAACCGGCCCGCTTGCCGGATATCCGCATTCGCCATCTGTACCTTGTGCGGTAGGCTCCGTACAATAAACGCCACTTTATTCTACGAAACACCAAAGAACGGAAACCATAATGCGAGCCAGCCGTTACCTGATTGCAACCCAAAAAGAGACGCCTTCTGACGCGGAAGTTATCAGTCACCAGCTGATGCTACGTGCAGGTATGATTCGCAAACTGGCGGCCGGCCTTTATACCTGGCTGCCCATGGGTTTAAGAACCCTGCGCAAGGTTGAGCGGATTGTTCGCGAAGAAATGGATAAAAGCGGTGCCCAGGAAATTTTGATGCCGGCGATTCAGCCTGCAGAACTCTGGGAAGAGTCCGGTCGCTGGGAGCAATACGGTGGAGAACTGCTGCGAATGAACGACCGTCACGGCCGTGAGTTCTGCTTTGGACCCACCCATGAAGAAGTGATTACCGACATGGTTCGCAATGAGCTGAAAAGCTACAAGGAACTGCCGGCCAACTTCTATCAAATCCAGACCAAATTCCGTGATGAACGCCGGCCACGTTTCGGGGTGATGCGGGCCCGGGAATTCACCATGAAGGATGCCTACTCTTTCCACGTGAATGCTGAATCTCTGGATGAAACCTACCAGGTTATGCATCGCACCTACTGCGCTATTTTTGATCGCCTTGGGCTGGATTACCGCCCTGTACAGGCTGATTCAGGCGCCATTGGTGGCAGTGACTCCCACGAATTTCACGTGCTGGCCTCCTCTGGCGAAGACGATATCGTGTTCAGCACGGACAGCGATTACGCCGCCAACATTGAAAAAGCTGAAGCGGTCGCGCCATCTGGCGAGCGGGCAGCGCCTGGCAATGAGCTGAAGGAAATTGCAACACCGGATCAGCGCACCATTGAGGCGATTTCGCAGTTCCTGAATATTGATGCCACTCGCACGGTAAAGACTCTATTGGTTAAAGCCGAAGCGGACGAAGAAGGCAACTCGGGCTTAGTCGCACTGATCCTACGTGGCGACCACACTCTAAACGAAATCAAGGCTGAAAATCTGACAGGCGTTGCAGAACCCCTAACCATGGGCACTGACGAAGAAATCGAGTCAATCATTGGCTGCAAGGCCGGCTCCATTGGCCCGGTTAATTTGAATGCTCCTGTTATCGTAGATCGCAGCGCAGCCCACCTCGCAGATTTCGTCTGTGGCGCGAACAAAGAAGGCTTCCACCTGACCGGCGTGAACTGGGAGCGGGATCTACCCCTGGGTCGTGTTGAAGACCTTCGCGACGTTGTAGGAGGCGATGCCAGCCCAGATGGCAAAGGTACTCTGGAAATACGCAGAGGCATTGAGGTTGGCCATATTTTTAAGCTGGGCAACAAATACAGCACCGCCATGAACGCCACCGTACTCGATGAGAACGGCAAAATGGTCGTCATGGATATGGGCTGCTACGGGATCGGCGTGTCTCGCATTGTGGCTGCGTCCATCGAGCAGAATCACGATGACAAAGGCATTATCTGGCCAGATGCCATTGCCCCATTCCAGGTGGCTATTGTGACGCTTAATGGCCACAAAGCCCCAGCCGTAGCCGAGGCTGGCGAGAGGCTTTATGAGCAATTGCAAAAGGCCGGCTTTGATGTGCTTCTGGATGACCGTAAAGAACGTCCGGGGGTGAAATTTGCGGATATGGAGCTGACGGGCATCCCCCACCGCTTCGTGATTTCCGACCGTGGACTTACTGCCGGTACCCTTGAGTACAAAGGGCGCAGAGACGCTGACAAGCAGGACATTGCCATTGATGATGCATTGCAGGTTCTTACCAGCGCTTCGCCGAAAAAAGGTCTTTAAAGCTGGTTTTTGATCAGCAGATGAGCGGCTAGATGTTCAGTGATGAGCATTTAGCCGCCAACAATGCCCGGCTCCATCTCCAGATTTACACCAAACCGCTTTTGTACCGACTGGCGAATATCTGAAGCCAGCGCAAGCACATCCTGCCCTGTTCCACTTGAATGATTGATTAACACCAGTGCCTGGCGATTGTGAACGCCTACGCGGGCATTTCGGTAGCCTTTCCAGCCACTTTGATCAATCAGCCAAGCGGCTGCCAGCTTTACGGTGCCATCCTTCGGATAGCCAACCACGTCTGGATACTCCGCCTGCAGTTCGTTGAACTGTTTACCGGACACCACTGGGTTCTTGAAAAAACTGCCGGCGTTGGGAAGAATAGTCGGGTCAGGTAATTTCCGGTGGCGGACAGCCATGACAGCCTCGGCGACCGTGAGCGCGTTCAGATCCTTGGCAGCCGTGTCTCCTATATACTCTTCGAGGTCCCGATAGCCAAGCTGCAACGGTTGCTGCCGGGACAAACGAATCCGGATGGTGGTAATGATGTACCGGCCGGGCGAACGTTTGAACAAGCTATCGCGATAGGCAAAGTTGCAGTCCGCATTTTCAAAGCACACAAGCTCGTTTGATTCTCGGTCTAACGCTGTTACCGAAACCAGGGTGTCGCACAGTTCAACGCCGTAAGCGCCTATATTCTGAACCGGTGCAGCGCCTGCCGTGCCGGGAATAAGGGCCAGATTCTCAATACCCCGGTACCCTGTTCCGGCGGCATATAACACCGATTCATGCCAATTTTCACCGGCACCTAAAACCAGTGTGGCACCGGTTTCGTCTACTTTCTCCCAGGAACGCTCAGCTATTTGCATGCGAATCACCAGGCCAGCAAAGTCTCCGGCAAAAACCAGATTGCTGCCGCCGCCAAGCACCAGGGCTGTATGACCGTTTTCTTTCGCCCACGCCAGCGCGCCGCGCAACTCGTCCAGGCTGGTAATATCTATGTAAAATCGTGCAGTTGCGGATACGCACAGAGTATTGAGCTTTGCCAGCTCAACGTTCTCTTGCAGTTCCGCCGGCGCGCTCACGCCATGCGCTCCTGAATACTCCGAAGCAGGCCCTGCCCGGCTTCCTCGATCAGATCAAGCACCTGCTCAAAGCCATCTTCGCCACCAAAATAGGGGTCCGGCACCTCCGCCAGGCCAGAGCGGCCGAACTCTAAAAACAGCGTGGGCTGTGTGCCGCCATTCTGATGCCAAATGTCTTTCACGTCGGCCAAATTCTGGCGATCCATAACGACCACGTAATCAAAGGTATCCAGGTCTTTCTCGGTAAACTGGCGCGCTTTCAGCTTGCTGATATCAACACCCCGATTGCCGGCAGCTTCCAATGACCGTGGATCAGGCCCCTTGCCTATGTGCCAATTACCGGTTCCGCAGGAATCGATATAAACCTGCTCCTGCAAACCCGCCTGCTCAACCAGTTTGCGAAATACGCCCTCTGCGGTTGGCGAACGACAAATATTACCCAAACACACAAAAAGCACGCTGGCGCGATTACTCATGCCCCATTTCCTCCTGTTTCAATCGATTTTGCCATCCAGGCTCTAACCCGTTGCAAGTCCGCTTCGGTGTCAACACCTGCCGGCGGCGTTCCGACTGCAACCTCAACGTGAATCCGGGCGCCGTTATACAGCGCCCGAAGCTGTTCGAGTGATTCTGCCTGCTCTGTCGGTGCCGGAGGCCAACTCACAAAGCGGCTGAGGACACTGGTTCGATATCCATAAATGCCTATATGCCGGAAGTACCCGGTGCCATCTTTCAAAGCCGCCCCTGCATTGGGTGCGCGAAGAGCGTCTTTGCTCATATCTCCCCAATGGTCACGGGCCCACGGAATGGGCGCACGGCTGAAATAATGGGCCATGCCTTCCAGATCAAACACAACCTTTACCACGTTGGGATTGAAAAGCTGTTCCAGGTCGTGGAGGCGCTCGCAAAGCGTGGCAATGGCAGCGTCTGGGTAACGCTCGAGGTTGTCTGCCACTTGGTCTATTAACCCTGGCGGAATCAGGGGTTCATCCCCCTGCACGTTCACAACCCGGTGGTCCGCTTCAAGCCCCAGCTTGCGCACAACCTCCTCCAGGCGATCAGTACCGCTGACATGATTGGGCGACGTCATGACGACTTCAGCACCGAAGGCTTCGCAGGCAGCCTGAATGCGTGAATCGTCTGTGGCCACAACAACGCGGCTGGCCTGGCTTTCCAACGCACGTTCGCAAACGTGCTGAATCATCGGCTTGCCAGCAATATCCAGCAGCGGTTTACCAGGCAATCGAGTGGAAGCATAACGAGCTGGAATCACAACCGTAAAAGACATAGGGTTTCGATCCTGCAGAGAACTGACTCAGTTTTTGTGAAGGCGTTCGTCGGTGGAGAGTGTGCGGGCCTCGGTTGCCATCATTACCGGAATACCCTCACGAATAGGGAAAGCCATAGCATCCGCAAAGCAGGTCAGTTCGGTTCTTGCCTGGTTCAGTTTCAACTCGCCCTTACAAACGGGGCAAGCCAGCAAAGCCAAGAGTTTTTTATCCATAATGCAGTCTCACTGACAGTTAAGAAATAGGCGCCCCGGAGCTCGCCCGTAATTTTTCAAGAACAGACTCTGAAAACGCCTTTGGCAACGTCGCTTCAACATAAAGCACCCATGCATTGTCTGGCGCAAAACTACGGCATTTCACGCCATCTTTGGCCGTCATCACCAGCATATGGCCTGATTCGGCACCCAAGTCTTCCGGGCGAAACCGGTGATGATCAGGAAAAGGCACGGCGATTTGCTTTGCACCCAACGCTTTAAGGGTATCGAAAAAGCGGGTCGGGTTACCTATGCCCGCTATTGAACGAACCTTCTGGCCCTGAAGGCTATCGGGCGCTCGGGTTTCACCGGTTTTTAGGTTAACCAGACGTGTTGGTTGAAGGTCCATGGCGTACATCTGTGGATGCTTGATGCCCGAAAGCGCCTCCGGCGGAACTCGGCCCTCACTGTCGGCCGCGGTCGCACAGTTCACAATCACAAAATCAACTGTATTTAGCCTATCAAGTGGCTCGCGCAGCGGCCCCACGGGGATCAACGCGCCGTTCCCCACGCCACGGCTGCCATCAAACACCGAAAGCTCAATATCCCTCGGCAGCCTATAGTGCTGGAGCCCATCGTCGCTAATGAGCATATCTCCCAGGGCATTATCGAGGGCAAACACTGCGCCCCGGCGCCTGTCCGGATCCACAACCACGGGTACGCCCGTTGCCTGAGCCAGCATAACGGGTTCATCACCCGCCAGGGACGGCAAGGTGTCTTCGGTGACCAACAGCGGATAGTCAGAAGAATTGCCACCATAGCCGCGGCTGAGCACGACGGGGCGCCAGCCTGCCGACTGCATTGTAGTCACAAGCCAAGCCGTTAACGGGGACTTGCCTGTGCCTCCGGCAGTGATATTACCTACAACCACAACCGGCACTGGTAGCTTTTGAGTATGCGTTTCAATCGCTTTGCGCCGTCGGGCTTCAGCAACGGCGCGGTATAGCCATGAAAGCGGTGTTAACAGAAGTAATGGCCTGCCTTTGCCGTACCAGAGACGATCTACCAGGGATGTCATGAGTGCTCACTGAACTGCATTTGATGTAACTGGGCATACGCGCCGTTGCTGGCAAGAAGCTCGTCATGGCGACCGGATTCGACAATTCGGCCATTGTCCATAACAAGAATTCTATCGGCACTTTCGATGGTTGAAAGCCTGTGGGCAATCACCAGGGTTGTCCGGCCTTGAATAACGGTTTCCAGGGCTTCCTGAATGTGCCGCTCAGACTCGGTATCCAGCGCGGATGTCGCCTCATCCAGAATCAGTATCGGCGCATCCTTCAACAATGCCCTGGCGATTGCTAACCGCTGCCGCTGTCCACCTGATAGCATCACGCCGTTATCACCAATCGTAGTGTCCAAGCCCTCTGGCATACGATCAATAAATTCTAGAGCGTGAGCTTTTGCCGCGGCGTTGCGTATTTCGTCCAGGCTGCAATCCCGCAACGCGCCATAAGCTATATTGGCTGCAACGGTATCGTTAAACAGCACAACATTCTGGGTGACCAGTGCAATTTGGGCCCGCAGAGCCTTGAGCGAGAAATCCTTGAGTGAATGCCCATCAATCTGAATGTCGCCACCGGTATATTCATAAAACCGAGGCAGCAAACTCACCAGCGTTGACTTACCACTGCCCGAACGCCCTACCAACGCCACGCTCTGCCCTGCCGGAATATCCAGTGAAATGCCTTCCAACACATTGTCTAGCTGATCCCCGTAACGGAACGATACGTCGGAAAATTCGATCGTCCCCTCAACCCGCTCAGGGGCATAGAAGCCAGGGTCCTGTTCTGGCGGCTCATCAATGGTCTGGAACACATCGTAGGCGGCCGCGACTCCTTTTTGTATCTTGGAATGAACGGACGTTACCTGCCGGATCGGCTTGGCCATGGTGGTGGCCGCTGTAATGAACGCAATCAACTGACCGGTGGACATTTCGCCCCGTATTTCAGGTGCCAGCATGGTCCATACAAGTGCCGCGATAGCCACCGCCACCAGCGTCTGAATTACCGGAATGCTGATGGCTTGAGTGGAGGCCATCTTCAAGCTTTGCTTTAAGTTTCTATCGTTAACTTTTTGAAATCGTTTCCTTTCAAACTCTTCGCCGCCAAAGGTGCGAACGACTCGGTATCCGCCAATGGCTTCTGAAGCCACATGGGTAATGTCGCCCATGGAGCCCTGGATTCGTTGGCTGATCTTGCGGAATCGCTTACTGGCGTAGCTGACAACTGCGCCAATCAACGGCCCGACTGCGAGAAATACAAGGGTCAATTTCCAGTTTGTGTACAGCATGAAACTGAGAAGACCAACAATTGTGAGGCCCTCACGCAACGTAATGGTCACCGCATTTGTGGTTGCTTCCGCCACTTGTTCCACGTTATACGTCAGCTTCGAAACCAGTCTACCCGCAGCATTATTGTCGAAATACCGTGAAGGCAACGTCATCAAGCGATTGAATACGTCACTGCGAAGCGAATTGATAACCTGCCGTCCAACACAACTGATGAAGTACTGACTCATGAACGTACCAACGCCACGGAGTAAAAACACACCAACGATCAGCAGGGTTAAAAGCAAACGATTTTGTTCGGTCGGATTCTCAATGGCGGCAATAACATATTCCATTGCCGCCGCCATTCCTGTGGAGGCCGCCGCATAGATAACGTTACCGATCACGGCGAGGGAAAACGCCAACCAGAAAGGCTTGACGTATGCCAACAGACGTTTGTAGGTCCCCCAACTGTCGCCAGGCTGGACTTTCTTGGGGGCTGGTGACGGTTCTGCACGACTCACTGGTTTTCGGCCTCACGCTCTGTGGTAATGCTCAGCCCGGCAAAACCTAAACGACCTGCAACATCCATGGCTCTTACTACATATTCATGGGGAGTGCGTGCGTCTGCAGTAATAACGAACGGTAGGTCAAGATCACCTTCGGCCAACTCACTCACACCACGCTCAAGGGTCTCACGGCGGTTATTCACGAGAGCTTTGTCGTTTAGGATGTACTGCCCTTCTGCGTTGATAACCACGTCTATTTGCTTCACTTCAGAAGCAGACGCTGGCTCACCACTGGCTTCTGGCAATTCCACTTGCAAATGACTTTCCCGGGTGAAGGTCGTAGAGACCATGAAGAAAATCAGCAATAGAAAAACCACATCGATCAGCGGCGTAAGGTCTACCCCAACTTCCTGACTTCTCTGGCGTGTGAACTTCACGGCGTTCAGGCCCCTTCCACGTCGATTTCGCGGTCACCGTGTACAACTTCAACCAGCTTAATCGCTTCCTGCTCCATGCCCACCACCAACTCGTCTACCCGGCGGATGAAATACCGGTGACAGATCAGCGCCGGAATGGCGACACTCAGGCCAGAAGCGGTGGTAATCAAAGCCTCGGAGATGCCCCCAGCCAGGTTGCCGGCATCACCCACACCCGCAAGCTGGATTTCGGCAAACACTTTGATCATGCCAATTACAGTGCCCAGCAGACCAAGCAGCGGTGTGATCGTCGCAACGGTACCCAACGGATTAAGAAAGCGCTCAAGCTCATGAATAGCCTGGCTGGCCTCCTGCTCAATGCTCTCCTTCATAATCTCACGGCCATGTTTGGCATTCATAAGACCACCTGCAAGCACTCGGCCCATCGGCGAGGAACTCTGCAAGGCCTTCAGCTTGCGGGCGTTAAGTTCTTTTTTCTTGATCCAGCGCCAAAGCTCATTAATGGTTTGCGGCGGCGACACACGGGACGCTCGAAGGGTCCAAAAACGCTCTAGAATAATCGCGAGCGCAAGAATGGAACAGGCAACAATTGGCACCATCAGAATGCCACCGGCTTTCAACAACTCGAACACGCTTGATCTCCCTGATTGTTTACAAGCCGCGCTACTTTAGCATAGCTGCCGGTTGAGGCCACACCCGCAATGTCACGGTATATTACACTGATCTCTGGTCAGGCCCGGATCGCTGATCCAGAAGGGGGCGTTATGGCGGGCCTCTTGGGTTTTTAGTGAGCCTGCAACGAACTTCATAACCAAGCCGCCGGAACAGGCGGTATTGAACGCTTCAACGCCAGCCCTCTGGTAGCGAGCTGTGACGTCTTCGTGGGGATGTCCATACCTGTGTCGGTATCCGGCGGTGTAGATGACCAAATCCGGGCTAAGCCCACTGACCCAAGCTTCAGAGGATGAGGTTTTACTGCCATGGTGAGGTGCGATAACAATTCGCTCACGGGGCTTGCCAGCGGGCAGACGGTTTTCAAGCTCTTTCAGGTAGCGAGATTCGATGCGAGCGCTGATATCACCGGGAAAAACCCATTCCACTGCGGACGGCTTGTGTCGGACGGTAAGAACACAGGATGCATCGTTGCCTTCAAGATTACCTTCTGCCTGCCAGAAAGTTAGCGACAGCTCATCTCCCAGCGTTGCTTCGCCTGCGCAGCTCTGGATTTTCATCTTGCTGCCAGGCCCCAGTTTCTTACGAATCGCGTCAGGTTCTCCCGTCAGGATTCGGCCAACATCAAACTCTTGTAAAAGCAGACCAATTCCACCCGAGTGGTCACTGTCGGCGTGGCTTATCACCAGCGTGTCGATACGACCAACACCCAGTGCCCGAAGATTAGGCAACAGCACAGATTCAGCAGAGGAAAAC
Source organism: Marinobacter sp. (assembly GCA_052089485.1). Lineage (GTDB taxonomy): Bacteria > Pseudomonadota > Gammaproteobacteria > Pseudomonadales > Oleiphilaceae > Marinobacter. The sequence goes on along the minus strand of JBQCZX010000122.1, from coordinate 966 downwards.
ACGCCCTTCACCTCTGGCCCAGTGTCGTAGAGCAGCACCTCATTATCTGCTCGCAACAGCGCTGAGAGCCCCTGACCAACATCCCACACCCTTACTTCGGGCTCAACGATTCGGCGGTTCTCAGGGTCGCTTGGCAAACTCGCGAGCGCAGCCCAAGCCAACACAAGCGCAACACCAACAATGCGAAAACGCCGGATGGGAACCGTCGCAAGTAGCAACACCAACACAGCAAGCCCCGCTACTTCCGCCGCACTCCCATCAAGGTTGGGCCAACTTATACTGGCAACCCACTCAAGAAAACTCCACATCCATCCGAGCACCGCATCAAGCAGAGGGCCAATCACGCCCGACAGTGCCGGACACAAAGCAACCAGAAGCGCACCAACAATAAGTGCCGGCATCACAATCAGAGAAACCCAGGGAATAGCAAAAATATTGGCAAGCAAGCCGGCAACCGGCTGGCCCTGACCGCCTAACTCAAGAATCGGCCAGAGCCCGGCAAATACGGCACTCTGGGCGAGAACCAGGCCAGCAAACCAGCCCGTGCCGCCTAAACGACCGGCAAACACACAAATCAGCACAGAAACCGCGCCAAAAGATAGCCAAAACCCCTGATCCAACGGCGCAAAGGGATCAAGCAAGAGCACCAACCCAAGGGCCACCACCAGCGAATGCCAAACAGGCACCTGCCGGGCCCTCAGCAGGAACCAGCTACCTACTGCGACCATAATCAGTGCTCTTCTGGTCGGCACTGTAAACCCTGCAGCTAGCGCGTAGAACAAACAGCAAAGCAGCACCACAAGAAGCACAGCCAAGCGCACAGAGCGCTCACTCATGCGATAAGAAGACACCGCAAGCAGAAGCCTGCGCGCAACAAACCCGGCACCCAAAGCAATCAGGCCCAGGTGAAGGCCGGAGATAGCCACCAGATGAATGGTTCCTGTTGCTTTAAAGACATCCCAATGT
>JBQCZX010000121.1:0-11387 GCA_052089485.1 Marinobacter sp. | reverse complement strand
TAGCCGGGCCGTTCGCAGTGTTGTAGGCGCGCACTCCTTCAAAACAGCCCATGCCGTAGTGCAGAGTGTGGGTCAGGACGTGAGTTTTGGCTTCCCGCCAGGGAACCATTTCACCATCTAGCCAGATAACGCCATCGCGATCAGCCATCGACATGCTTCGTTGCTCCTAAAAAAGCGGTTTTCGTGGAGTAGCATTCTAGCAGGAAATTTTGACGGTACGACACCCGGCACTCTATCCCACCATAATTTTCTGCCAGGCAGACTGTATGTAACGCCGTTCGTCTGAAAACGTATCTCCTGCCACCTGACTGTTAAGATTTTGCAAGGCTCGCCGGTGAATGCTTGAGCGCAACGCAATGTAGGCTGCCCGCAGCTGCTCAGCTTCTTCCCGTGGCAACACGCCAGCCCTGCCGAGCTCTTCCATTTGACGAATATTATCAGACCACCCGGTCAATTCCGGGTGCGACTCACTCCATGCCAGCATCAGGTACTGCACCATAAACTCCATATCCACAATGCCGCCTGCATCGTGCTTAATATGAAAGGTTTCCTCGCGCCGGCTTTCTGGGGTACCCAGATTGGTTCTCATTTTTTCACGCATCTCTACCACTTCCTGACGCAACGCGTTCTTGTCCCGGGGCTGGCAAAGTATGTCGTGGCGAACAGCCTCAAAAGCGGCAGCTGTTTCGGTGCACCCAGCAACACCTCTGGCCCGCGCCAGGGCTTGGTGCTCCCATGTCCAGGCATCATTGAGCTGATATTTCTCATACGCTTGCAGCGTACTTACTAATAACCCGGAATTGCCCGATGGCCGCAGCCGCATGTCGACTTCATACAACTGACCAGAAGGGGTTTGAGCATTGAGTATGTGAACAATGCGTTGCCCTAAGCGGGTGTAAAAAACCGCGTTATCGATGGACTTATCACCATCGGTTGCTAATTCAGGATCTGCATTATGAACAAACACCAAATCCAGATCCGACGTGTAACCAAGCTCAATCCCGCCGAGCTTGCCGTAACCGACAACGGCAAAATCCGTTTCGTGGGTAGCACCGCCAGCTCGGCCCGGATAGCCATAACGGGCAACCAGATTGGAAAACGCTACGTCGACCACGTGGTCAAGGACAACTTCGGCAATCCAAGTGAGATAATCACTCACTTTCATTAGCGGCAAGGTGCCCTTCAGCTCCGATGCAGCCACCCGGAGCGTGTGAGCTTTTTTGAAATGCCGCAGCGACTCCATCTGATTTTCCAAATCATCGAAGGGAATTCGCAACGTTTGCTGACGCAAATCATCCTGCAGTTCGTCTCTTGCGGGCGGGTGATAAAGGCTCTCAGCATTCAGTAGTTCATCCAGCAGCAGCGGTGTTTCTGCGAGCTGCCGAGCAATCCAGGGGCTTTCACTGCAAAGGTTGACCAGCTGGGATCGGGCCCCTGGGTTCTCTAGCAGTAGCACCATATAAGCGGTTCGACGCAGAATAGCCTCAACCAGAAGAAGCACACGAGACAGGGTTTCTGATGGGCTCTCTACGTCGGCAAGCGCCTCCAGCAGCACCGGCATAAACTGATTCAGCCGCTTACGCCCTTGGGTTTGCATGGTCTGAACCGTGCGGCTATCGCGCAAGCTGCTTAGCAGACTCAAGCTGCCGGCCGGATCTTCATAGCCGTGCTTTTCGAGCCACTGCGCGTCTGTAACCTCATCCACTTCCGCTAACCAGAGCTCAAACCAGCCGTCATCAAGGGCAGACTGCGCGCTATCCTCACCCTCTTCTGTGGCAATAATGTTGGCAAAGTGGGTGGCCACATTTTCCCGGTGTTGCGCCAGCATTTTTTGGCATCCCTGCCAATCTTCAAAGCCCATGATTAATGCGACCCGCGCTCTCGAAAGCTCGTCTTCAGGTAATAGTTGGGTCTGTTTGTCTTCCATGCCCTGCAGAGCATGTTCCAGGTTACGGAGGAAAAAGTAGGCCTCTCGGAGCTCGCTAACAACCCGAGAAGGCAGAAGTTCCAGGGCCTCAAACTCATTCAGGATGACCAGCAGTTCGCGCTGCTGCAGCTCCCTGTCGCGACCGCCGCGGATGAGCTGGAACGCTTGAACTACAAACTCTATTTCTCGAATACCCCCGTTGCCGAGCTTGATATTGTTCTCCAACCCCTGCCTGCGAACTTCGCGACTAATCATCGCTTTCATATTGCGCAAAGACTCGAATGCGCTGAAATCTATGTACCTGCGATAGACAAACGGTCTAAGGCTTTCCATGAGAACCTGCCCCGTTTCCGGGTCACCTGCTACTACCCGGGACTTAACCATGGCATAGCGTTCCCAGTCCCGGCCCTGATCCTGATAGTAGGTCTCCAGCGCAGCGAAGCTCAACGCAAGAGCTCCACTCTGCCCGTAAGGGCGCAGGCGCATATCTACACGAAACACAAATCCGTCTGCGGTAATCTGATCCAGCGCTTGAATCAGTCGCTGACCCAGCCGGATAAAAAATTGCTGGTTATCCAGGGAGCGCCGTCCACCTCGGGTCTCACCTTTTCCGGGAAACGCGAAAATCAGATCAATATCGGAAGATACGTTAAGCTCGCGCCCACCCAGCTTCCCCATACCTATAACGATCAGTGATTGTGGCGCCTCTGCACCTGATACCGGGTCGATACCCCAGGGCGTGCCATATTGCTCGCACGCCGCCTGGTGCAGCCAATCGAGCGCGGCCTGGATACACACCTCTGCAAACGCACTGGCGGCGGCGATGGTCTCGGGGAGATCCGCCCAGCGCATTAAATCTCGCCAGATAATGCGAAACTGCGCTTCCCTGCGGAAACGGCGCAGCGCTGCATGCAAGCTGGGCTCGTCGGTGACATCTACAAGATACTCTCGCCAACGTACCTGGAGATAATCCGGGGTGGTTGGATCGCTCAGCGCTCGGGACGTCAACAGGGCTTGTACCTGCTTCGGATGCCGCTCGAGGGTCTCGCGCAAAAACGGACTCCGGGCCATAGCCTGAGCAACCGCGTCAGCGGAAATCTTCTCATCGTCCAGCAACCAGCCTGGCAAACCTTCCGGAAAAACCGACGACCAATTGGCAGCGACATCGTCTGCCAGCGGCAACGGAAGGCAACTCCATGGCTCAGACATAATGCAAACCCCTGTTTCTCTGTTATATTCCCGTTACTGTATAACGAACTTACCCGAGACTGAACAGGCCAACACCGGATGCTGAGAAACCGCTTCCCCCTTAACGCGGAACACGAGAAAAGCAAGTTGCCCATGGGCGGGCTCATCCGGAAACGGGCCAAACGTCTGTTCATGATTCTGCTAGCGCTGCTGGCCGTGCATATACTCATTGTCTGGACGGTTGAAGAGCTGACGCTGTTTGAATCGCTGTGGATGACAATGACGACGATCGCCACGGTAGGCTACGGCGACTATGCACCCGTAACTTACATTGGCCGAATCAGCACTATCCTGCTTATATTCGTGGGCGCAATCACCATGCTGACGCTGATTGTCAGCGATTTTATCGAGTACCGGTTCTACCGCCGGGAACGCATTCTAACCGGACGCTGGATCTATAACATGAACAACCACATTGTCATTATTAATACCCCAAAGCACGGCGGTACGACTTACTTCATGCGCTTTGCAACGCAAATCCGTTCTGTACAGGGCTATGAAACCACCCCCATCATGATACTTACGCGGGAGTTTCCGAGCGGGCTTCCGGCCGAGCTGTCGGAGCTAGGTTTAGTGCACTTCCATGGATCAGGATTTGACCCCGACGCCTTGAAAGCTGTGCACGCAGGAAGTGCACGGCATATTGTGGTTCTGGCTCCTGATGAATCCGACCCTCACTCCGACAGCCTAACGTTCGATATATCCCACCGTCTCGGCGAGCTCAATCTTAGCCAGAAAACCACGGTAGAGTGTGTTACGGATGCGAACCGTAGCCGCTTCAAAGAACTGGGTGTACGAGCCATTATTCGCCCGGTTCGCACCTATCCTGAAATCATGGTGCGCTCTGTGGTTGCTCCGGGGTCGGAAACAGTGCTGGAAGATATGTTCAATTACGAGCAAGATCACCCGCATCGCTACGACTTGAAACTTGACGACCTCAACTGGGCTGATATTGTCAGCGCACTGATTCGCCACGGCATTGGTACCGCGCTGGCGTATATAAACGATAGCGACGAGATTATCTGCCACCCACCCGTGACCAATGAAATTGAGGGGAAAGGGCTTATCGTGCTGGTAAAATCGAACGCTCCGCCAGATCTTGAGGTGGTAATAGATGCCTTGGAAGGCTACCGCATTTTTTTGGAGAAATGGAGAAACATGCAGGAAGATGCAGCCTTAACCGACTCTTCAGCATCCACGGCCCACTGAACAATTTTTCTAGGCACCGTCTATGGAATCCGTACTTTTCCAGCCGCTGGTGGACGCACTTGCATCCGGCCAGCCCCAGGCCGTTGTTGACGCAGCGAATCTGTTCAACGCTGCGGATCTTGCTGAATTTATAGAGCAGAACCTAGAGAGCGACACTGGGCCCACGCTGTTTCAGAGCCTCCCTTTGGCGCAGCGCGCGAAGGTTCTTGGCTACACCAACCCCGAGACTCAGCTCTTACTCACACACGCAACCCCCCTCGGCGAGCTTGCGCTGCTTACGGCAGAAATGCCTTCTGATGATCGAGTGGGTTTTTTCAACCTGCTGGACGAAGTCCGCCAGAAACAACTGATCAGACAGCTTGATGAGGATGATCGCGCCGATTTAACCGCCCTACTGGCCTATGCCAAGGGCACTGCCGGCTCATTAATGAGCACCGATTACGCAGTGTTTGAGTCGGGCATCACAGCAAGCCAAGCCATAGACATTTTGCGCAAAACAGCAGAAGACAAAGAGACGATTTACCAATCGTACGTGATTGATGAGGATGAGGTGCTGATCGGCGTGGTATCCCTGCGCCGCCTGATTATTGCCCAGCCTGAGACAGTTATTGACTCGCTGCTTGCCACAGGCCTTGTGTCTACTCATACAGACACATCCCAGGACGATGTGGCCAGATTGATCGCCAAGTATGACCTGCTAGCTCTGCCCGTACTGGATGACCACGACCGCCTGGTAGGCATTATCACCTACGACGACGCCATGGACATGATTGAGGCCGAGGCAACAGAAGATATTCACAAAGGCGGGTCGGTCAGCAATCTGGAAAACGGCATTACCACGGCCTCCCCTTTTTCACTTTACCGCTCTCGTATTCAGTGGCTGGTCATTCTGGTATTCGCCAACATATTTACCGGCGCCGGTATAGCGCATTTCGAGCATATTATTGGCGCCCATTTAGCCCTGCTGTTCTTCATGCCGCTGCTCGTAGCCAGCGCCGGCAACGCTGGCGCTCAGTCCGCGACACTGGTGGTGCGCGGTATTGCCACCGGGGATGTGGTTAACAGCGACTGGGTTCGGCTGTTTAACAAAGAACTGCTGGTGGCAACCGCACTCGGCCTAACCATGGCGCTCACCGTATGGGTGGTAGGCATGTTCCGCACGGAGATGGCCATTGCCACAACCGTGGCGATAACCATGATTGCGGTTGTGCTTGCCGGCGGGCTGATAGGCATTTTGCTGCCGCTGCTGCTTAACCGGTTGGGCGTAGACCCCGCCGCTGCAAGCATACCGCTTATCACCACGATTGCCGACGTAAGCGGTGTAATGATCTATTTTACCATCGCTACAATGATTCTGGGACCTTAGCGCTCTACCCGGGAGACTGCCTATCCCGGTTTGCCAACAAGCCAAGCTGGCACCGACCAAGCTCGGGCTCGCCGAGTAACTGGCTGGGGGACTCTCCCTTGGCCAGACGCTCAAGCAGCGCAGAAAACGGCTGCCCTAATCCGCACGCTTGCGCCTGAGTGCTGAGCTGCTGGACATCGATACCTTCAAGCTCAACGGCTCTTTGCTCTAGCCACGCCCTGCTGAGCTGGTGCAGTAGTTGGTCGATATCGCCGCAGCCATCGGCGGTATTGTCTGCTTGCTCACCAGATTCGTGCATGCCCGCAAGATAATAACCCTGCTCAGCCTTACTGATCAGGTTCAGAAAAACCGGGCACTGATGGGCCAGCCGCTCTGCCCAAACAAGGAGGCGAGAAGGGTCGCCAGTCTTAAGCTCGAACTCCACTTCATGAAGCGGTCTTTCGTGCGCACCCGCGACAATCACGCCCTCATCTACAGCACACTCAATAACAGCTTCGCCGTCGTCCAGCATGACAATCTGCCGGGTAAAGTTGGTTTCAAAAACTGGCGCGAGCTGTGCCAGATTGACCCTATCCCCCAGCGGTGTATCCGCCAGCAAGCCCAACGAAAGCGAAGGCCCTGAAAGCGGCCATTCCCATTCCTGGCGACGGTGTGCACCGTTAACAAATTCGCCCTGGGTTTTAAGTGTCTGGATATATTGGTTTCCGGCCTGACGTACACGCAGGGCGGCCCGCTGCTTGTTCAGCTCAGCGATAGGCGTGTCGTAGTAGCAGTTCACAAGGGATTTTGTACTCCCCCGCTGCGCCTCGGGCTGGGCCAGCAACCACTCTTGGGCCTGAGCTTGGGCGCCTTTCGATAAGGTGAGTTTGATTTCCAACTCTATGGCCATGGATTCTCCAAATTACAGGGCTAAAAACGCAAAAGCCGGTGACCTAGGTCACCGGCTTTTTATACTACTGGATCAGCCAGAGTGCTGGTCAGAAGTAGTAGGTTGCGCCAACAGCTGCAACGGTGCGCTCATCTGTGACTGCATCGTTACCTGCTGAATCTTCGTACTCGTATACGTCATCGCCACCACCGATGTAACCTTCAACGTACACGTACATGTTGTCAGACAAGCTATGCAGTGCCTGCAGCGTGATAGTGTCGTTTTTGTCAGAGCTAGAGTTATCATCTTCTTGATACTCATATGCCAGAGCAAACTGATTCTTGCCTAGTGTATAAACGCCCATCAGTCCGTAGATGTCAGCAACATCTTTACGAGTCTGGAATTGACCGGTTACGCGCAGGTTCGCAAAATTACCGCTGGCACGCAGGCCGTAGGTGTTTTCATTGTTGACGCTAGGACCAGTGCCGGAATAATTCTCGCCACCGTCGTTAGAATCTACGGCAAACGCCAGCTCCAACGCGTCGATCTCGTATACCGCTGACAACTGGTAAGGGTATGACTTCTTATTCTTGGCCGCGTCACCGTCGCCATTGAATTGAACGGCTGCACCCAGAGTCAAACCACCGAAAGATGGTGTCATATACTGAACCAGATCACCTTCGCCAGTGTCGTAGGGGCCGCCAATGCTCAGGCTCGCAACTTCAAAGAAGTTGGCAATTTCGTCTATAGCGGATTCGTAAGTAGAGTCATCAGAGCCCACCCACACTTGACCGAAGCTGTCGCCGCGCACACCAATATAGGCTTCGTCGAATTGATCCAAACCACCGCTATCGGCCTTGTTGTCAGCATCAAATTCCAACTCGGCTTTGAAAAAGCCAGTGATACCCGGAGCGAGAACGTGGTCGTGCTTCACGCCGATGGTAGAGCCGTTGTCAGTGTGCTGAACTTCCGAAGGGCCACCGTCGAAATTATCATGAGTGATCGCCAGCTGAATGTTACCGTAAACCTGTGGCATGGAATCCATGCGTGAGGCCAGCTCGTCGGCACGTGAGTCTGCGCTGCTAGCAGCAGATTGGGCCATGGCGGTGCCAGAGAAAGCAACTGCAGCGATAGCCGTCGCGATGAGTGTTTTTTTCATGTTGTATGTCCTTTTGCGAGTTTTGTTAGGTTTTAACAACGGGTTAATCCCGATTTTTTAGGGTGCCCCAGCTCAACTGGATGGCTCTGATCTTAGGGCTGCAACATGTCAACTCTATGACATGGCAGCAACTTTTCTTATTGTTGTGACCCGCCCTAAGCTAGGTCTTTATAGTTCAGCAACTTACACCGCTCTCTTAATGCGACGCCTGATGACCCTGTTTTAATACAACCGCGCCTGTTTTGCAAATATTTAATGTTGGTTTTTGTCTATTTGCAACAAACACGTCTGCAACGGCGCTCAGCGGGTTGAGAGCAAAAAGGTGACCGGCCCGTCATTAATCAAGTTCACTTTCATGTCTGCACCGAACCACCCTTCTTTCACCTTTTCTATACCCACACTTAAGCGCGCAACATCAAGAAAATCCATATAAAGGGTTTTTGCCGTTTCCGGCGCGGCTGCCCTGGAGAAGCCAGGGCGGGTACCAGAGAACGTATCGGCTGCGAGTGTAAACTGGGGAACAACAAGCAGTGCGCCACCTGTGTCGAGCACACTTAGGTTCATACGTCCTGACTCATCGGGGAAGATACGATATGAAAGAACTTTCCGACAAAGCTCCTTTGCCTCACCCTGCCCGTCTCCGCGCTCCACACCCAAAAACAATAGGATGCCGGCATCTATTCTCGATATTTCGCGACCATCAACGTCGACGCTCGCTTTTGACACCCGCTGGACAAGCCCTTTCATCTATTTTTTTGGCAACTCCAGCTAAATGAAAATTAAAATCAGGCAAGAGTGTATCCATGCGCACAACTTCTCGCAACCCTTGCCAGATTGAAGGTGTCATCCAGCATTTTTTTCTGCTTTTGCAGTGACTTCCTCAACACCCCGAATGAGCGCATCCACAATGGCAGGCTCAGAAGCAGAATGGCCGGCATCACGAATAATATGCAGATCCGCTTCAGGCCATGCCCTGCTCAGAGCTAGGGCATTGTCCAGCGGGCAAACCATGTCGTAGCGCCCATGAACAATAACACTGGGTATGTCCCGGAGCTTGTAGGCATTCCTCACGATTTGGTTGTCCTCAAGAAATGCAGAATTCATGAAGTAATGGCACTCGATTCGCGCCAACGCTATCGCAACGTGGGGATGGCCGAAATGCTCAACTACCCGCGGGTTCGGTTGTAAGGTTGCGCAGCGTCCTTCCCAAATAGACCAGGCTTTTGCTGCCTGTATCTGTTCCAACTCATTACTGCTGGTCAACCTGCGATAGTAGGCACCTACCATCTCCGTCCTCTCACTCTCAGGAATCTGTGCCTCATACTCCTGCCAATAATCCGGGAACACCCGGCTTGCGCCATCCTGATAAAACCAGGATATATCCCGTGGGCGGCACAGAAAAATGCCTCGAAGAACAAGGCCCAACACGCGTTCAGTGTGTGTTTGCGCGTATACCAGGCTGAGGGTCGACCCCCAACTCCCGCCGAACAGCAACCAGCGATCAATACCCAGGAATAAGCGGATGGCTTCCATATCCTGGACCAACTTGTCGGTGCTATTACCTGCAAGTTCAGCTAGGGGCGTTGATCGGCCAGCACCGCGCTGATCCATCAGAATGATTCGAAAGCGTTCGGCATCAAAGAAACGGCGATGGTAATCCTCGCATCCTCCACCAGGGCCACCATGCACGAAAAGAACCGGGATACCCTCAGGGTTACCACTTTCCTCGACGTACAGCTCATGGGGCGCTTCCACAGCCAGCCTATGTTTAGCGTAGGGTTTGATATCTGGGTACAAGGTAAGCATGGGCCGCTCCGTTGTTCAGGTTAGATTTCATAGCAGTGTAGCGGAGTTGCTTAGCCAGTGAGTCGCCCTTGAAAAAAGTGGAGGTAAAAAAAAGGCCGGAGCTGTTACCAGCGCCGGCCTGATTCAAAGCGGGAACATTACTTCTTGTTCGCGCGCTTACGATCGTTCTCGGTAAGGTGCTTCTTACGCAGACGAATAGACTTAGGCGTTACTTCCACCAGCTCTTCGTCGTCAATAAATTCCAGCGCCTGCTCAAGAGTGAACTTGATCGGCGGCACCAGGGCAATGACTTCATCCTTGCCAGAGGCACGCATGTTGTCGAGCTTCTTGCCCTTGGTGGGATTGATCACCAAGTCGTTGTCACGACTGTGAATACCACAAAGCTGCCCTTCGTAGATTTCCTGACCGGGATCGAGGAAAAGCTTGCCACGACTCTGAAGAGTTTCCAAAGAGTAGGTCAAGGCTGTGCCTGTGGCCATGGAGATCAGTACGCCGTTCTGGCGGCTGGTCACATCACCACCCTTGATGGGCCCGTAATGGCTGAAGGTTGACGTAAGAATACCCGATCCAGACGTCATGGTCAGGAAGCTGTTACGGAAACCGATCAAGCCACGAGCAGGAATGGTGTACTCCAGCCGCATACGGCCTTTGCCATCCGGAACCATGTTGGTCAGTTCGCCTTTACGTAGGCCCATCTGCTCCATCAAAGGGCCTTGATGCTGCTCTTCAATGTCGACGATGACGTTTTCGTATGGCTCTTGCTTCTCGCCGTCTACTTCTCTGATAACCACTTCTGGGCGACCAACTGCCAGCTCAAAGTTTTCCCGGCGCATGTTTTCGATCAGAACCGACAAGTGCAGTTCACCACGACCAGACACCTTGAACTTATCCATGGTCTCGCCGTCTTCAACTCGCAGCGCCACGTTGTGCAGCAGTTCTTTTTCCAAGCGCTCTTTAATGTTCCGGCTGGTTATGAACTTGCCTTCCTTGCCGCAAAACGGTGAGTCGTTAACCTGGAAGGTCATGGATACAGTGGGCTCGTCTACCGTAAGCGGTGGCAGCGCCTCAACGTTGTTCATGTCGCACAAGGTGTCGGAGATGTGCAGCCTATCCAGGCCACTTATACAAATAATGTCACCCGCCTGAGCTTCGTCGACTTCTACGCGCTGCAAGCCGGAGTGACCCATAATCTTAAGAATCCGACCTTGACGCTTCTTACCATCAGCGCCAATGGCAATCACCGGCGAGTTGGTTTTAACCTTGCCTCGAGCGATGCGTCCAATGCCAATCACACCCAGAAAGCTGCTGTAATCCAGCTGAGAGATCTGCATTTGGAAGGGGCCATCCGGATCAACAGAAGGCGCAGGCACGTGGTCAACAATGGCCTGGAAAACGGCATCCATGTTGTCGGCAAGCTCTTCGTGCTCAAGACCGGCGATACCATTTAGAGCACTGGCGTAAACAATCGGGAAATCCAGCTGCTCGTCGGTAGCACCGAGGCTGTCAAACAAATCGAAAACCTGTTCCACAACCCAGTCTGGACGAGCGCCCGGGCGGTCGATCTTGTTCACAACCACAATCGGGCGTAGCCCGGCTGCGAAGGCTTTCTGAGTTACAAAGCGAGTCTGTGGCATAGGGCCGTCGATGGAATCAACCACCAGCAGCACACAGTCAACCATGCTCATTACTCGTTCCACTTCGCCGCCAAAATCCGCGTGGCCCGGAGTGTCTACGATATTAATATCGTAGCCGTTCCATTTAAGAGCGGTATTTTTGGCAAGAATGGTAATGCCCCGCTCTTTTT
>JBQCZX010000120.1:0-11609 GCA_052089485.1 Marinobacter sp. | reverse complement strand
CCCTGAACCGGCTTATCCGGATTCGGGCCAGCCAGGTTATTCACCACTATTTACCGCTACGCCCCGGGCAGGTTCGTGGCGAGCCGGACATTGTTCAGTCGCTTCTACGCGCCAAAACCTACGACAGCTACGAAGACAGCGAACTGGTGCGCAAAGAGACCCGCGCACCCTTCACCGGCTTTCTGCAAAAAGACTACACAAACGATCAGGATTGGAACTTTGACCCGATAACCGGTGAGCCGGTCGCTGATGACGATCCGCTACCAGAAGTTAATGCCCAGCCAGGCACAATCCTAACTGGTGCGGCTGGTGAAAAGATGACCCTCTTTGATGGCGACAATACCGGCGCCGGATACAGCGATTTCCAGCGCCAGCAGCTGCTCTCTATCGCTGGCGGTGCGAAGTCACTTTACGAGCTGGTCACCGGTGATTGGTCGAAGATCAACGACCGAACCTATCGAGCAATGATTACCGAGTACCGCCGCGAGATCGAGACAGCTCAGGATCATCTGACCATTCACCAAATATGCGAAAAGGTTGGTTTCTGGTTTACAGATGCAGCGGTACTTTCCGGCGCAATTCGCGCCCCTGGTTATGCCGACAAGTACGACGACTATAACCGACGTGATTGGCGCACTCAGCGTTGGCCTCATATCCATCCAACACAAGACGTGGCAGCAACGGTTAAAGAGATTGAAAACGATCTTGAAAGCCTGGATGCAGCCGTGGCCAAGCGTGGGTATCGCTCTGTTGATGTGCAGCAAGCCAACGTCACAGCCAAAAAACGAAAAGCCGACATGCTCCAAAAAGCGAACATCACCGAAGAGGAATAAACCATGCCATGGTTCAAAGCAGAGGCTTCCGGAGATCGGACGGCCAAGGTAATTATTGACCGCGCGATCGGCTCAGATTGGGCGCCAGACTGGATATCAGATTTTACCGGTGAGAAACCCGCGCGGGAGTTCATCGAAGCCGTGGAAGAGCTAGGCGAGCTCGACCGCATTGATCTTGAAATCAACAGCCCAGGCGGCGATGTAGCGTCTGGCGTACGGATCATGAACTACCTGAAAAGCCATAACGCCGAAGTGCACGTTAAGGTCACCGGTATGGCGGCGAGTATCGCAACCATCATTATGCTGGCGGGTGATACCCGAACCATGGGAATCGGCACCAGCATCATGACCCATCGCGCATCCACCCTGATGATTGGCTTCTACAGCGCCAAGGAAATGGAAGAGCACTCCAAGGGAATCAGCGCCATCGATGCTTCCTTGGTTGAGGCCTACGTTGCCGGTACTGGAAAAACGGCAGACGAGATCAACGCCCTGCTCGATCGCGGTGATGTCTATATGGGCGCAGACGAGGCTATTGAATGGGGTTTAGCGACCCACAAGGATGCCAAGCTCAAAGCCGTGGCCAGTGCAGACCCCGGCAAATTCATGCAGCAAATCGAGATGCAGGGCCAGATTCGAGCTGCGCAATCCGAAGCGGAGGCAGCCACGGCTCTTGTTGCGATTAAAGACGAGGCAATTACCGCGCTCGGCTCCCAAATTGACGACATCACAGGTCAGCTGGAAGCGCTGCGAAACCCAGTAGCGGCAACTGCCGACCAGGTGATTGACCTTTGCGCCACCGCAGGTCTCGAATCGCTGGCGGTTTCCATGTCGAAAGAAAAACTCCCGATTGCCACCGTTGAGGCCCGAATCAAAATGGCCAAAGACGTGGAGGACATCGCCAAAGCATCCGGCGTTGATTCCGCAATCATGCTCAAGCACCTGAACAACCCCACTCAGATGATCCGCTCCGCTATCGCCGAGGCTAACGCTTTGGCGGATAAAGACTTGGATCATCATCACGCGCCCGGCCCGGGCTCCAGCAAGCAGCCTGATTTTCAAAAGGCTTACTCACAGCTCAACAATCGATAACCCTGATCGATAACCCCTGGAGGTTACACATGAAAACTGAAACAACCCGCGCCGGTGAATTTCTGGTCTCAGAAGCTAACGGCCAACGCAGTCGCGAAACCATCACCCTAACCGGCGGCCCGTTCGTTGCCGGGCAGGTTCTGAGCGTTGTTACGGCTAGCGGCAAATACGCTGCCTACACAGGCTCGGGAAGCTCCGGCACCGAAACGGCGGCCGCTGTGCTTTATCGGGCAGATGACGGTTCCGGCGGAGACGTTGAAGCAGTTGCAATCGTACGTGACGCCGAAGTGTCCAAAGAACTGCTTGTCGGTGGCGGAGACGACGCCAACAAGAATCTGGCAGCCGTCGGCATCATCGCGCGATAACCCTAACCCACTAACAACTCGCTTCAAGACCTAGAAGAGACCAGGAGAACACAATGGCTTCACTCGATATTTTCAACGAAGATGCGTTCAGCTTGCAATCGCTGACCGCCTCAATCATGGAAACCCCGCACGTACCCGGTCGCCTGGGCGCGATGGGGCTTTTCAATAACGAAGGCGTAAACACCACGCACGTCAGCATTGAGCGCGATGGCGCAACGCTGTCACTCGTGCCCGCGTCTGATCGTGGTGCACCCGCGATGGTCGTTAATGCGGACCGCCGCACGCTAGTGCCGTTTAACACACTGCACTTGCCGCAGCGCTCCACGATTATGGCCGACGAGATTCAGAATCTTCGCGCCTTCGGTAGTGAGACCGAGACGGTCGCGGTGGCCAATTACGTTGCCAAGCGGCAGGCGAAACATCGCCAACAGTTGGACGCCACCATGGAGCACCTGAAAATCGGTGCGGTGAAGGGCATCATCATGGACGCGGACGGCACCACGCCGCTGCTTAACACCTTCGACTCGTTCGGCATTGCCCAGGTTACCCATAGCCTGGTGCTAGGCACTCCGGGCACCAAGGTGCGAGCCAAAGTGCTGGAATTGCAGGACAAGATTGAAGACGAGCTTTCGGGCGTATCGTTCACCGGCGTTCGTGTGATCTGCGGCCGCACTTACTTCAAAAACCTGATTGAGCATCCGGAAGTGAAGGAGGCTTATTCTCGCTATCAAAATGGCGCAGTATTGCGTGACGATGTTCGTGGCGGATTCGAGTTCGCCGGCGTAACCTTCGAGCAGTACCGTGGCCAGGTTGGCGGCACCAAGTTCGTTGCTGACGGCGAAGCCTACGCGATCCCGGAGGGTGTGCCAGACTTGTTCATCGGCCGCTTTGCCCCGGCAAACTACATGGAGACGGTGGGCACCAACGGCCTGCCGTACTACTCCAAGTTTGAGCCTATGGAAATGAACAAGGGTGTGATGATGGAGTCACAATCTAACCCGTTGTTCCTTTGCACTCGCCCCAACGCAGTCATCAAGCTAACCGGCTGATCTCTGCAAATCCAAGCAGCCCCTTAACTGGGGCTGCTTCAGTTTGCGGAGAACCATTATGAGTGATCGACAGTTCAAAAAATCCGCCCGCCGGATACTCAAATCAATGGGTGTTACGGGCGATCTTTACCGATACGACGGATCAACCGTTGCCGATGTCCTGGTGCACATCTCACGGGACGTGCAAGCCACAAGCGCCGGCGAAACCGAAACGTTAGAGCTACGCGACGAAGCAGAGCTTCTAACGGAAGACGTGTGCAGCCTTAAAAAGCGTGACCAGATCCACATTGGCCCAACCGTTTGGCAGGTCGAAAGCAAAATCGCCAACGACGGCTACACAATTCAGGTGGTGGTGAGCGAGCAATGACACAGCCTTCAGTACGCATTGATCCGAAAGGCCTTGCAGATGTTAACAATCTGCTAAAGGCGTACCGGCAGGGATCCAAAAAGGCCCTGTTCCGCTCCGTAAACTACGGAGCCAAGCAAGGCCGAAAGGCTGCGGTTGACGGTATGGCCAAGAAGGCCAATCTGACCAAGAAGCGCATTCGAGAAAAAACCTCCATGTACTTCGCCAGCCTTCGCAACATGTCCGCCAAGCTAGTCATTAAGGGCGGGTCCACGCCGTTGATTCATTTCGGCGCCCGCCAGACCAAGAAAGGCGTCACATTCAAGCTCTGGAAAGATGAAGGCCGTGAGCGCTATCGGCACTCTTTCATTACCAAGCTTAGCCCAGGCGGAAACAAGGGCGTTTACGAGAGAGACATAGGAAGCCCTAAATATGACGGGCGCCTTCCTCTCAGAGCCAAGAGCGGCCCGGCTGTTCCTGTGGTTTACCAGAAAACCCCCGGCCTCGCCCAAAAAGCCGAGGAAACCGCCGCCGAATCCATGCTAAAAGAACTGAACCGACAAGTAGGCCTCATTAATCGAGGGCTCCTGTAATGCCAGTCACTATTCGAGAACAGGTTGTACAGGAAATCATGGCTCGCCTTTCGCCCTTGATTAGTTGCCCTGTGCTGCGCCGAGAACAATACGCCGATGAAGATGAATTTATCTGCGTATGGGATGGCGAGCAGGAAACAGAGCGCACAAAATACGGCAGCCTGCAGCACTCCATGGAAGTCACGATTGAGTTTGTGAAACTTAAAGTTGACGGTCCTCCGGCGGAAGCGGCTGGCGCCATGTATGCCCAGGCGGTGACCAGTGTGTTTTTAAAAAATGGCCAGTTTGAGCCAACGCTGAATGGCCTGGCGCACTCAATGCACGAAGCATCGTTCTTGCCGCTAACACCTGAGCCCGGGCTGAAAGTAACTGGCTGCGGGCTAAAGCTTGATTTGATATTCGAAACCCAGAACGGCGATCCGTTCAGCCAATAACCCCAAACCAAAACCCAAAGCATCAGAGAGGCCCGCTATTGAGCGGGTTTTTTTGTGCCTGATTTTCCTAACCCGCCCGAAATGGGCAATCAGCACCCGGAGATAAAACCATGGCAAACGCTGAAAATGCAAAAATCCAGTATGAGGGCGGCCAGAGCCAATCGGCACTTGCGGCTTTGCTAGATTCTGGCGACGTAACCACCTTTGAATCCGGCGCAGAGCTTTGGTCTCGGCGTTCAGGTTTCGAGCCTGTCATTCGTCCTGATGGCCTGATTAATGGCGGCGCCATTGTTCCTGCATCGGCAGGCGCTAACAACACCGTGGACGTGGCTGCCCTAACCGCTTACGTTGAAGGCGTGTTTGTTGCAGCATCTGCGGAATCAGCTCTGACATGCGCAAGAGCGGCCAGCGCCACCCATATCATCCACTCTATTACCGTAAACGCCACCGGCACCATTGCGACTACGTCTGGCACTGAGGGCTCATCATTTAGCGAGACGCGCGGATCAGCCGGCGCCCCGCCCTTGATTGCTGTCGATAAAATCGAGATTGGTCAGGTGCGTTACTCAAGCAAAGCTCCAACCGCAGTGAAGGCTTCCGAGATCTTCCAGGTTGTCGGTCTGCACCAAGAGCGGTATGACATCCCTCTTTACGATCCCGACTATCGCGCTGGCAACGTAAAGTTCAACTCTGGCCTGCCGTTGATCCACACCGGCAACAAGCCGAAAAACGTGTACGCCAGCTTTGCTGAGCCTATCTTTGCAGATGTGCCCAAGGGCTCCGACTTTGTGCCTTCTGAGACCTCGCACTCCGTTAGCTCTACTCAGATTTACGGCACCACGCTCGGCTCAACCAGCTCAACGCTGAACCAGTCCACGTTTACCGCGTATCTGAACGACGGCATCAGTGACGGCCTGGTGAAACTCAAGAACGAGATTCTTTGGTTCAAGTTCTATCCGAGCAAGTTCCAGAGCGCCTATATTTTGGAGCAAGGTAAGTTTGGCATCTCGCGCACCTTTCCAGCTGGCGATGAAATACAAGCATCTTGCACCATCTCGCCAGAGTCTGCGGGCGCGGATGTGGCCGCATAATGCTGGACCTGAAAGCCTTCCAGAAGGCGAGCTTTGTCCCGCGTGAAACGGAAGTCACGCTGGATGCTCTGGCGGAATCGGGCTTTGGTGATGGCAAAGTGATTGTGCGCGGGCTAACTGCGCACGAGCTTGCCGAGGCTGAAGAATCTGCATCAAAGGGAAAGCTTTTATCAGACCTGGTTGAAAAGCTGGCTGGATCCGGAAAGGAAAAGGTTGGCGCGATCATGGACGGAATTGGCTACCACCAGGACGTTCCAGCCTCCCTTGCCAAACGCCTTGAGCATGTACGGCTTGCCACAGTTGAGCCAAAGCTAGAACTGGCGGATACCGCCAAGCTGGCTGAAGTGTTCCCGGTTGAGTTCAGCATCATGGCCAACAAGATCATGGAGCTGACCGGCAAGGGGCAACAGGCCCAGGTAAAGCAAAAGCCCTCTGGGAAAACCCAAGCATCCAAGCCAGCTTAGCCCTGGCGGATAGGAAGGGTCGGTATCTCTACGAGAGCCGGCCCGATGTATTCCCAGAGGGCTATCTCACGGACTGCGAACTCAATCTTTGGGGTATGTGGTACAAGAGCCACAAATAAGCGTTGTGCTATCCTTGGCCGAAACATGACAAGGAGGCAATAGTGCGCTTAATTCTGGCTTTACTCATATCCCTTTCGTTTCCTGCCACAGCTCAAGTCTATAAATGGACTGACGAGAACGGCAATACCCACTTCGGGGCTCAACCGCCACCAGGTAAGCAGCAGCAAGTGGAGATCCGAGACAATTCTGCACGCCATAACGGCGGCGCCGAGTCTGACATTCTTCGTCAAAGCCGCGCTCTTGAAAGGCGTAATCAGCAGAAAGCTTACGAGAGGGCCGGGGATCGTTACAGGGATAGAGTCGAAGAAGTGCGCAGCGACTACGGAAACAGCCCTGACTACTTATGCACCGGGGCAGAAAATAGCTTAAAAAGCGCCCAAGAGCGGTGGGATCAGCAACAAACCCAAGGCTGGACGATTAGCGAAAAGCGCTACCACGAACAACGAATAAAAGACGCTGAACGGCACCGAAACAATATTTGCCGGTAAGGCTACCGAATCAAAAAGAACCCCGCTACGGCGGGTTTTTTAATGCCCGGAGAAAAGATGGCCACCACATCAAAGACAGTTGAGATCATCTTTGGAGGTATCGACAACACGGGCGGCGCCGTTAGCTCCGTGGGAAAGGGATTAAATAAGCTGGAGGGCCAAGTTGGCAGCATCACCGGCCCGCTTGCGGATATTACCGACTCAATCCTAAAGCTTGATGTTGCGCTGGCGGCAGCTGGCCTTGCGGTTACCGGGTACGCCGTAAAGATCGCGGATGACTTCGACACCGCTTTCGGCGAGATCTCAACGCTCATTGGCCAGCCGGCTGACAACCTGCGCGATTTTCAGGCTCAGATTCTTGAATACTCTGAAAGATCCAGCGCATCCCTTGAGCAAATTACGGGCGCGACCTACGGCGCCATATCGGCGGGCGTTGATTACAAAGACTCGTTGGATTTAATAACTGCCGCCGAGCGGCTGTCTATCGCGGGGAAGGCGGATCTAGGCACAACTACCACTGCCCTAGTAAGCACCATGAACGCTTTTGGTGCCAGTACAGATGAGGCTGCCGCCTACGCGGACACGTTCTTTACCGCTGTAAGGCTGGGCCAAACCACCATTCCTGAGCTGTCTTCTGCCATAGGTCGCCTTGCGCCTCTCGCATCCGCAGCGGGTCTTGGCTTTGATGAGATGGCCGCAGCGATCGCCACCATCACCGCAGAGACCGGCACCAGCACGCCAGAGGCGATCACCGGTATTCGCGCGGCTATAACTGCGCTTTTGAAGCCAACAAAAGAAGCTTCGGAAGTTGCCTCGAGCCTAGGCATTGAGTTCAATGCCGCGGCTTTGGAGAGCAAAGGCTTCGCCGGTGTTCTGGATGACGTAGCAAAGGCCACAGGCGGCAATACAGAAATCATCGCTAAACTGTTTGGCAGCGTAGAGGCACTGGCGCCGGTGCTCGCACTGACGGGGAACGCTTCGGAGAAGTTCGCCGAAAACCTCGGAGAATTCAGGGACAACGCCGGTGCCGCCGATACTGCATCAAAAGAATTGACGGATACGCTCGGCAATCTTGGTCAAATGCTTCAGAACAATTTAAATTCTGCGCTTATCAGTGCTGGAAGCAGCCTTACAGATGAAACCCGCAGCATTGTTAAATCCCTGACCGGTATCTTCAACTCCCTGGGCGATGAGATACGGCTGGATGACGGCGCTTTCGCGCCCATTCTTGGTGCGATGGAAGGGCTCGCCCAAGATATCGATAAAAAGCTTCAGACCATCGCGAAGAACTTCCCGGAAGCGCTATCCAATCTCGACCTGACCAGCCTTCTTGGCGCGTTCGGTGATCTTGGCGATGAACTTGGTGGGGTTTTCAAAAATCTATTTGGCGACGTTGACCTGGACACGGCGGAAGGGTTGCAGCAGGTGCTGCAAAGGATTGCCGACGCCTTCACCGCTTTGGTTAACGTCTCTGCCGGCATCATCGATGGGCTCAAGCCTTTATTTAAGCTGATTGGCGAAGGTATTGATCAGTTCGAAGATCTGGATGACGCAACAAAACGCAGCGCTGGCGAGTTGCTTGGACTTTCCAAAACCGTTGATACGCTACTTCCTATTATCGGCGGGCTGGGGTCTGGTCTCGATTCAGTAGGCACAGGGTTGACAGCGCTGGCGGGCGCTCAGGGCTTTAAGGCCCTAATCGGCAATCTTAACTCGGTTAAGTCGATTGCGGCCGCCGCCGGAAAAGGCGGCTTGATTGGCCTTGCGCTGGCTGGCGGCTATGGCGTGGGAACCCTAATTAATGAATACGTAATAGGGCCACTGGAAGAGAAGTTTGGTAATTCTATTGGCGGCTGGCTATATGAGTATTTCAACGCCGACGAGCTTGCAAAAATTAACGCCGAGTTCGCCCCCCTTACCGGTGAGCTTGCGAACATATCAAAAGAAACCGACGAGCTTCGCGGGCTAAACAAAAAACTAGCCGATTCTCTCGACAATACCCGGCAATCTGCAACGCTGGATATCGACGCACTAAACAAGCGGGCTTCTGAGCTTGTCAAAAATGCCAATAAACAGGGTGAGCTAAACAAGTCTTTGGGCGATTACTCAGACGGCCAAAGGAAAGCAACTACAGCGCTAGACGAGCTCACCGACTCTGTTCAAAAGAGCGGCGGGGCTCTGGGCGATGTTGCCAAAAACACAAAAGAATTATCCGACAACAACAAATCTCTGCAGCTTGGGTATGACGAAACCACCGGAAAGGTTAACAGCTTCTCCGGAACAATCATCAAATCCAATAAGTCGCTCGATGACGCTGCAAAGAAAACCAAAGAAGTTGTCGAGCAAACTGAAGCCTACAAGCTCAAGATGCTGGAGCTTAACTCGAACGAGCGCATCAAGAACATTGAGGCCAAGGTGTCTCTGGATATTGCAGAAGTCGAAGCTGGCGCCAAGCGAGCCGAAGCCATCGCAAAAACCATTAGCGATACATTTGCCAGCACTGGCGACCTGATTGGAGATTTGTTTGGCGGCATCGATGACGCTTCTCGCTCTACTCAGATTGATATTGCCAGCCAGATCAGGAAAGAGAACGAATATCGAGAACAGGCGCTGAACGATCAAAGCAAGCTGGTTCAGGCCCAAGTTGACAATATAAGGCAGAAAACCCAAAACCTGCAGCGAGGCGACTCACTTATCAAAGTTGATGGCGCCGGCCTGCAGCCTCACCTTGAGGCGTTTATGTTTGAGATTCTTAACGCAATACAGCTTCGCGTGAATGCGGACGGTGAAGAAATGTTGTTGGGGCTTGGCTCATGAACGTCTCCATAGCGGCACCACAGTTTGACCTTGATGGCCATGTGTTACTAGAGGGCGTAAGCCCAAATGGAATGATGGGCTTTGAACGCAGAAATAACCGGATTCCGACTCTGGATGGCAAGGCTGTGATTCCTGATTTCGGTTACTCAGATGCAGACCGCACGCTCGATATTAGCTGGCCTGCAAAGGATGGAATCCAGATTGAGACGATACGGCGCATGGCAAAAACTTACAGCCGATTGATTGTTTCAACAGTGGAAGGCTGTTTTGTCGGCGCTCCAGGCCCGTTCGCTCTAAGAAATGATTCCGCACAGATTCAAATACTTATTGAAAAGAGGATAGACCTTTGAAGGTAGCGATATCAGTCCGTTCGTTAATGGCGAAAACTTTGCTGGCATCACTCTCTGCCGGCTCTATGTCGCTACCGAAAATTGAAATCTATGAGGGCGCAATGCCAGCGAGTATCGGTGATGTTATTTCCGGGACCCTTCTCGCTTCTCTTGACCTATCCGCTAATGTGGGCGTTGAGTCTAACGGGGCAATCACTTTTGACCCCATTTCAGAGGACCCCGCTGCAAATGCCACCGCACTCGCGGGCTGGGCCAGGCTGCTTAATAGAGATGGCGCCGAAGTGCTATATCTGTCAGTGACACAAGTAGGCGGTGGCGGGAGCATTCAGCTTAACTCGGCAAATATTACTGCCGGCTTGCCGGTAACCATCACTTCCGGAGCCTTAACCGTTGGGGGGCAATAGTATGGCTACCGTCACTATTTCCGCGAACATTACGCTTCCTATGGACGCCACTTCTGCGGAAATTTTCGCTGTTAACCTTGTCTATGGCTTTCCTTCGCCTCAAAACTGTCTATACGTTGGTTACTCTTCTGGTGGCGCGTTTTCCGAAACGATTGATGGCTCGCAAATTCATGAACCTTTCTGGCTAATTTTCGAATTTTATGGCGATGCTGAGCCTGCCATCGCTGGTCCATATAATTACGATGGCAGCCCTGCCGCAGGTGGACCGTAATGGCTTACATACCGCCTGACTGGTCTGCCCTAGACTTTAGTGACCAGCAAAGCCCTTACATTCCGCCCGCGTGGGCTGATCTTGATCTTTCTTCAGGCGGCGCTAGCGGCACGATATCAGCCACCATAGAGCTTATTGCTGACTTTTCAGGAAAAGCCGATGGAATTTCCGGCCATGTAGAGGCAGAGCTCGATCTCGCGGTTTCTCTATATGTATTTCAGGACTGGATTTCCAGCCTGCCTCCCGTGCAAGTTCAGGAGGTTTACCGTTTAGTTATTACGGGCGCTGCAGATGGGGTTGAAGATCTCAATATTGGTGGAATCTCAAGCTGGCAGGCTACTAATCAGGCTGGCTCTCGATCTTCTTACCTTCAGGCAGTGATGCCTGCTGCTGAGCAATTGCTTCCTGAAATTGAAGCTCGACAGAGAGGTGAGTTGGTCATTCAAAAGGGGTACCTTCTGTCAGATGGGGACGCTCGATTTGAAGAAATACTACGATCTCGATTCGATACTCTGCGCCCAGATCGAGGACAAAGGGCTTTAACTGTTACAGTTTCTGGGAGCATAAAAGGAAAGGCAGTTTCCTCGGGAGCACGCACACTTACAGGCGTCCGGAGCATAAGCACTCAAAATGGCAAGCGCCGGGTGCGGTGCAATATTGATCATTTTCTACTGCCGGGCATGACTGCCATTTTTTTGGGAGAAGAAATTCGAACTGACTATATCAATTATTATGTGACGGGCGCCGACAAGTTCTGCGAAATAGGTGAGCGATAGTGTCAAAAGGGCAGATAGTTAGAAACGATGGGGAGGGAAGGTATTTAGTCAGTCAGAAGTTTGCGTCAGGAGACATCAATGATGAACTTGAAAAACTGAATAACAAAATCGCAAAG
>JBQCZX010000119.1:0-11662 GCA_052089485.1 Marinobacter sp. | reverse complement strand
CGCCTTACGGGCTACCCGGGTGACGCTTGCATCAGCTTTGGGAACCAAACTGGCATCTTCTATAGGTAAGCTAACAACCTCAGTACCGTGAACTTGACTCAACCAACCAAAAGCTTTGGTTGGCAGGCCGCAGGCATTGGCCAACCTTGAGCGATTCTCACGCACATGCGCAATTTCATCACTTACATGGTCGCCCAGGTTCAGGCTTGCCCAAGGGCATTGGCTAACGCCGCCTGATCGGGTTGTGCAGACCGCGCGGATGTTCGAAGGGGCTGGCCAATCCGGGCGAATAAGCGACAGCCCTGAGCCAACTTCAGAATTCATTACTCTCCATATCCTGAACATGCTTGCGTAACGCGACAAGCAAGCCGACGAAATCCTCAGGCAACGGCACTTCCCAGCTCAGAATCTCGCCGGTTTCCGGGTGCTCCAGTGTGAGTTTGCGCGCATGCAACGCCTGCCGGTTAAAGGCTGCCAGCACTTCACGTAGCGCTTCCGTTGTACCTTTGGGTAAGCGCAACCTGCCGCCGTAGAGAGGGTCACCAACCAACGGGTGCTTTACATGCGCCATGTGCACACGAATTTGGTGGGTGCGCCCGCTTTCGAGCTTGCAGCGCACATGGGTATGAGCTGCAAAGCGCTCGATCAAACGGTAATGGGTGACTGCAGGCTTACCGCTTTTGACCACGCCCATTTTTTTGCGCTCATGGGGGTGGCGCCCTATAGGCGCATCCACGGTGGCGCCCCCGGTAAGAGTACCCACCACTACTGCCTCGTATTCCCGGCCCATGCTGCGGGTTTGCAGCTGGTCGACCAGCGAGGTGTGAGCGATCAAGCTTCGCGCAACCACCATCACACCGGAGGTGTCTTTATCGAGGCGATGAACAATGCCCGCGCGGGGCAGATTCTCCACCTCGGGAGCATAATTCAGCAACGCATTCACCAGCGTACCATCTGCGTGGCCGGCCGCAGGGTGAACAACCAGTCCCGCAGGCTTGTTGATAACAAGCAGGTGCTCATCTTCATAAACCACATCCAGGCTGATTGCTTCTGCTTGCCAGGTCACCTGAGCTTCCGGCTCGGCGTCAAGCTCTAGCAGATCGCTTAGCATTACCTTGTCTTTTGGCCTACGAGCTTCTCCGTTCACGGTTAACGCACCGCTGCGAATCCAGGATTGCAAGCGCGAACGCGAGTGCTCGGGCATGAGCTCAGACGCCGCTTGATCCAGCCGTCGGTCACTCAAACTTGGCGGCACATCAAAACTGGCAGTTATTCGGTTCTCAGATGACATTAAGCCCCCGGGGCCTGTGTGTGTTACGTTTCCGTCAGAATATTTGAAGTAAACGGGGTGTACTCTCTACGCAAACCCATATGAATTCACATGAGACTGCACATAGGGCGAGTTCCCCGCTACAATGACGCACTCGAATTTATCGACATTATACGGGATTTCGGCATGAGATCAGGTTTTCGTTTACTGCTACTTTCCACACTGGTCGTCCTGATCAGTGCCTGCGCTTCCAACAAGCCAGACGAAGTGCTCCCGGAAAAAACCTATTACGACAATGCACGACAGGCAATGAACTCCGGCAACTTCACCGAAGCAGAGCAAAACCTGGATTCGCTGGAGACCTACTACCCGTTCGGCCGGTACGCTGAGCAGGCGCAGCTCGATCTTATTTATGCCCGCTACCAGAATCTGGATCTTGAAGGTTCCCGAGGTGCGGCAGACCGGTTCCTACGCCTGAACCCCCAGAGCGACCACGCTGATTATGCACTATATATGCGGGGGCTTGCGTCCTATAACCTCGATATTGGCTTAGCGGCGCGTTATTTCCCGATTGATGTAGCCGCCAGAGATGCCGGAGAGCAACTGCAGGCGTTTCGTGATTTCAGCGAACTGCTGAATCGCTACCCCGGAAGCGAATACGCCGCCGATGCTCGCCAGCGCATGATTGCCGTGCGCAACCGCATGGCCGAGCTGGAACTTCATGCAACACGCTATTACATCAAGCGCGAAGCCTATGTGGCCGCCAATAATCGGGCGCGCTATATAGTCGAAAACTACCCTTCCTCACCCTCCGTTGAAGAAGCGCTGATTATTCTGGCGGAAACCTTCGACTTTCTGAAATTCAAAAAAGGCTCCCAGGACGCGGTGGCCCTGCTTCGCCAGAACTTCCCGAAAAGCGATGCGTTTAACAGCGACGGCGAGTTTGAGGCAAACCTGCTGAAGCGTGAGAACCGCTCACTCTCCAGCGTGGTTACCTTCGGGCTTATGGGCGACGAGTAACCCCTACTCTGCTAATTGCCGCTTTTCCAGCCACTGGTAATGGGATAGCGGCGATCTTTGCCAAAGCCACGCTCGGTAATGCGCACGCCTATGGGCGCTTGCCGGCGCTTATATTCGTTGATATCTACCAGGCGAATCACCCGCTTAACGTCCGCCTCATCGAAACCCTCTGCAGCAATCGCATCCGCGCTAAAATCCTGCTCCACGTACAAGCTCAGAATCTGATCCAACACATCATAACCGGGAAGGCTGTCTTCATCTTTCTGGTCCGGGGCAAGCTCTGCTGAAGGGGGGCGCGTTATCACTCGCTCAGGAATTACCGGTGACACCGTATTACGGTACCAAGCCAAGCGAAATACGAGGGTTTTCGAAACGTCCTTGAGCACGTCAAAACCGCCAGCCATATCGCCATACAAGGTCGAGTACCCCACCGCCACCTCGCTTTTATTGCCAGTGGTAAGCACCAACGAGCCAAACTTGTTGGAAAGCGACATCAGCAACACACCGCGAATACGAGCCTGCAAGTTCTGCTCTGTGGTATCGACAGTAGTGCCCTCAAATGGCGCAGCGAGGGTTGCCATGAACGATTCGTACATAGGTTCTATGGAGTACACATCGTATTGAACCCCCATGGCTGCCGCTTGGGCCTCTGCGTCTTCCAGGCTGATACCCAGGGTATACCTGAACGGCATCATCACCGCGCGAACGCGCTCCGGCCCTAGCGCATCCGCCGCCACAGCCATGGCTACAGCGGAATCGATCCCACCGGAAAGACCAAGCACCACAGATTTGAAACCATTTTTATTTACATAATCGCGAACACCAACAACAAGCGCGCTGTAAACGCTCGCTTCGAGCGAGCGCTGCGCTGACAGTGGCTGGGAGGCTGGCTGGCAGTGGCGGTCACATAGAAACTCTACCAGGAAGAGGCCGTCGGTGAACTGCGGCGCTTCTACAGCGAGTGAACCTGAGTGGTCATAGACCATGGAGCCACCGTCGAACACCAGTTCATCCTGAGCCCCCACCAGATTGGCGTAAACAATACTCACCTGATTCTCTCGGGATTTGCGCTCAAGCAGCGCCTTTCGCCGTGCTTGTTTGTCAATATCATAGGGCGACGCGTTCAGGCTGATAATCAATTGCGCACCTGCCGCCACCGAATCCTCAACCGGGCCATCTGCCCAAATGTCCTCACAAACCGCGAGACCCACTAGCACGCCACAGATATCGACCACTACTGCATCTGTGCCATCGGCAAAATAACGTTTCTCATCGAATACCTGGAAATTGGGTGGAAACCGCTTGAAGTAGCGCCCAGTGACTTGTCCGTTTTCGATCACGACCAACGCGTTATAAAGCAAACCATCACGTCGAAAAGGGGTTCCGATAACAATCGCAGCATCAAGCTGGGCAGCTTGCAGTTGCTCCAACGCGTCATTTATTCTGAGGTCCATACTGGGGCGCAGCAACAGGTCTTCTGGCGGATACCCGGTAACGCAAAGCTCCGGAAATACCACAATATCTGCCTTGTGTTCGGTGTATGCACGCTTCGCCGTGTTGATAATCCGATCAGTGTTGCCGGGAATATCCCCCACAAGAAAATCCAACTGCGCCATCACAACCCGCAGCGTGCGGGGTGATGTACTGGAAAGCGGAGTGCTCCCGGGAACAGACATAGTTAGGCTCCTGTAACTCATTGCCACGAAAAGGCTATTATAACCCCGCGCAGGCCCTGATTTCCTCCGCTCAACAACGGATTTTGAAAAACCATGGTGACAGATACGGTATCAGCAGTCAGAACCGGCAAGAGAGCATCGGGCTTACAACAGGCCGAACTGTTCCGGATCTACAACCACTACCGGCTTGTAATCAGCCTAATGCTGGTGGCTCTGCTATTTGTTGATCCAGTGAACTTCGACACCCGTTTTCGCCTTCTGGACTACTACCAAATTGGTGTAATGGGCTATTTGGCACTGAATTGCTTTGTTGCACTCACCATGCTGGCTGGTTTTAAACCAGGGCCGCGACACGTCACCCTGTCCATTCTCTTGGACATCCTGATTATGCACGGACTGCTGTTTACCAGCACCGGCATCACCAACGGGCTGGCGAACCTGGTTATTGTGTCTGTTGCGGCAGGCAATATTCTTACCCCGAGTCGCATGGGTACTTTTTACGCGGCACTCGCCGCCATCTGCTCCCTCAGCATTACCGGTTGGGCGATACTGACTGTCGACGGCCCCGGCGATGATATCGTGCGTGCCGGCTCGCTTGGCATTGTGTACTTTGCAGCTGCATTTATTCTGCAGAACATTTCGCGGCGGATGATGCGCAGCGATGCGCTCGCCACCAGCCGGGCGCAGAGCATTGCAGAGCTGGAGCAAATCAACCAACAGATTATACAGCGCATGCGCACCGGCATTCTTGTGCTCGATCGATATGGCCAGATGCGCCTGGCGAACGCCGCTGCTGAAGAGCTACTGTTTGGCATTCCCACAGACAGAGACACTTCGGCAACCCGATCCCGCACCCTACCCCAGCCCTTAAAACTGGGACTGGAAGCCTGGCTAAAAAACCCAGAAAAACGCACAGAATCGTTTCACCCTGGCCCAACCTCTCCGCCGCTACAAGCCAATTTCACCCGGCTTGACCAGGAGCGAGGTGACCAGATTTTGGTATTTATCGAAGACACCAGCAAAGTGACCCAGCAGGCCCAGCAAATGAAGCTGGCATCCCTCGGGCGACTCACGGCCGGTATTGCCCATGAAATACGCAACCCGCTTGGGGCCATCAGTCACGCCGCTCAACTGATGGAAGAATCACCACACATGGATGCTAGTGACCAGCAAATGCTCGACATCATCCGACGCCATTCCCGCCGGGTGAACGGTATTATAGAGAACGTGCTCAGCCTGTCCCGACGCCAGCCTGCCAATGCCGACCTGGTTGATTTAGCCAGCTGGCTAAAAGAGTTCCAAGGGGACTTCCTCCAAACTCAAGAAACAACCAGCCCACCCACCAACATAATTTTAAAAATTGCACCCGATATACCCGGCGCACGATTTGATACAAGCCAGATGGAGCAGGTGCTGGTAAACCTGTGCGACAATGGTTTGCGCTACAGCCAGCAGCAGTCTGGCGAGCGCAAGATCGAACTTAGCGTATGCGCCACAGCCGATGGCGAACGCGCCTACGTGGACGTAAGGGATTTCGGCCCGGGCGTTACTGCAGGCTCCAGCCACTCAATTTTCGAGCCGTTCTACACCACCGACAACGCTGGCACCGGCCTCGGGCTTTATCTGGCGAGGGAACTGTGCGAGGCTAATCAGGCCCATCTTTCCCTAATGGAAGACAACCAGACCGGCTGCTGCTTTCGCATTACCTTTGCCCACCCAGGGCGAATGATCTGACATGGAACCGACACATAAAGATGACCACCCACACCGCGCTGATTGTTGATGATGAACCGGATATCCGGGATCTTCTTGAAATTACCCTTACCCGCATGGGCATTAAAACCCGAACCGCTCCAGACCTTACCAGCGCACTCAATCTGCTGGAAAGCTATACCCCAGATCTTTGCTTAACAGACATGAACCTACCGGATGGAAACGGCATCGAGCTGGTGCAATGGATTCAGAAACACCGGCCAGCCACACCCGCTGCCGTTATCACCGCGTATGGCAACATGGATACCGCGATCGAAGCACTAAAAGCCGGCGCGTTTGATTTTGTTTCCAAGCCCGTGGAACTCTCCCAGCTTAGAGAGTTAGTGAATAGCGCATTAAAGCTTGCCCAGCCAGACTCCAACGAGAGCGAAGGAACTGACGAGCCCGGTCTTCTGCTCGGCAATTCCGCGCAAATCAAAAAGCTCCGCAACCAAACCCGCAAACTCGCCAGAAGCCAGGCACCGGTATTTATCAGCGGTGAATCCGGTAGCGGCAAAGAGTTGGTAGCACGGATGATTCACCTCCAAGGCCCCCGCAGTGACGGGCCCTTTGTTGCCGTTAACTGTGGCGCCATTCCCTCCGAGTTAATGGAAAGTGAATTTTTCGGCCACAAAAAAGGCAGCTTTACAGGGGCAGTTGAAAACAAGGACGGCCTGTTCCGCTCTGCCAACGGCGGCACACTGTTTTTAGACGAAGTTGCCGACCTGCCCCTCGCCATGCAAGTAAAGCTGCTGCGGGCTATCCAGGAAAAAGCGGTGCGGCCGGTGGGCGATACGAAAGAGCTGCCCGTTGATATACGACTGCTGAGCGCCACCCACAAAAACCTGGCTGAACTGGTTCAGGATGGCGGCTTCCGACAGGATCTATTTTACCGGATTAACGTGATAGAGCTGGCAGTACCCCCATTACGGGATCGCACCGATGACATTGCGCTTCTGGCCAACCACATACTGGAGCGCATTGCCCGGGAATATGAATGCGACAAGGCGACACTGACAAAGGATGCGGTTAACCGACTAAAAGAACATGATTTCCCTGGGAACGTGCGGGAACTGGAAAACATACTTGAGCGCGCGTTTACTCTGTGCGACGCAGAGCAAATAAGCGCTACCGACCTGCATCTTGGTAATGGTTTGGCGGGGTCAGGCAACGCTATCTCAGATGCCAGCCCATCACTGGTACCAGAGGGCGACATTGACCTTGAGGGTTATCTTGAGTCTATCGAGCGCCAAGCTATTGATAAGGCCCTGGAGGCGACTCGCTGGAACAAAACGGCGGCGGCGAAGAAGCTGGGGATCAGCTTTCGGGCGTTGCGGTATCGGTTGAAGAAATTGGGAATGGAGTAAATAATAGAGAGGCTTTCAGGATGAAAGCCGTTAATCTGCCAAGGAGGCTACATGACTATTTTTCAAAACAAGGGATTAACACTTGTTGAGCTGTTAATCACACTAATCATTCTATCCATCACATTTAGCATGGCGGTTCCTGCAATGGATCGCGAGGTTACCAAGTCGCGTCAGCGAGAACTCATCGCTACCTATCATGGAGCCTTTTCATTTGCTCGCTCCCAAGCTGTTCATACCGGAGCCCTTGTAACCATATGCCCGCTGTCTTCTGGCAACCGGTGCATTGACGACTGGACATTACCCGCAGCGATATTTCCAGACGGCGACAAGGATCTACAGCCGGATGAAAACACCGTTTGGAAGTTTATTCAGCCTGTATCAAATTACCGCATTAAATCCCGCACAGGTGGAAGTGGATACTTAACATTCGGCCCCAAAGGCCTTATCCATGGAGCCAGCGGCTCATTGATCGCATGCCCCGAACAGAACTCGCGACAGCCAATGAGCTATCTCACAGTCAACCGTGGCGGCCGCTTTCGTGCGGTTCATGATAAAGACCTTGATAATAAAATCCGGCTATCTTGGGGCGCTCTGATCCAGTGCTAACCCCAAGATCAACTTCTATTTTTTCCAGCTCGTCTCTCCGGTGCCTATGCCACCGCTATTGTCTCTATCCCAGCGCCTGATGCCTTGATTATTCAAATCCAAAAAACCATCCCCCGCTTGAGCGTTCGCGGGGGTTGCTTTTACCAGGAACGCTGCGTCCGACGCGCTTTCGATAGTCAGATTATAGTATGCAGTGCCCCCTCCATTGGGCACCTGATCGTAATAAATACTTGGCGCACCAGTGTCACCTCCACCTGATCCCGCACCTTTGTAGGTGTTGCTCACTGTGAAGTGCCGTTCCATCGCCGCAGCCAACCCCATGAGCGCGGATTGCGCTTCCGCCCGCCGAGAGGATTTCACATACTCCTGATAAGAAGGATAAGCCACGGCAACAAGAATGCCGATAATAGCCACCACAATCATCAACTCTATCAAAGTAAAGCCGTTATGTGCTCGACTCCTGAATTCAATCACTCAGCTTCCCTCCAGAATGTTTGAGTAAACGTGCTGCTGTCCTCTACCGGCTCACAGCTTGTACCCACACAAATGAACGCCCCCTCTTCAGTTCTTAGCAGTTTAGGCTCAGGGAAGCCTGGGACTTCTACATCCTGATCGCGGTCGTCCTTGGTCGGTTCTGAATCAGGATCAACATCGTCGCGATTCCGAGCAGGCTTGCCATCACGGAGTACCACCGAATAAAGGCGTGAACGGCCCGTCGACGGCGCACACGCAGATAGTGCTGCAGCGGGTTCGTACGTTGTAAATGTAGCTGTTCCACCCACCACAATGCTTGATGACAATATTTTTTCTCCCGTATTCTCAAGCTCGATCATCCAGCCACTGGCCTCAGCCAGGCTTTCCTCGGCAGCAAGCTTCTTCGCATCGGTGCCCTGCCCGATTTTATTGTCTGTGGTATCAAACAGATCGCTCTCTGTAAGAGTGGCATAGGCCACATCACCTGAGCTCGGATCAACTGGCGCCCCAAACAGTGCAGGGATTCGAAGCATATATGCCCGATCTTTGATCACCTTATTCAAGGGGTGTGCCTGGTAGCCCGAGCCAATCATTAGGCTCAGATAACGCTTTCCCCAATATCGGCTGATCGAGAGATCAGGGGTATGGTAAAAGCGTCGGGCACTCGCCTCATTATCGCCTGCAAAATCTGCAATGCGTCCACCGTAGGCCAGACTACCTGCAGAGCTGCCATTATTCATATCGAAACGCCAAATTTGCCCCCCCATATCCCCGATATAAACTTGGTCTGCAAGACCGTCACCATCTATATCAAGGACTTTGGGAGATGCGGGCATGCTGTACTTCATCTCACCAAGCTTTAGATTAGCATTTGAACCTTTTGGGCCTGCCCACCAAAGCCGTTTGCCAGTCTCAGCATCTACGATGTACAACGCGCGCCCCATAGTATCCTCAGTCCGGGTAGTCGCGTTATCCTGATTCGCATCGTACCCTCCGGCAAAAAACAGAACATCCTTAACATCCCCGTCGATGTTGATCTTGCTCTTGACTGGTGTAGACCAGCTCTGACCCAACTCAGCAAATTCCCCTGTACCTCCGGAGATGTCCCACAGGGCCTTTGGCGCTGACCTGTCGGTGGCGTCTAATGCATAGTAACTGCGACCACCCCGGCGCATGCCGGTATAAAGGTATACATGATCACCGTCAGCCGCTTTAACATCTCCGCTCGGATTTTTTATCCAACTGACTACAGATCCGTCCATGCCGTAGATCCGATCCGCTACCGTGTCGCTGTTCTGCATAAAAGTTTTTTGATTCTTCAGCAACTCAGCCGGCATAAATGCGAAATAGGACTCGCCGGTTTCACCATTAATTGCATGGAGATAACCTTGGTTATCGCCAAAAAACACGGCCGTATCCGGGCTGGCCTCTGTGCCACCGTAAACAATCAGTTTCGGCTCCGAATGCAAGGGATCCGAGACAAACTTACGGGCATCGTTGGTCTGGCCATTACCGTTCTCATCCATGACATCCTCACCACGAATCCAGCGTATCAACTCCTTCTGCTCAGCATCACTCATACTGCTATTGCCTAGAAGCGCTTTCGTTAGTGAATCAGTGTTGGAGGTGGCAATAAGATTGTCGTCGGCTGTCAGGTTTTTTCCTTTGATCCAGGTGTAGACCTTTCTGTTATTCGTTGCGCCAGGCAGTTTTGAACGAACTCCTCCGGCCGTTACGGCTTTCCCGTCTGGCGCCAGCGCCCACCAACTTTGCGCCCCATCCTTAAAAAAACCTGTTGCTGAATCTATTGCCTGGTTGCCGTTGGCATCCACAATTTCCCCATCGTTGGAAATCTTGTAACGCTTCAGGTTTCCTTCCCAGAGGGGGCGGGTATCGGGTTCGAAAACAGAGTAATACAGCGCATCAAAATGATTCAGGCGATTAAATGAGTTAACCGCAACACCAGGTGCAACGAACGTACTACTGGTTTCAAGAACACTTCTAACAATATCGTCGAACGCTCCAGCCAATTGAACCGCATCATTCGCTTGATAGTATTTCCCTCCCCCAGCTGTTGCAGCCTTCCCGAGTAGAGAATCATTAATATCAAACCCAACTGTATATGTAGTCACAGTTTGGTCACCGGCATAAGCGGCGGACATATCATTATTCTTCATATACCCGGCAATCTCATCGAGGCAGTTCCCGGAACAAGATGTACCGATTTCCCTCCCCATTTCACCATTATGATTCGTATCTGCTGTTGGCTCACCGTCTGTCAAGAGAATGATGTTATTAGACTGGCATTCAAGCTCTATAGGCGATATATATTTACCATTTGAAATGGTCTCACCCCTAGGATTTTTATCTAGAAATGGCTTTCCACCTTGATAATATCGCATCGCACCAAACAAAGTTTCGGATAACGGCGTATTTGTGGATGGATACAGTGCATCCACTTCATCTTTAAAATCATCTGCATTGGTCTTAACATCCCTCACGTTATTTAGAACCCGCCCACCTTCGGATGACTGGTTCAGGTTAAAGGTCATCAAGCCTATATTTACGCCGGTAACAGTATCTGCGAGATTTCGGGCGACACCCTGCATAATTTCCATGCGAGTCATTCTGACGGTTTCGGTACCAGAGTTCTCCCAGTTGAGATAATTGGCAGAAGAATAGTCTCGAAGATCAAACCGGTCCCAGTTAAGATTGGTATCCCCATCCGCTTGACAGTCAGTAGTACTATTATTAACGTTATCCTCATCAAAGCTATTCCATTTATTTCCATAATAGTAGGCCATCCTATAGCTTTTGAGCTCACCAACCTGATCAATTCTATTTAATAGGTCACTGCACCGGATTACCGAGCGTCTAACCTCATACCAATCACCATCTTGCTTATAATAAACATGACTTTTTGAAAAACGACCACTGTAATCCTTATTCGGATTGTAGACGCCGTCTTTGGGAATCACTACGTCCATTTTGCTTCTCATACTCCCAGAATTATCGAGAATGAACAAAATGTTTGGCCTAATACTGGTTTGCGATTCAATATTGAAAAATATTTCGGTATCGTCAGCCCAAGAAAAGGATGCCGACAACGAGAGAAAAAGAGACGCGAAAAAGTGCACGTATTTACTTTTAAAAAACCTCACATCTCACCTCCAACAACCCGGCTATTGTAATATACTGAATTGACCTTTCGGGTCACATGATCGATTAATACTACAGCAGAATATTTGGAAGAAACTTTAGTCGCTACTGCCACCTCAACCGCCTTTTCTCCAACAAAAAACTCAATAGCTTTTGCTGGAATATATGTGTCAAATAAACACCCCTCACATTCAGAAACTCTAACTTCTATGACCTTATTATCAGAAGTCGCTACGGGGTAAACGCGGTGAGCCTCTATGCCATCTTCAATAGTAACGATCTCGCCATTGTAAAATTCAGGCTGCTGAGCCTGTGCGATCTGCCCAAGACCAAGAATT
>JBQCZX010000118.1:0-11993 GCA_052089485.1 Marinobacter sp. | reverse complement strand
GCAATGGCTAATTGGACTGGTACTGGTTGTTGTCGCCGCAGGGGCTGCGTTCACGTACCGTTCAATGGATAGCGACAATGCGGCACAAAGTGATCGAGAACGGCCTGCCAGTGTCGTCAATACGCAGGCTCCCGAACTGGATATCGTGCGCGATGTGGTTACGGCAGTTGGTAATCTGAAGGCTGTGAAC
Organism: Marinobacter sp.; assembly: GCA_052089485.1. Lineage (GTDB taxonomy): Bacteria > Pseudomonadota > Gammaproteobacteria > Pseudomonadales > Oleiphilaceae > Marinobacter. The sequence continues at coordinate 11,803 of JBQCZX010000118.1, read as the reverse complement.
GCGGTGGAGCTGACCACTGAAATCAGCGGGCGCGCGGTGGCACTTAATCTTAAAACGGGCCGTCGCATTGAGCAGGGGGAGGTTCTTCTAAGACTCGATGATCGCCAGGCCCGGGCCGATCTCAAAGTGATTGAGGCCCAGTTAGCAGATGCCCGCCGAAAGTTGGAGCGCGCCCAGAGCCTTCGATCCAACAACAGTGTTTCCCAGTCTCAGGTGGATGAGCTGCGCACAGCCGTTGATGTTGGAGACGCTCAGCGCCAGGCAGCCCAGGTGCGTTTGGGAAACCACCGGATTGAAGCACCTTTTACCGGCGTTCTCGGGCTGAGTGATATCAGCATCGGAGCCTATGTCACTGCCGGTACGACCGTCACCACGCTCGATAACACTGAGCGCATGGAGCTCAACTTTGCTATTCCCGAACGGTTCCTGGGGCAGGTTAATCTGGGCCAGCAGGTACGCGGTACTTCGCCCACTTTTCCTGATATTCAATTTTCTGGAGAACTCGCCGAGCTTGGCACCCGCGTTAATGAACTCAGCCGGACTCTTCCGGTGCGGGCTCTGCTCGACAATCCCAATGGCAAGCTGCGCCCCGGACAGTTTATCTCAGCAACGCTGACCCTGCGGGAACGGCAGGCACTGGTGATTCCCGAGCAGGCGGTGATGGTCCGTGGTGATGAAAAGTACGTGTTTGTCGCCGAGGACGGTATCGCGCGACGTATTTCTATGGTTCTCGGTTCAAGAATGCCCGGCCTGGTGGAAGTGGTCGAGGGCTTGGCTCTTGAGGATCAGGTGATCGTTACCGGACAGGATCGTCTCAGCAGTGGTAATCGCATCCGGGTAGTGGATGAGGACACTGCCATACCGGATAACCGCTTTGCCCAATCCACGGATTCCTGAGCGTGATTCTTTCAGATGTTTCCATCAAGCGACCCGTCTTCGCGACAGTTCTCAGTCTGCTGATTGTGGTGTTTGGCCTGGCAGCCCTGTTTGGCCTACCGGTGCGCGAGTACCCCGACATTGATCCGCCTGTGGTGTCCATTTCCACCAACTACACGGGCGCTGCAGCGGAAGTGGTGGATACACAAATCACCCAAGTGATCGAAGGGTCCATCAGCGGAATTGAAGGTATTCGCTCTATTGAGTCGTCCACCGAGCAGGGTGAGTCACGAACCAGTATAGAGTTTTTCACATCCCGTAATGTGGATATCGCTGCCAATGACGTTCGCGATGCCGTTTCCCGGGTCGCTAACGAACTCCCCGATGAAGCGGATCCACCTGTAGTAAGTAAGGCGGATTCCGATGCCCGCCCGATGATGTGGGTAACGCTGCGCAGTGATGTCTGGGACTCAGCTGAGCTGAGCGATTTTGCAGATCGTGTTCTGGCTGATCGTCTATCCGTTCTGGATGGGGTAGCAGACGTACGTATTGGCGGTGAACGTCGTTACGCTATCCGGGTCTGGCTCGATAAGGAAAGGCTGGCGGCGAGAAACATCACGGTGGCGGAAGTGGAAGGAGCCTTACGCGCCAACAATGTGGAGTTGCCGGCAGGTTCAGTCGACTCTTCTACCAGAAACTTCACAGTCCGGGCCGAAGGCCGATTATCCACAGTGGAAGAATTCCGCGAGCTGGTCATCCAAAGAAACAACAACGACTTGCTACGCTTGGGCGAGGTTGCCAATGTCCAGATGGGGGTGGAGTCTGACGTAGGTCGTCTTCGTGCCAATGGCCAGACAGCCATAGGTATGGGGGTTATCCGCCAGTCCAAGGCCAATACGGTCGCTGTGTCTGACGGAGTTCAGGCGGAGCTGAAGAAAATCCGGGAAACCCTGCCGCCGGAAGTAACGATTGCTGAGAACTATGACGAATCCATCTTTATTCGGGCCTCAATCAAGGAAGTGGTTATAACGCTTGCGATTGCTGTGTCTCTGGTGATTCTGGTGATTTTCCTTTTTCTGCGCTCCTGGCGGGCCACTCTGATTCCGGCCGTGACCATTCCTGTTGCAGTAATCGGTGCCTTTATTGGCCTGGGTTTCCTTGGCTTTTCCATCAACGTGCTGACGTTGCTGGCGGTGATACTGGCCATCGGCCTCGTTGTAGACGATGCGATTGTCATGCTGGAGAACATCCAGCGCCGAATTGACGAGGGTGAGCCGCCGCTGTTGGCGGCTTATCGCGGTGCCAAGCAGGTAGCTTTTGCTATTATTGCCACTACCCTGACGCTGGTGGCTGTGTTTGTGCCCATTTCGTTCATGGGAGGCAATATTGGCCGCCTGTTTGCAGAATTTGGCTTCACGCTCGCGGCCGCTGTGGTGGTGTCTAGCCTGGTTGCGCTGACCTTGGCGCCCATGTTGTGTTCGAAATGGCTCAGGCATAGCCCGGAAACATTAGAAGGGCACCGTTTGTGGACAGCCAGTGAAAAAGTTTTGAACGGCCTGACCCAGGGATACCAAAGGCTATTGCGCTTCTCCCTGAATCAGCCCGGCTTACTGATCGGCCTTGGCGTTGTAGGGTTAATCGTTGCGGTAGTGATTTATCCGAAGCTGCCTCAGGAGCTTGCGCCTACGGAAGATCGTGGCGTTATTATCATGCCTGCCAGTGCTCCCCGGGGGGCGACCGTGGAGTTCACGGATCATTATGTACGCCAAGCAGAAGAACAGCTGTTGCCCTATATCGAGTCGGGCGCAGCGAATCGTCTGCTCTCAATCGTCGGTTTTCGAAATGAAGAAGATAACGCCTTCATGATCATGGGCCTGGCGCCCTGGGAGGAGCGTGACATCAAGCAACAGCAGATCACGAGCGAGTTGCGGGACAAACTGAGCGAGGTTTCCGGTATCCGGGTTGTGGCCGTGAATCCTCCGGGCCTTGGGCAGAGAGGGTTCAGCCAGCCTGTGGAATTTGTCATCGCTGGCTCGGACTACGAATCGGTTCAGGCCTGGAGTGAGGAAATTGTTGAGCGGGCGAAGGAAAATTCGGATCTGCTGAATCTGGAAACCGATTTTGAACTGACTCGACCGGAACTGCGTCTGACCATTGATCGCGAGAGGGCAGCCGACCTGGACATAACGGTTGAAGATGTCGGCCTGACCCTGCAAACCATGCTTGCGTCCCGGCAGGTGACAACGTATCTGGATCGTGGCCGCGAATACGATGTAGTCGTGCAGGCGGCCGACGCTGACCGCGCCACGCCGGCCGATCTGGGGCAGATTTTTCTACGGCCGAGAGAGGGTGGCACTCTCATTCCTCTTCAAGCCCTGGTGTCAGTCGAAGAAATTGGCGCCAATCCGGATTTACGGCGGATTGACCGGTTACCTGCCGTGATCATCAGCGCTTCCTTGGAAGATGGTTATGACCTTGGCTCAGCGCTAACCTACCTGAACAATCTGTCTGTGGATAACTTGCCACCGGAAGCACGGGTGAGCTACCGGGGTTTGTCCCGGGAGTTTCAGGACTCGTCCTCTGCTATTTATGTCACCTTCGGGCTGGCCTTTATTATTGTATTCTTGGTGTTGGCGGCTCAGTTTGAAAGCTGGATTCACCCGCTGATTATCATGCTCCCGGTGCCTCTGGCCTTAACAGGTGCCTTGCTGGCGCTCTGGTGGAGCGGTATCAGCCTGAACATATACAGCCAAATCGGAATCATAATGCTGCTAGGGTTGATGTCGAAAAACGGCATATTGATTGTGGAGTTTGCCAACCAGCTGCGAGATGAAGGCTACGCGGTAAAAGACGCCATTCTGGAAGGCGCCTCCTTGCGCTTCCGGCCGGTGCTGATGACGACTATTTCCACGGTATTTGGCGCTGTGCCTCTGGTGATTGCGACAGGTGCCGGTGCCGAGAGCAGGGCGGCTATTGGTATGGTGATCCTGGGCGGGCTAATTTTTGCGACCACGCTTACGCTGTTCATCATTCCGGTGCTTTATAATTTGCTTGCTGGATTCACCAAATCAGCCAATGCGATTGAACATGAATTGGAACGCCAGGCGTCTTTGCCCGAGGCCAGCGCGACAGACTAGTCTCTTGGCTGGCTAATTGGGTAATCTATGACATTGGCCAAGGTACGAAACCTCGGATATTTTCATGGGCATACATAGTCAGTTCCGTTTATTGGGACAGCGGCGTTTTTTGCCGTTTTATCTCACCCAGTTTTCCGGCGCGTTCAACGACAATCTGTATAAAAACGCACTGCTGTTGCTGATTGCCTACCAGACCACCGGCATGCTCGGGCTTTCGGTGAACACGGTGATTAATCTGGCCGCCTTCCTGTTTATTCTGCCGTTTTTCCTGTTTTCGGGCATAGCCGGGCAGGTGGCCGACCGCTACGAAAAAGCCGCGATCATCCGCAAAGTAAAGCTGGCGGAAATAGGCATTATGGCGTTTGCTGCCCTGGCGCTCTGGTTTGGTTGGTACGAAGGGCTGCTGGCGTTGTTGTTTCTGATGGGGGTTCAGTCCACGTTTTTCGGGCCGGTAAAGTACGCCATTCTGCCGCAGGTACTTGGCGAGGATGAATTGGTGGGCGGCAACGGCTTGGTAAGTATGGGCACCTTTGTGGCCATTCTGCTTGGCACCATCGCAGCCGGTTTGCTGATGGGCCTTGAGGCGGCCGCAAAGCTCACAGCTGTTGGTGTGCTGGTGATGGCGGTTTTGGGCTATTTGGCGGCGCGACAAGTACCCGAAACAAGCACCGAAGGCGCTGGGCCTGCCGTACAATTCCGGCCAGTTCGTGAAACCTGGCAGTTGATGGTTGTGGCGTCCGAACGTCAGCCTGTGTTGTGGGCGATTCTGGCCATCTCCTGGTTTTGGTTTCTCGGCGCCGCCTACCTCACCCAGTTTCCCAACTTTGCCCACAGTAATTTGCACGGTGATGAAACCGTGGTAACTCTGCTGCTGTCTATGTTTATTGTCGGCATCTCCATCGGGTCAATGATGTGTGAGCGCCTCACCCGACATCGTATCACTTTGGCGCCCGTGCCCTGGGGCGCTCTTGGCCTGAGTTTGCTGGGCGTGGATCTGTTCTTTGCAGTACCGGCCAGCCCAGAATCATCCACCTGGTGGACACTGGTGACAGATCCAGTCTATATACGGGTATTGCTTGATCTGGTGGGTATCGGAGTATGTGGTGGTCTGTTTATTGTTCCCCTTTACGCATTTATCCAACATGAAACCCCACAACTTAAACGGGCGCGAATTATTGCTGCTCTGAATGTAATCAACGCGCTGTTCATGGTGGTCAGTGCGCTTGCGGGAATTGTTTTGCTGGGCGTGTTTGATGTGGGGATTCCAGCGTTCTTCCTGCTGCTGTCTCTGGTTAATGGGCTTGTGCTGATAGCTGTGTGGCAGTTGCAGCGAAGGATGCGATCAAAATCTGTGGATAAATAGTTGAATAAGCTGCGCATAAGCTCTGCATGTTTTTTTTAAAAATAATGTAAAACAAGCAGTTAATTGTCTATAAGGGGTGTCTAGTAGTTGCTCTTTTTTGTGGATAACTTTATTAAAAACTTTAGTGAGAAGAGCCATCCAAGCTCATGAAAAGCCGGTGTTTTCGGTTCCCCATCATAGGGGAAACAATGCGGAAGAAGAGTTTTTCCCAACCAACGTTGGCCGGAGACTTTAGTTTGTAACCGTTTCTGGTTAAAAAATGCACATTCTGACTGCAATTTCCCGAGTGAAACGTTATACTCCCCGCCCTGTTTTTATCCCCCGAATTCCGAGGTGAACTGTGGATTTTCCAACCCGTTTCGATGTCATTGTCATTGGTGGTGGCCATGCCGGTACCGAGGCCGCGCTTGCGGCGGCACGCATGGGTTCGCAAACCCTGCTGCTGACCCACAACATCGAAACCTTGGGCCAGATGTCCTGTAACCCGGCGATAGGGGGTATTGGCAAGAGCCACTTGGTGAAGGAAATCGACGCCCTTGGCGGGGCCATGGCCCATGCGACCGACCTGGCCGGTATCCAGTTCCGTGTGCTCAATAGCCGTAAAGGCCCAGCTGTGCGGGCCACCCGTGCCCAAGCCGATCGGGTTCTGTACAAGGCGGCTATTCGCCACACCCTGGAAAACCAGCCCAACCTCACCCTGTTTCAGCAGGCTGCGGACGATCTGATTGTGGAAAACGATCAGGTTACCGGCGTTGTCTCCCAGACTGGAATCCGGTTCAACGCCAAAACCGTGGTACTGACCACGGGCACCTTCCTTGGTGGTGTTATCCACATCGGCATGCAGCAACACTCTGGTGGCCGCGCCGGCGACGCGCCTGCCAACGCGCTGGCTCAGCGCTTACGGGAACTGCCGTTTAACGTAGGCCGGCTGAAAACCGGCACACCGCCGCGCATTGATGCCCGCAGCGTCGATTTCTCTGTGATGCAGGAACAGTGGGGCGACAATCCCGCGCCGGTTATGTCGTTTGTGGGTAGCCGGGATCAACACCCGGAGCAAGTCTGCTGCTACGTAACCCGCACCACTGAGCAGACCCACGACATTATCCGCAGTGGTTTCGATCGCTCGCCCATGTTTGCCGGCAATATTGAAGGCGTTGGGCCGCGCTACTGTCCGTCCATTGAAGACAAGGTCAGTCGCTTTGCCGACAAAGACTCCCACCAGATATTTGTGGAGCCCGAAGGCCTAACCACCCACGAGTTGTACCCAAACGGCATTTCGACCAGTTTGCCGTTTGATATCCAGCTTGCAGCAGTGCGCACGATTCCAGGGTTTGAGAATGCTCATATCACCCGGCCCGGCTACGCCATCGAATACGACTACCTGAACCCACAGGATTTGCGCCACACCCTGGAAACCAAGTTTATTCAGGGCCTTTATTTTGCCGGTCAGATTAACGGCACCACGGGGTATGAAGAAGCCGGCGCCCAGGGTTTGCTGGCGGGCATCAACGCCGCTTTGCGCGCGCAGGAAAGAACCGAATGGTACCCGCGCCGGGATGAGGCTTACCTTGGCGTGTTGGTAGACGATCTGATCACCATGGGTACCAGCGAGCCTTACCGCATGTTTACCAGCCGTGCGGAATACCGTCTTATTCTGCGTGAAGACAACGCCGATCTGCGCCTGACCGAAGCCGGCCGCAAGCTGGGTCTGGTGGATGACGAGCGCTGGCAAAAGTTTAGCGACAAGTTTGAGGCGATCGCCACCGAGCGCAGCCGTTTGGAATCCACCCGAATCCATCCTTCGACCGAAGCAGGCGATCGCGCCAATGGCTTTCTTAAGCAGCCGATGACCCGGGATCACACCCTGGCCGAGTTGCTTCGCCGGCCAGAGATCGTCTATAGCCATATTGCCGAGATTGGCGCCGCGCACGCGGATGATCCGGTGGTGGCGGACCAGGTCGAAATTGAGATCAAGTACGAAGGCTATATTTCTCGCCAGAACGACGAAATCGAACGCTTGCGCCGGAATGAGAACACCGCGCTGCCCATAGATCTGGATTACGACGTGATCGGCGGCCTGTCCAACGAGATCAAGCAGAAGCTAAAAGAGGTGCGGCCAGAGACCGTTGCCCAAGCATCGCGGATTCAGGGCGTTACGCCTGCAGCCATCTCGCAGGTTTTGGTGCATTTGAAAAAGCGTGATCTTCTGCGCAAACAGAGCGCCTGAACACCGCCATGACCCAAACACAGTGGCCATACCAGCTCCGGGAAGGGCTGGCTGAGATGCAACTTCCCCTCAGTGAAAGCCAGCAACAACAGCTGTTGGCGTTTTTGGCGCTGCTCAATAAATGGAATCGGGCTTACAACCTCACCGCCGTGCGCGACGAGAGCGAAATGGTTTCCCGGCAGTTGCTCGATAGCCTCAGCATTCTTCCCTGGGTAACCACCGAACATTTGCTCGATGTGGGTGCCGGCGGAGGATTACCGGGCATTCCCCTGGCCATAGTGCTGCCAGAAAAGCGCTTCACACTGTTGGACAGCAACGGTAAGAAAACCCGCTTTCTGCACCAGTGTGTGCTGGAGCTTGGCCTGAAAAACGTGGACGTGATCTATGGCCGAGCGGAAGACTGCAAACCGGAACAACCGTTCAGCCAGATCAGTAGTCGGGCGTTTACTGCGCTGGACAATATCATTGCTTGGTGTGGTGGCCTGTTGGCCATTGAAGGCAACTTCCTTGCCATGAAAGGTCAGTTTCCGGATGATGAGGTGGCTGCCCTTCCTGCCGGCTGGCAGGTATCATCCAGTCATTCCCTTAGCGTTCCCGGCGCTGGGGGCGAGAGGCACCTATTGGTTGTGACCCGGGCAGAGCATCCGGGTAGAGAACAACCCCAGTAACCTGCAGCTGTATTCAGCAACTGTATTCGGAAATTAAGGAGCCGAGACATGGCGCGCGTGATTGCAGTGACCAATCAAAAAGGCGGTGTAGGCAAAACCACCACCTGCGTCAACCTTGCAGCCTCACTGGCCGCCACCAAACGTCGGGTTTTACTGGTGGATATGGATCCTCAGGGCAACGCCACCATGGGCAGTGGTGTGGATAAAAACAGCTTGGAACTTTCCGGTTACGACCTGCTCACCAAGCGCGCCACCGCTGCTGAGGTTATCATCCCGGCAGAAGCGTCTGGCTTTGATATCATACCCTCAAACGGCGATTTGACCGCAGCCGAAGTGGAGCTGATGAATGAGATTGGCCGTGAGTATCGGCTTCGGCTTGCCATCAACAGCGTTCGCGACAACTACGATTATATTCTGATTGACTGCCCGCCCTCACTCAGCCTATTAACAGTGAACGCGCTCTCTTCGGCCGACTCAGTACTTATCCCCATGCAATGTGAGTACTATGCTCTAGAGGGCCTGGCTGCCCTGATGAATACCGTGGAGCAGATTAAGGAGACGGTTAACCCGAATCTGGAGATGGAAGGCATCCTCAGAACCATGTATGACCCTCGGAACAGCCTCACGCTGGATGTGTCCGGTCAGCTTAACGAGTATTTCGGGGATAAGGTTTATCGTGCGGTTATTCCTCGTAATGTACGCTTGGCCGAAGCACCCAGCTACGGAATGCCGGCTCTGAAGTATGATAAGTCATCGAAAGGCGCTATTGCTTACCTGGCGCTGGCTGGAGAAATGGTGCGTCGCCACGGAGCGAAAAAGACAGCAGCTCAGGTTGCGGTGTAACATACTGCTTCGTCTCTTTTTACAAATACACAACGACTATTAACGGGAAGAATGACTGATACCATGGCGGCGAAGAAACGAGGATTGGGCGAGCGCGGGCTAGGAGCCTTGCTGGCCGGTTCCAGGGTTAACTTGGATCAGGAACCAAAAGACCACGATGGTGAGTTGCGACAGGTTCCCATCGATCTAATCCAGCGCGGCCGCTATCAGCCTCGGCGTGACATGGATCCTGCTGGTTTACAGGAGCTGGCAGAGTCCATTCGCCAGCAAGGCGTCATGCAGCCCGTTGTTGTACGCCCGATTGCCGAAGGCGGCTATGAGCTGATTGCTGGTGAGCGTCGCTGGCGTGCCACCCAGATGGCGGAACTGGACAGCATTCCTGCCATTATCCGGGATGTTCCCGATGAAGCTGCCATCGCTATGGCGCTTATTGAGAACATTCAAAGAGAAGACCTTAACCCCATTGAAGAAGCTTTTGCCCTGCAGCGCCTACAGGAAGAATTTGGCCTGACTCAAGCTCAAGTGGCCGAGGCTGTTGGTAAATCCCGCACCACTATCACCAACCTCCTGCGTTTGATTGGCTTGACCGAAGATGTGCGCTTAATGCTTGAGCACGGCGATTTGGAAATGGGCCACGGCCGAGCCATGCTGACACTCTCGCCCGAACAGCAGATGCAGGTAGCGAAACAGGTTGTCGCCAAGTCTTTATCGGTACGTCAAACTGAAGCCCTTGTACGTCGGGTTCAGCATGAGGCGGCAAACGGGCAACCGGCTAAATCTGGCGCAATCGATCCTAATATCCGTGCCCTGCAAGATGATCTCGCCGACCGATTGGGAGCTAAAGTCTCGATCGCCCACGGGCAGCGTGGTAAAGGAAAACTGGTGATTGAGTACAGTACACTGGACGAACTGGACGGTATTCTGGGCCATATCCGCTAAATAAAAAATAAAATCAATGCCTGGGCCGAAAGTACAATAACCACCAGATGTCGTTACAGTGACAGGCGTTAACCACAAATTGTGTGATAAATGGTGGTTTCCAATCCTGCGAAGATGAAATTGCCGTCAGCTTTCGTGCAGAGTCTGGTTGAACACAAAGTGCTTAAAACATATAATTTTGCGCGATTGGAATGATGACAGTGGTATGAAATATCGACAACCTCGAATCACCCACATTCCTTTAGCCCGTTGGCTGATCATTGAGTTCACAAGCTTGGTAACTCTCAGTTTGTTGTGGTCGCTTCACAGCCCTTTGGCCGGTTATTCCGCGTTTATCGGCGGTCTTATTTTCATAGTGCCAAATGCTTGGTTTGTGCGTCGAGTTTATCGTTACGAGGGCGCCCGTCAAATGCGTCTTATGGTGGGGAATATGTTTCGGGCGGAATCCACCAAAATCGCCCTGACCGCAGTCTTTTTTGCGGCTGTTTTCATTTTAATAGAGCCGGTATATGTGCCGGCTTTGTTATTCACTTTTGCTGTGATGGTTGTAACAGGTGGCGCATTGCGCTGGCTGATACGACCGCAAACACGGCGATAACTGGACGAGAGCGGTATGGCTGGTACCCCAGTAGAGTATATAAAGCACCACCTCCAAAATCTGACCTATGGCAAGCTCGATGCAGGCTACGAGCGCTTTGACGGCAGTGTCGTGAGCGAAACCGGTTGGACCTTCGCGCGCACCGCGCAAGAAGCGTCGGACATGGGCTTCATGGCGATTCACGTTGACACGCTGGGCTGGTCTATTGCTATGGGTGTGTTGTTTCTTGGGTTGTTCCGTTTTGTCGCCAAGCGCGCGACCACCGGAGTACCAACCGGTTTGCAGAACCTGGCCGAAATTTCTTTTGAATTTATCAATGGCCTGGTGCGTGATGGTTTTCACGCTCGCAACCCGCTAATTGCCCCGCTGTCATTGACAATCTTTGTATGGATTCTGTTAATGAGTGCGCTTGACCTGGTTCCGGTTGACTTCATTCCGGTGCTTGCTCAGGGTCTGGGTCTTGAATACTTCAAAATTGTTCCTACGGTTGACCCCAACGCTACCTTTGGCATTTCCATTGGTGTGTTTGTACTGACTATCTTTTATAGCTTTAAGATTAAGGGCGTGTCTGGTTTCGCAAAGGAACTCGGCATGAACCCGTTTAATCACTGGGCCCTGATTCCGGTGAACCTGGTACTCGAAATTCTAGTAATGATTGTGCGACCTTTCAGCTTGGCGTTACGTCTGTTCGGTAACATATATGCAAGTGAAGTTGTTTTTGTGCTGATTGCATTGCTGCCGTTTTGGGCGCAGTGGACACTAAGCGCGCCTTGGGCCATTTTCCACCTTCTGATTATTCCGCTGCAGGCCTTTATCTTCACCATGCTGACAATCGTTTATTTAGCACAAGCGCACGAAGAACACTGATTTACGTTTTAACAAATTTACCTTTAACTAAATGAAAAAACTGAGGAGTTTTTATGGATATTTCAATGGTTTACGTTGCAGCAGCGATCATTCTTGGACTGGGCGCTCTGGCTACTGGTATCGGCTTTGGCCTTCTGGGTGGCAAACTGCTTGAAGCAACCGCCCGTCAGCCTGAAATGGCAAACCAACTGCAGGTTAAGGCTTTCATTATGGCCGGCCTGCTGGACGCGGTTCCCATGATCGGTGTTGGTCTGTCGATGTACCTGATCTTCGTTGTTGCTGGCT
>JBQCZX010000117.1:0-12106 GCA_052089485.1 Marinobacter sp. | reverse complement strand
CAAAAAGATGTGGACTACATTGTTCAGGGCGATCAAGTTGTTATTGTTGATGAGCACACAGGCCGTACCATGCCAGGTCGTCGCTGGAGTGAAGGTCTGCACCAGGCAATGGAGGCAAAGGAAGGTCTGAAAATTCAGGCTGAGAGCCAGACTCTAGCTTCAACTACATTCCAGAATTATTTCCGGCTGTATAGCAAGCTTGGTGGCATGACCGGCACGGCTGATACTGAAGCGTTTGAGTTCCGCCAGATCTACGGCCTTGATGTGGTGGTTATACCGCCCAACAAGCCAATCCAGAGAATTGATTACAACGACCTTGTATACCTGACTCAGGATGAAAAGTTCCACGCCATCATTGATGAGATCAAAGATGTAACGGGCGAGGGCAGACCCATTCTGGTAGGTACCGCGTCTATTGAGGCATCTGAGTTGCTCTCGTTGCTGCTGAAAAAGGCGCGTATTGAGCACAAAATTCTTAACGCCAAGCAGCATGAGTCTGAAGCACAGATTATTGCCCAAGCTGGCCGCCCGGGTGCAGTGACCATCGCCACCAACATGGCTGGCCGGGGTACGGATATTGTCTTGGGCGGTAACTGGGAACACGAAGCGTCTGCCATGGGCGACGCGACGGAAGAGGAAGTTGCACGCCTTAAGGCCGAATGGACAGAGCGCCATAATCAGGTGCTGGACGCTGGCGGCCTGCACATTGTGGGTACCGAGCGCCACGAGTCTCGCCGTATAGATAACCAGTTGCGCGGCCGTGCCGGACGCCAGGGTGACCCGGGTTCGTCCCGCTTCTTCCTGTCCCTGGAAGACAACCTGATGCGTATTTTTGCGCCGGACAAGGTTAAGAGCCTGATGCAGGCGATGGGCATGAAGAAGGGCGAGGCCATTGAGCACCGTATGGTTACAAACGCCATTGAAAAGTCCCAGCGCAAGGTCGAGGGCCGCAACTTCGACATGCGTAAAACGCTGCTTGAGTACGATGACGTAGCTAATGATCAGCGTACGGTTATCTACGACCAGCGTAATGAAGTTATGTCATCTGAGGATGTTTCCGAGATGGTTGATACCATCCGCGAAGACGTTGTTGATGTGCTGATAAGCGAACACATTCCACCCCAGAGCATGCCCGAACAGTGGGATGTAGCGGGTCTTGAAAATCAGCTGCAGTCGGAAATGTCGATCGATCTACCCGTCCAGACCTGGCTTGAAGAAGACAGTAAGCTATTCGAAGACAACCTGCGCCAGAAAATTCTGGACGAAATTGTGGCAGCGTACCGAGCCAAGGAGGAAGTGGCTGGTGCTGAGTCTATGCGCAAATTCGAGAAACAGGTGTTCCTGCAGGTTCTCGATACGCTGTGGAAAGAGCACCTGTCAAATATGGATCACCTGCGCCGTGGCATCCATCTGCGCGGCTACGCTCAGAAGAACCCCAAGCAGGAATACAAGCGTGAAGCGTTTAACATGTTTGAAACCATGCTTGAAACCATGAAGCGCGATGTCGCTCGTGTGCTTTGTCACGTTCGGGTTCAGAGCCGGGAAGAGCTGGAAGAAGTGGAGCGTCGTCGTAAAGAGGAGCTTGAGCAGGAGCTCGCGAAGGCGCGCCTGCGCCACGATGAAACCAGCGCTACCGCGCAGAGCGAAGGTGAAAGAGGGGATGACGGCGCCGCCGGCGATTCCCGGCAAACAACGCCTGAAACGTTCGTGCGACAGGAGCGCAAGGTGGGCCGAAATGAGCCCTGCCCATGCGGATCCGGCAAGAAGTTCAAGCAGTGTTGCGGCAAGGTGAGCTAGCCACGACACACTGACAGAAAGCAAAGAACGGAGCCCGCAATCGACCAACTGACTGGTAGACTGCGGGTTTTTCGGTTTTAGACATATTCATTTCAGTATCAGAAGGAGTGGCAGGATGGCGGTTGGACCAGGGACCTTACCGGAGTTTTTTCCCGTAGCAGGTGTCAGGCTTGGCATAGCCAGCGCCGGCATTAAAGAGCCGGGGCGCAACGATGTGGTGGTGTTTGAGTTGGCCCCGGGTAGCCGAGTGGCCGGTTTGTTTACTCGTAACCAATTCTGCGCGGCGCCCGTTACCGTGAGCCGTCGTCATCTGGCTGAGAGGGCGCCGCGCTACCTTTTGATCAACACCGGAAATGCAAACGCGGGCACGGGGGCGCGGGGTATGGAAGACGCTCTTGCCTGCTGTCAGGCCCTGGCACAGGAAGCCGGCGTGAGTGCCGCCGAAGTGCTGCCGTTCTCAACAGGTGTGATTGGTGAGCCTTTACCTGCCCAAAAAATCGTAAGCGCACTGCCAGATGCACTAGCAAGTGCTGGGGACAACCGCTGGGCAGAAGCGGCCAGCGGCATCATGACCACCGACACACGCCCAAAGGGCGCCTCGACGCAGATTGATCTGGATGGCCACACAGTGACCATTTCTGGCATCAGTAAGGGCGCAGGCATGATTCGCCCCAATATGGCCACCATGCTGGGTTTTATTGCTACTGACGCCCGTATTGCACCAGACGCGTTACAGGCGCTGGCATCAGAGCTTGGGGAGCAATCTTTCAACCGCATCACGATCGACGGCGATACCTCCACCAACGATGCCTGCACGTTGATAGCCAGTGGCCAGTACGGCGGCCCAGAGATCACGCTGAATAGCCCCCAATTGCCGGTGCTTCGGGAGGCACTGAAAGCGATTTACCTGAATCTCGCTCACGCCATCGTGCGGGACGGCGAAGGCGCAACTAAGTTCGTCACCATTCATGTCAGTGGGGCTGCCGCCCAGCAGGAAGCACTGGATGTGGCCTATACGGTAGCCCATTCACCTCTGGTGAAAACCGCGCTGTTTGCATCGGATGCCAACTGGGGCCGGATTTTGGCAGCGGTCGGCCGGGCCGGTGTGGAGGATCTGGACGTTAACGCCCTGGAAATCCATCTTGGGGATGTATGCCTCGTGCGGGATGGCGGCCGAGCAGAGGACTATTCTGAAGAGCGCGGCCAAGCGGTTATGGATCAGGAAGAGATCACCATCGCCATTGATCTAAAGCGGGGTGAGGTTAGCGAAACCGTCTGGACCTGTGACTTTTCCCAAGACTACGTAACCATCAACGCAGATTATCGTAGCTAAGTATGGCCAAACTAGAAGCGAGTGTCCGGGAGATTCATGTCGCGGTTGGGGTAATTGTCCGAGAAGGGCGCGTGCTCATCGCCCGTCGGCCGGATCATGTCCATCAGGGCGGCCTGCTGGAGTTTCCGGGCGGGAAGGTTGAGCCGGAAGAAACGGTACAGGCTGCGCTGGCTCGAGAAATTGCGGAGGAAACCGGATTGCAGATACCGGCCGATACTCTGCAGCCGGTAATCGGCATCCGCCACGATTATGGCGATAAGCGGGTGTTTCTGGATGTCTGGAGAACAGATCAGGCCCAGGGTGAGGCTCGTGGCCGTGAAGGGCAATCCATAGACTGGGTGAGCCCAAATAGCCTGCGGGATGATGATTTTCCGGCGGCTAACCGGCCAATTATCCGGGCGCTGAAACTGCCTTTCTTGCTAGCGATAACCGGCAAGGTGCGCACCGGTGAGGCTGGCGTCCAGCAACTGCGTGGGGCGCTTGCGGGGTTACCAGCAAGTGATCGCCCCAAGTTGGTACTGTTGCGAGCGCCCGGGTTGGCCAAAGAGGACTACGATTGCTTGGCTGAGCCCGGTCTGGATGTTTGCGAGTTGGCTGGCGCCCGGCTTCTGGTTCACGGATCGCCTAGTGTGTTTGATGACAATCCAGATTCGGCAGGGCTGCATTTGCCTTGGCGCGAAGCCGAACAGTTGGAGGCGAGACCAGTGCCAGCCGGGGTTTGGTTGGGAGTCTCCTGTCACAACGCCCGCGAAGTAGATCACGCGGTCGCCATTGGTGCAGATTATGTGACCCTGGGCCCGGTAAAACCGACCACGACCCACCCGGGAGCTGAGGTTCTGGGGTGGGCAGAATTTTGCGATCTGATTGCCCGCGCGCCGATCCCGGTTTTTGGCTTGGGTGGGCTGGGGCCGGCGGATCTTCGCGAGGTGCAGCTGGCGGGTGGCCAAGGCGTGGCGGGTATCCGCTACTGGTGGCCACAAAGCTGATTATGATCAGCCGCTCGGGCGGGCATCTCTGGTATGATCCGCAGCCTTGATCCTTATTTATATTGCCACGTATCTAACCATACATGGAGTTTGAACCCTGGGAGACGCCGTGAGTAAACTGACCCATCTTGATGACAAGGGCGAAGCCCGAATGGTAGACGTTACGGACAAGCTCGTAACAGAGCGAGAAGCCCGTGCTGAAGCCAGGATTCACATGAACGGGGAGACCCTCCGGATGATCACCGAAGGGGAACACCCCAAGGGTGATGTGCTGGCTGTTGCCCGTATTGCTGGGATTATGGCGGCCAAAAGAACACACGACTTGATTCCATTGTGTCACGCTTTAAACCTCACCTCGGTGAAGGTGGAGCTCACTCCGGGGACTGATGGTGCATCGGTGCACATACTGACCCGTTGCAAGCTTTCAGGCCAAACAGGTGTTGAAATGGAAGCTTTGACTGCGGCCAGCGTGGCAGCACTCACCCTGTACGACATGTGCAAAGCTGTCGACAAGAGCATGGAAATCGGTGGCGTGCGCTTACTGGAGAAAAAAGGCGGACGCAGTGGACACTGGACGGCCGGTGATCAGCAATAACGAATCTGCACTGCGCCACGGCCCATGGTAGAATATGCGGCCCGATTTATTGAACCACGAGGAAACACTGTGGCTGTTCGTTACATCGAGACCTGCCGGTTGCCCACTCCATTCGGGGTGTTTGATATGCACGGCTTTGAAGAACCGGACACGGGAAAGGAGCATGTTGCCCTGACCCTCGGACCGCTGCACGGTGACGAACCTATGCTGGCCCGGACGCACTCCGAGTGTCTGACCGGCGATGCGTTGTATAGCATGCGCTGTGATTGTGGCTATCAACTTGAAGAAGCATTACGCAGCATTGCCCGTGAAGGGCGAGGCATTTTGATGTACCTGCGCCAAGAAGGTCGCGGTATTGGCTTGCTCAATAAGATCCGCGCTTACAATTTGCAGGATCAGGGGGCGGATACTGTGGAGGCTAACGAGCGCCTTGGTTTTGCCGCAGATCTGCGTGACTACAGCATGTGCAAGGATATGCTGGAGCATCTGGGCATCAAAAGCCTTCGTTTGATGACAAACAACCCCCGCAAAGTAAAGGCTCTGACCTCCTACGGTATCGAGATCACCGAGCGTGTTCCCCTAACGGTTGGCCGTAATCCCCATAACGAGCATTATCTGAATACCAAGCAGAGTAAGCTCGGGCACTGGTTGGAGAGCCATCAGGACGACGACGCCCAGAGCTAAGTTGTCGTTCGGGTAGCCAGCACGAAGACACAAAAAGCCTGCTTGAATGAACTGACCCCCGAAAGTTGGACATCAGCCAACTTGAAGGGTTTTTTTCATGATCAAGTATTCGACATCATTCAAACTAAACTGACATGGCGTCGCTTATTTAAGCGTGGGCGGAGTCGCTGTCCTGAGAATCAGGCTGATCTTCGGGTCCATCGAAGCAATAACTTCCCAGATCGGTCTCCCTCTAGAGATTTGTTAGGTACCGGGAGGGAAGTTGACAATCAGATTGGTCAGATCAAACGATTCCAGCCCCATTAACGCCAAAAACACGCCGTACATCAGCAACAGACCCCAGGATTCATTGCGGCTTATCCTCATGTTAGTGCGCATCATCAGGAACAGCACGAGTGTCGCGAGGGTCAGAACAGCCATCATAGGAGCCGCTACTGAGTAATTGATGACCGCAGTGCCGGCGATCAGCACCCCGATAGGAATACAGCACAGCAAATCAAAAATATTGCTGCCCAGCACGTTTGCGGTGCTGGTTATGCCTTTGCCATTGCGGGCGGCACGGACTGAGATAAAGGCATCCGGGATTGAGGTGCCAGCGGCTACAATCGTAATGCCCCAGAGGAAGCTGGGCGTGCCCAGTATGTCGCCGAAATTGACCGCCGCCCGAACCAGTCCTTCAACACCCACAAGAATCAGCGCCAGACCGCCCGCCAATCGAGCCCACTCTCTTCCTGGCTTAACGTGAGAGACGTCCGCCTCCGACTGATAGTCCATAGTGTCCTGATACTGGACAAACACGTAGACTCCATAAAGCAGCAGGGGCAGGATGGCGAGACCGCGGGTGAGCTCACCACGAAGGGCGCCCCCGTCAGATTCGACGGGATTGTAGATAACCGCAAACGAAAACATCAGTAGCAGCGTGGCTACGGCGATCATGTAGAACTGGGCTTCTTTGTAAACCAGATCTCGATTGGTGAACAACTGTTCTTTGGCGACCAGTCCACTCAGCGCAGGTATTACCATGATGTTGAACAGAGCAGAGCCTACGATTGCTGCGACCCCCAACTCGAATTCCCCATGAACCAGCGTCGACACCACCACCGTTGCCAGCTCCGGGAAACTGGAACCAATGGCCACGACAATCGCACCCTGAACAATGTCGGGAAGTCGGTAGTATAAGGACAGGCGTTCACCGGCCAACTCCAGCAGGCCACTACCCTTCCAGACCACCCCCGTACCGATGACAGCGACCACTGTCCAGATTAGCAATTGCAGAATACGTCCTCCTGATAGTCGGCCCTAGACGGCCACGTCCAGGCCCTGAAGGCTAACTTGAGTGGCACGTGGAGAGTGCGATCGTTATCCGCATACGCCGTTGTATTACGGTCCAAATTATTGAAATCCTGATCCGTGCCCCCAAGAAGGCTTTAAGGTCGTTTGGCATTTCGACCATCTGCTCGAGACGCCTGACACTTATATGCGGCTGGAAAGCGCAATGCAAGTTAGGTCAGCCATGAACGACAGGCGTCCACTGTTGTCACGTCCCTTGCCTTGGGTGTCATTGATTAACACGCTGATGAAACTCAAGGCCAGCGACGAATCAGCCCACACGAACCAGGAGTTAATAGATGAATGCCATGAAAATTCTCCAGCAGTTGATGAACCAGGGTTCTGGAAGCGGAACGGATAGCAGCAGCGGTGGCGTGGAAGGCCTGCCAGAACTACCAGTCACAATCGTCTGCACAAGCTGGCGGGCAAATACCCGACAACAGCCGGGAAGGTCAGCCACTGGAAAAACTACAGGGTAACGAGCAGGAGCGCCGGGGGCTGGAAATACTCCAAGCCATGATCATGGCCGCCCGCGCCGATGGCCACATTGACGGCGACGAGCGCACCATGCTCACCCATGAAATCGAAAATCTGGGCCCGGACGATGAGCTCCACAGCTGGATTCAGGCCCAATTCGAGGCACCCCTGAACGCGCAGGCACTGGCCGCGCAATCAGACTCTCCTCAGGCCAGCCGCGAAATCTACGTTGTTAGCGTGGCGATGATTGACGAACAAAACCCCATGGAGCGTGCCTGGCTGGACCAACTCGCCAGTGCCCTGAAGCTGGAAGCGCCACTTGCCGCCGAACTGGAGCGGCAGGTAATGCACGCGAGCCGCTAATCGCTAATCTACTGGCGATACACACGCATACGCCGTCGAACCTTGCCCCGACACATTCTCATGACGGGCAGTGGCGATGAAAAATCTCGACGACTCCGTTCTAAGAGGCCGTGGACGAGCGTGAACGCGGGGGCAATACGTTGATCATAGCCAACCCCGACTTTACCGATATCAAAACCCTGGAGTTCGGTTAGAGAGCGTCTGAGCGTGGAGTATCTTCATTCAAACTTATCCCTGGTCGCCCTGATGAATGCATTGGTCTGAAGAGCGTGGAAATCGGTGATTCTACCGAAACCTATCTGTTCTGTTTCGACCTTGACGGAAACCTGTTGCAGGAGGACACATTAATAGGTCGTTACAAATGTGAAGGGGTGGAAATTCTCTAACGCATGGCGTATCTGCACATTTGGAAAGCATACAGCTCCACGGTCAGTAGCATTACAACCTCCACCTTCGTCACTTTGCTTGCTGCAACCCGCGCCGTTTACCTTTCAGCCGCTGATGCTGCAGCCGTTCCATGCGGGTGCTGATAGTAGAGAATATACCCTCGGCGTCCAGCCCACAGTCTTTGAGCAGTTCTTCGTGTTTGCCGTGATCAATAAAGGTGTCCGGTAGCCCAAGCTGAAGCACCGGCATGGACACTTCCTGCCGGTTCAGGAATTCGGTGACAGCGCTGCCCGCACCACCAGCAATGGCGTTCTCTTCCAGCATTACGAGTAATTCGTGCTGCTCTGCCAGCTCAAGAACCAAGGCCTCGTCGAGCGGCTTAACGAAGCGCATATCAGCCACCGTTGCACCTAACCTCTCCGCTGCATCCAGGGCTGGAGCGAGTAGCGTGCCAAAGTTAAGAATGGCAATGTTGCTGCCTTCGCGAACCTTGCGTCCTTTGCCGATTTCTAGTGGGATAAGTTCTTGCTGGATCTTCGCGCCTGGCCCGGTTCCTCTGGGATACCGAACGGCGGCTGGCCCCTCAAACAACATGCCGGTATGAAGCAGTTGGCGTGTTTCGTTTTCATCTGAGGG
Organism: Marinobacter sp.; assembly: GCA_052089485.1. Lineage (GTDB taxonomy): Bacteria > Pseudomonadota > Gammaproteobacteria > Pseudomonadales > Oleiphilaceae > Marinobacter. The sequence goes on along the minus strand of JBQCZX010000117.1, from coordinate 3,519 downwards.
TGCCATCAGCACCATGTTCGGGATGCAACGTAGATAACTGATATCAAAAGCGCCTGCGTGGGTAGAGCCGTCTTCGCCCACCAACCCGGCGCGGTCGATTGCGAACAGTACATCCAGGTTCTGGATGGCTACATCGTGTATTAACTGATCGTACCCACGCTGTAAAAACGTGGAGTAAATCGCAACCACAGGTTTTGCGCCATCACAGGCCATGCCCGCTGCAAGTGTTACGGCATGCTGTTCGGCAATGGCCACATCGAAGTAACGATCCGGGAAGCGCTCGGAGAATGCCAGCAGGTCAGACCCTTCGCACATTGCGGGCGTGATGCCGCTTACGCGCTCATCTTGCTCCGCTGCATCGCACAGCCACTGCCCAAATACGTTTGCGTACTTTTGCTTTGACGGTGCAGGTTTGACCGGTTCCGGTTTGCTGGCAGGCACTGGTTCAATTTTATTGATTGCGTGATAACCAATTGGATCAGCCTCGGCCGGTGCGAAGCCCTTGCCTTTAGTGGTCACCACATGTAGAAATTGCGGGCCTTCCAGCTCGCGGATGTTCTCAAGGGTTTCGACGAGTAGCGGTAGGTCGTGGCCATCGATGGGGCCGATGTAATTGAAGCCTAACTCTTCAAACAGGGTGCCCGGCGCAATCATACCCTTGAAATGTTCTTCGGTTTTTTTAGCCAGCGCCATCAGGTTTGGCGTGCCTTGTAGGACTTTCTTGCTGCTATCGCGAACCTGGTTATAGGTTCGGCTTGAAAGCAATTTAGCAAAATAGTTGGATAAGCCGCCTACGTTGCGGGAGATCGACATGTCGTTGTCGTTCAGAATCACCAGCATATTGGCGTGCAGGTGGCCGGCGTGGTTCAGTGCCTCAAACGCCATACCGGCAGTCATCGCGCCGTCACCGATAACCGCAATACTCTGGCGGCCGGTGTTCTGCTGCCGGGCGGCCACAGCCATGCCCAGCGCGGCACTAATGGACGTACTGGAATGACCCACACCAAAGGTGTCGTATTCGCTCTCAGCGCGCTTAGGGAAGCCTGCCAGGCCGCTTTTGCGCCGGATGCTGGCCATCTGTTCGCGGCGGCCCGTGAGAATTTTGTGAGGATATGCTTGGTGGCCAACATCCCATACCAAGCGGTCTTCCGGTGTATTGAAGACATAGTGCAGCGCCACTGTTAGTTCGAGCACGCCCAGCCCGGCGCCAAAATGGCCGCCGGTTTGCCCAACAGACCATAGCAAGAATGCCCGCAGCTCTCTGGCAAACTGAATGAGCTGGTCAGACGGCAGCTCTCGTAACTGGGCGGGAACATCAACCCGATCCAGTAGCGGTGTGTTTGGCCGCTGTGCGGGGATTTCTTTAAAAATATACGTGTCCTGCATCTGCTAGGGTCTTTCCCGGTCTGTTCGATAACTGGCTGGCATTATAGAGGAACAGGGGCACCTGTTTCACACTTGCCGGGCCATAGGTTACGAAAATGTATGTGTTCAGTGTGCGCTCTGGTGCCACCGGGCTTCAATGGCAGCCTTAATATGTTCTTGCTACCACATAATCTGCCATGGCTCTTAAAGGGTCTGCTTCTGGCCCGAAGTCTTGTAGGTTTTCATGGGCGTTGCGGAGCAGTGTGGCGAGATGCTCCCGTGCGCCGGACAGCCCCAGCAAAGCGGGATAAGTTGGCTTTGCACGGGCAACATCGGAACCCTGGGGTTTGCCGATGGTTTCTGTGTCGCCCTCAATGTCGAGCAGGTCATCCTGAACCTGAAATGCCAGCCCAAGAGCTTGGGCATAACGGGTCAGTGCGGTTAGCGACTGCTCACTAACCGCAGGTGCTGTCAACGCGCCAATGCGCACGCTGGCTTCAATCAGCGCGCCGGTTTTATGTCGATGCATGGTTTCGAGCTGGGCTAGGGTCAGGCTTTTGCCGACAGATTCCAGATCAATCGCCTGGCCACCCACCATGCCACCATGGCCACTTGCTCGGGCCAATTCCTGAATCATCTCCAGTCGTGCTGGTGCTTCGATACCAGGCGCTTTTGAAAGCCATTCAAAGGCTAGCGCCTGTAAAGCATCGCCAGCAAGAATCGCGGAGGCTTCGTCGAAGGCAATGTGTGCAGTTGGCCGGCCCCGACGTAATTCGTCGTTGTCCATCGCTGGAAGGTCGTCATGTACAAGCGAGTAGGCGTGGATCAACTCGATAGCGCAGGCTGGCACAAGAGCCACATCGACACTCTGCCCCAGTGCGCACGCAGCCGCCAAACTCAGGGCAGGGCGGATACGTTTTCCGCCACCCAGAACACTGTAGCGCATGGTTTCCTGAAGTCGTTTAGAAACAGATCCGGGTGCGATACGGCGATCCAGTTCGGCATCCACGCGGCGACGACACGTTTCCAGAAAATCCATAGTAAATGGGGTCTCGTTAGCCATTAGCTGGCCTCGTCCGGCGAAAACGAACGGGTTTCTAACGTGCCATCGTTGTTCTGCACCAGTTGCTCAACCCGCTGTTCCGCACTTTTCAGGGCCTGCTGGCAGGCGCGGGTCAGCTTTACACCTCGCTCGAAGGCCGTCAGGGATTGCTCAAGGGAAAGCTCCCCCTGCTCCAGGTTGCGAACCAACGTTTCCAGTTCATCAAGAGACTTTTCAAAGTCGGCAATGGATGTAGCGTCTTGTTGACCGGCCATCGGTGGCCCTCCGATCGGGTGGACGAATTTTTTGGATTATATCAGAGGCTGAGCGCTATCGCTGCCAGTGGAATTCCCGGAATTCCTCCTGGCGGCCTTCAGGCCCCCAGCTTTGCTCGGTCACATGGATTTCACCGGTATGCGAGACACTCACAATTGTGGTCGCGCGAGTGCCGTATTCGGCACCGGTTATAAACGGCGACGAAAGAAAACGCTCTGTGTCGCGGTGCACGCCGGTGTCAGGGAGAAGGTGATCCGGCGCCGGCGTTGTGTCTTGCAGCAGTCGGGTGAGGTCTTTGTGTAGGTCGCTCGCATTGCTTTTGGCCGATGTTACGGTGCGACCCACGGCTTCTCTGAGACGCAAAAGCTTGGGCCACGGCGTCTGCAGCAAATGATTGCTCAAGCCATAGACGCCACGATGGATGCTGCGTCCTGGGCGAGCGTCGCGGTTGCTGAAGTACCAACCGGCTGTATCGCGGAGGCTTACAAGATTGAACCCGGCGTACCAGCCAGAGGCGTTTTTCAGGCTTTGCTGTAGCTGTGATTCTGGTTCCCGCAGGGCCCGAAGGGGGAGTTCACCCCGGCTCGCATGGCCTGTTTCTGGTGTGCCTTCGCGAACATTTGTTACAGCGGTTACCCGGCCTTCGGGAGATATAGCCAGCCAAGTACCTCCAGATTGCAAATCCCTGCCCGACAGCACCCGGTTGCCAGCTTCAGTTGTCCACCAACCCAACGGCGCAGTAGGCCGGCGAAAAAACTCATCCCGGTTGGCGGCAACCACCAGCGGAAAACGGATGCTTTGGCCAACAGAAAAGGCGATCAGGCACATACTAAGTT
>JBQCZX010000116.1:0-12325 GCA_052089485.1 Marinobacter sp. | reverse complement strand
GGACCGGCTGAATAAAGCACGAAGAGGTTAACGAGATGGAAGTTATTCTGCTCGAGAAAGTTGCAAACCTTGGCTCCCTGGGCGACAAGGTCAAAGTTAAGTCTGGTTACGGCCGTAATTTCCTGCTTCCGTACGGCAAGGCTGCGCCTGCCACTGAAGCAAACGTAAAAGCGTTCGAAGAGCGTCGTGCCGAGCTTGAAAAGGCTGCGGGCGACAAGCTGGCAGCAGCTCAATCCCGCGCAGAGGCTCTGGAAGGTGCATCCTTCACAGTAACCTCCAAAGCTGGTGACGAAGGCAAGCTGTTCGGCTCCATCGGTGTGCGTGATATTGCAGACGCAATCACTGCTGCGGGTACCGACGTTGAGAAGAGTGAAGTTCGTCTGCCGGAAGGCCCACTGCGGGTTACCGGTGAGTACGAAATTGAGCTTCACTTGCACTCAGACGTTGAAGTAACAGTTATGCTGGCGGTAGTTGCCGCGTAATCTGCTTTCTTTGAAAGCAGTGCCGGGTTTGTCTCGGTATGCCCAACAGGCCCGATCCGTTTAATACGGCTTTCGGGCCTGTTGCTTTCTGGTATGCTGTTAGCATCCAGTAACCCCCCTCCCATGGCCTCGGCATTCCTCGTACACTGCCGTGGTTGTGACGTTCAACTGAAGAAGTGTTCATGGCCAAGCCTAATCTGAAGCCCGCAAATACCGATCTGGAAACCAGCCGCATCAAGGTGCCTCCTCATTCCGCAGAAGCGGAGCAGGCAGTACTTGGCGGCCTTATGCTGGATAACCGGCGATTTGACGAAATTACCGAGATAATCTCTGCGGTCGATTTTTATCGCCAGGATCACCGGCTGATTTTTGGTGCGGTTGAACGCCTGGCCAGTGAAAACGAGCCCCTCGACGTCGTAACACTCGCGGAATTTTTGGAGCGAGCGGGGGATATTGAGGACGCGGGAGGGTTGTCTTATTTGGCCGAACTGGCCGAGAAAACGCCAGGCGCTGCCAATATCCGCGCTTATGCTGAGATCGTTCGCGAGCGCTCTATCCTTCGGCAGCTGGTTGAGGTTTCGGGCAAGATCTCAGACTCTGCGTTCAATCCCGAGGGGCGCAACAGTAGCGAGATTTTGGACGAAGCTGAGCGCCACGTCTTTCAGATTGCTGAGTCTAGGGTCAAAGAAGGGTCGGGACCTCAGTCTATTAATCCAATTCTGACCAAAACCCTGAGTCGGATCGAAGAACTGTTTGAATCTGGCGAGCAAACAACGGGTCTGACCACTGGGTTCAGAGACCTTGATGACCAGACCTCTGGTATGCAGCCGTCGGATCTGATTATTGTGGCAGGCCGGCCCTCAATGGGTAAGACCACGTTTGCCATGAACATTGTTGAGAATGCGCTGATAAGCACAGGCACCCCAGTTTTGGTATTCAGTATGGAGATGCCGGCAGATGCGCTGGCCATGCGTATGCTCTCGTCCCTCGGTCGCATCGACCAAACCAAAGTTAGGGGCGGTAAGCTTGAAGAAGACGACTGGCCCCGGCTAACCTCGGCCGTTAGCCTGCTCAAAGACAAGCCGTTGTATATAGATGATACGCCCGGCCTTAGCCCTACTGAGCTGCGCTCCCGCGCGCGCCGAATTGCCCGTGAGAACGATGGCAAGATCGGCCTGATTATGGTGGACTACCTACAGCTGATGCGAGTGCCAGGTAACACTGAAGGCCGGACGGCAGAAATCTCTGAAATTTCCCGATCTTTGAAAGGTATTGCCAAGGAGCTCAGCTGTCCTGTGGTGGCTCTTTCGCAGCTTAATCGAAGCCTTGAGCAACGCCCCAACAAACGTCCCATTAACTCGGACCTGCGGGAATCTGGTGCGATTGAGCAGGATGCGGACGTGATCATGTTTGTTTATCGGGATGAGGTTTACAACGAAGACACGCCGGATAAAGGCATTGCCGAAATTATCATCGGTAAGCAGCGTAATGGGCCTATCGGTACTCTGCGACTGGCGTTTATCGGCAAATACACCAAGTTTGAAGATTTGGCCCATGGTGACTACGGCGATTACGGTGGAGAATACTGATGCCACGTAGCACAATCGCCCGCATTGATCTGGATGCGCTTTGCAACAACTACCGCACAGCGTGTGAGCGTGCGGGCAGTGCTAGCGCAATGGCTGTTGTAAAAGCGGATGGGTATGGCCACGGAATTGCCCAGATTGCATCTGCTTTGGCGGATGTCGCACCCAAGTACGCCGTTGCCTGTATCGAAGAGGCAGTGGCTATTCGAGCTGTGGGGCTTGCTCAGCCGGTTGTGTTGCTGCAAGGCGTGCATGCGGCGGCTGATCTGGCCGATTGTGAACAATGTGATTTTGAGCCGGTGCTGCACGGTGAATATCAGCTTGACTGGCTGGAGCAAGGGGGGCATGCACCCTGTATTTGGTTGAAGGTTAACACCGGCATGAATCGCCTGGGTTTTCGTCCAAATGAGTTGCCGGCCGTGATGGCGAGAGTGGCTCAGATGGGCCCTGGTACCCGGCTATTGGGTTTCGTTAGCCACTTTGCCTGCGCCGACGATGCCAGTAGCGCTATGACCGTTACCCAAACGGCAACGTTTGAAGCTGCGACCTCTTTCTGGCCGACCTTGATGAAAAGCGTGGGTAATTCCGCGGCCCACTTTATTCCCGGCCAGCCCCTGTTTGACTGGAGCCGCCCGGGTATCATGCTTTATGGTGGCTCTCCAATAGTCGGAAAAACAGGCCCTGAACTGGGTCTTGAGCCTGTAATGACTTTAGAAGCGCCGCTTATTACCACACGGATGGTTAAGGGCGGTGAATGTGTTGGCTATGGTTGTACGTGGGTTGCGGAGCGTGATACCCGAATGGGTATGGTGGCCATTGGCTACGGAGATGGCTATCCACGCCATGCCGGTACTGACACGCCGGCAGCAATTGGAGGTCGCCGCATTAGGCTAATCGGTCGGGTGTCGATGGATATGCTGGCGGTGGATCTGAGTAATGCGCCCGAGGCCCGTGAGGGTGATCTCGTTGAGCTTTGGGGGGGCACCGTTGGGGTAGATGAAGTTGCCAGCTGCGCGGGTACTATTTCGTATGAGTTGTTAACGGGTATTACCAGCCGAGTTCCTCGCGTCCCTTTTTAGCAGTCGGGTTTTAGTTCTCGGGCTCGTAAATGATGTCCCGAAGGGAAAATATGGGCCTGAAGGGATTCTGAAGCCGTCATATAAGATAGATTCGGAGGCATTGAGTTCTAGTGCATGTTCTTGTTGTTCACGATTACGGCCCCTTGGGGAAAGTTTTGCTCGAGCGGCTTCGGGAGACGTCTCTGCATGTTAGCCCTTTGCTGGTCAGCAACCCTGTTAGTGCCGACCTCAGTGCTTTGGAGAACTGGATTCCCGAAGATACAGATCTCATCGTTAATGCGTTATGGCAGACCGATCCAGAAGCCGCTGAGCGAGACCCTGAAGGCACCCATAAAGCCGTGTTCTCCCTGCCGCTGGCCATGGCGGAGTATGCCCGTGATCGAGGCGTTGCGCTGTTTCAATTATCATCGTGCTATGTATTCGATGGTCGTAAACAGAGTGGTTATTTAGCCTCTAATCCCGGTCAGCCGGTTAATGAGCTGGGCAGCTGGCAGTGGGAGTGTGAGCAAGCACTGCGTACGCTCTTGCCCCGGCATATTATTCTGCGCACTGGCTGGAGCCTCAGCCGTTTTATCCGCAAGGTTCAGGCGAGTACGGCTACGATGGAGACGCTTTCGCTGCCAGGGCGATGTGTGGGTCAGCCGGTATCGGTGAGAGACCTTGCGAGGGTAATAACTGCTGTTATACAGCAGCTAGATTGTGGCGCAGAGGTGTGGGGAACATTCCAGTATGCCGGCGCTGAGAAAATCAGCCTGTACGAGCTGGGGTTGGCAATTGCGAGCTTGCCGGAGATACCTGAAGATCTTCACGTAGTGGATAATATGCCGACATGGGGCGCTCTGGAGCCGCAAAACACGACGTTGATCTGTACAAAAATCCGCAATACATTTGGTGTTAAACAGTTCCCTTGGCGCACCGGATTGCTTGGCGAGTGGGCGATGCTGAAGGACGAAGCAAAGCGAACGAAGGCCGGAGCGCCGGCCACCTAGCAGCCGGTTCCGGAAAAGGCAATTTACTGCTGGCAGCCCTGGCGGGAAAACTCCCGTGTTACCAGCTGCAGAGCCTCAACATCTAGCAGCTCCACTTCACGACCTCTTGCCCGAATGATGCCTTGGTTCTGGAAGCGGGTGAAAACCCGGCTGACCGTTTCTACGGCAAGCCCTAGAAAGTTGGCGATGTCATTCCTGGCCATTGGTAGGCTGAAATTAGTGGGGGACATGCGCCGGCGTTGGAAACGGCTGGACAGTGACAGAAGTAGTGAGGCAATACGCTCTTCCGCCGTGTTCTTGCTCAGCAGCATGGCCAGCTGATGGCTGTTCTGGATTTCCTGGCTCATCAGGTGATACATGTGATGTTGTAAATCTGGCAGCTTGCCCGTGAGCTCTTGCAGCTTGTCTACCGGGAACTCGCACACACTGGCGCGCTCCAGAGCCTTGGCTGTGCAGGCGTAAGATTCGCTACCCATACTGTCTAAGCCCACAAGTTCACCGGGCATAAAGAACCCTGTGACCTGTTCTTCGCCGCCTTCTGTAATAATCGACGTCTTGATGGAGCCGCTCTTTACAGCATAGCAGGAACGAAATGGCGTGCTCTGGTCAAAAATATGTTCGCCGCGACTATAAATGCGGCCCTGTTGAACAATATCTTCCAGGCTATCCAGATCGTTATCCTGAATGGCCAGAGGCAGACATAGGTTGCTTAGGCTGCACTGTTGGCAGGACGCTTTGAGAGGAGAGGGAGCCTGGCGGAATTTTAGTGCTTGGGCCATTGCTTATAAACCGTCCAAGTTGATGCAAGTCAAGTAACTACTGTAATACGCAAGAACTGCTTTGCCAATGACCAAACTTAAGGATACGTGCATATAGTGAAAAATAAAGGCGGGGCAGTTGAGCCAAGCCCCGCCAGAAAGGCGGTTAAGCTTGCAGCCTTTCAAACACCAACGACGCATTTGTTCCGCCAAAACCAAAACTGTTGGACATCACGGTATTGAGCTCAGCGGTTCTACCTTCTGGACCTACCAGAGGTATATCGCTAATAGCCTCATCTACCGAGCCCAGATTGGCGGTGCCGGCAATAAAACCGTGCTGCAACATCAGCAGAGAATAAATGGCCTCATGAACCCCGGCAGCACCGAGAGAGTGCCCTGATAAAGACTTGGTGGATGAAATGGCGGGAATGTCTAAACCGAAGGTTTTTTTCACGGCACCCATCTCGGCCAAATCGCCTACTGGTGTGCTGGTTCCGTGGGCGTTGATGTAGTCAATCTTGCCGCGAACGGTGGCCATGGCTTGCTGCATGCAGCGCAGGGCACCTTCACCGGAAGGGGCCACCATGTCGTAGCCATCAGAGGTGGCGCCGTACCCGGTAAGCTCCGCAAGAATGTTAGCGCCGCGCTTTTGTGCGTGCTCCAGTTCTTCCAGCACCACCATGCCACCTCCGCCGGCAATCACGAAGCCGTCACGCTTTAAATCGAATGGGCGAGAGGCAGCTTCAGGCGTCTCGTTGTATTTGGTGGATAACGCGCCCATGGCATCGAACATCATGGTAAGGCTCCAGTCTTCCTCCTCACCACCGCCTGCGAATACAATATCTTGCTTGCCGTACTGAATCTGTTCCATGGCGTGGCCAATGCAGTGCGCACTAGTGGCGCAGGCAGAGGACATGGAGTAGTTAACGCCACGGATCTTGTACGCGGTAGCCAAACAGGCGGATACCGTGCTGGTCATGATGCGGGGAACCATATAGGGCCCAATGCGCTTTACGCCTTTTGCCCGCATGATGTCGGTTGCTTCTACTTGGCTTGAGCAGGACGAGCCGCCGGAGCCCGCAATCAGGCCCGTGCGGTCGTTGGAAATCTGCTCTTCACTTAGGCCTGCTTGGGCAATCGCCTGTTCCATAGCGAGATAGCTATACATGGCAGAAGGGCCCATGAAGCGGCGCATTTTGCGGTCGATAACCGTGGTGTCAATAATCGGGGAGCCGGATACTTGGCTGCGAAACCCCTTTTCTTTGTAGGTTTCGTTGAAGCGAATGCCAGAGGCTCCGTTTTTAAGGCTTGTATGCACCTCATCAAGGGAGTTGCCAAGGCAAGAAACAATGCCCATGCCGGTGACGACGACTCGTCTCATACAGTTCTCCTCTAGTGGCGGCGGCCAGAACGGGATGCTTTGGAAGCTGCCTTCTTCTCTGCCAGTCTAGTCTCTTTTTCGGCCTCAGCGGCAGCGGCTTCCAGTATTTCTACCTCAACCATCTCCGGCGTCTCCAGCGAAATTCGCCCAAGAGTGCCCGCGCGGAATTCATTGAGCAACACTTCTGATACTTTGTTCAAATCCGGTATGCCGCCACGCCCCAGAAAACGGCGTTTTGCCGCAATACCGTCCATCAGAGCTATGCCATCTACCGGTAGCTCTTCAAAGCCGTAACGGGCTTTCACACGTTCTGGGTAGTTCTCCCGTAAATAGTCTGCCTCAAATAGAGCTACGTCTTCGAAATCCAATACCGAGCTACGAATGGCTCCGGTAATCGCCAGTCGGTAACCGCATGCTTCCGGTGAGAGTTTCGGCCACAGGAAGCCCGGGGTGTCATAAAGCAGGATGTTGTCCGGCAATTTGATGGTTTGCTGTGCCTTTGTCACTGCGGGTTCGTTGCCGGTTTTAGCGGCTGGGCGCCCGGCGAGGGTATTAATTAAAGTAGATTTTCCCACGTTGGGTATGCCCAAAATCATTACCCGCAGGGCGCTCTTCTGGCGATCGTGGTTGGGGGTCATTTCGCCAGCTAGCCGGAGGATATCCAGCGCCTCACCGCGTTGGTTTTGGGTGAGGGTGATGGTTCGTACACCGCGCTCTTTCTCTAGCCAGGTCTGCCACTTTGCCGTGATTTCCGGGTCGGCCAGGTCGCGCTTGTTCAGCACTCTGATTAACGGCGTTTCCCCGCGCAGCGCCGGCACCAGCGGATTTTCGCTGCTGAAGGGAATGCGTGCGTCCAGTACCTCAATGATGAGGTCCATCTGCGGCATGATCTGTTTGATCTCCTTGCGAGCCTTATGCATGTGCCCTGGAAACCAGTTAATAGCCATCTTGATACTCTCTTGATATTCAGCTTGATGTTCAGGCGGCAATAGAATCGCGCCATTATGAAGGGGAATGACTAAACTTTCACATTTGTTTCAATCCGCTCGTGTGGCGGGTTTTGGGCGGATATGGTGTGCAATGTGTACAAAAAGAAGGGGTACCGGGGTGAAAATCAGGAGCGGGATGCTTTAGGGTGTTCATCAAGTTAATCATCCTTACACCAAATTGTTGATGGAGATTTCTATGAAACTCGTAAAATTGCTTGGTACCGCTCTCGTTGCTGTGAGTCTGTCTGCACCCGCGCTGGCCCAACAAGCACCCGGTGGTCAGCCGGATCAGGTCGCTCAGCTTGCACAAATGGTAGGGCTCTCGGAGGATCAGCAGAAAGAAATCCGCGGCATTCTTGATGAAATGCAGGGCGAGATTGGAACGCTTCGTGAAGAGGCCGAGTCACTGCAGGAACAGATGCAAGCCGAAATCAAAGTCGACTATGATGAAGACGCAATTCGCGATAATGCAGAAGACTTGGGTGACGTGACCGGCGAGATCGCTGCACTTTCAACCCTGATGCAGGCGAAAGTAGACGGCGTGTTCACTCAGGAGCAGCGTGACGAGCTTGAGAAGAAAATGCAGCAGATGCGTCAGCAAATGCAACAGCAACAACAGATGATGCAGCAGCAGGGTCAGTAACCTGCGCTCTGTCGCCTCATCTACTTTGCAGTGGGTGGGGCTTAGAGGGGCAGTGCGCAGTTAAAGTGCGCGCTACCCCAAGTCAACCTGCTGATTAGAAATACAGGTTGAACATTACGTTGGCTGTGCCCAAGTTGAACTCGGTGTCGCTATTCTCGTGACCCTTATCAGCGATTTCCGCGCCAATTTGGCCACTGATGGAGATGCCGTCAGTGATCATGGCTTCTGCACCAAAGAAAGCACCAAGACCGAAGCCGGTATCTTCGGCGTTAACGATGCCAGCAGCGGCACCCGCGAAGGGGCGGATACGGTTGGACAGGTTGCCCAAGTAAAGGCGCGCGCCGCCGCCCACGGAAAATACGGTGTCTGTGTTATCGTTGCCATCGTCGACCACAGAGACGTAGCCAAACGGAAGCAATTTCTCGCTAGCTTTGAAGCCAATCATGTAGTTAGGGGCAGTTGCAACGTTGTCCGATTCAAAAGGGTTGAAACCCATCATGATATCGTTGGACTGAGATTCCTGAGCGGAAGCCATGCCCGCAGCTAGTACAGCTGTAGCAGTGGTTGCCGCAACTAGAAGAGGTTTAAGTGAGAAGCTTTTCATCTACAGAATTCCATTCTTTGCTGTTGATTTAATAATCGGAGCAGGCCCAGCATTGCAGCCAAAAATACTCCGGAACCTGGTTCCGCACGACGTGCGACCCGGAGGATCTTCGGTGCTTTGACGATGAAACGCAAGGTACAAGAATAAGGATGTCCCAGAACGAGATATGCCAATCAATATGCACGCTCGGTGATGACGCCCTCTACAGGGCCAATTAGGTGCTTTCGAGGGCTAGCATGTAGACTCAGTCTATAGATTTTACAGGGATCTGCACGGTGTTGGGGGCGGGTACCTTGGGCACCGTCAGCCCTAGATTATTCTTATCGAATACCCTGTCTGCCCGGTAACTGGAACGCACCATGGGCCCCGAGGGCACTTCCATAAACCCCTTTTCAAGGCCAATCTCACGGTACCTGTTAAACGCCTCCGGCGTTACATATTCCTCTACAGGCAGGTGGTTCGGCGTAGGGCGAAGGTATTGACCCAGTGTCAGAATATCCACACCAATGGCGCGGAGATCGTCCATGGTGGCAAGAATTTCTTCCTCAGTCTCGCCCAGGCCCAGCATCAGACTGGTTTTGGTGATTATGTCCGGGCGATATAGCTTGGCATGCTCTAGCACACTGAGGGTTTTCCGATAGCCTGCTCGGGGGTCGCGAACCCGGCGGGTTAGACGTTCCACGGTTTCAACGTTCTGTGCAAAAACCTCAAGGCCGGAATCTACTACCTTTTCGACATTAGCCATTACGGCATCAAAGTCTGGCGTCAGCGCCTCCACGGCCACTTCGGGCGTGCGTTGCTTGATTGCCGACACGCAGGCGGCATAATGGGCAGCGCCGCCATCGCCCAGGTCGTCGCGGTCTACGGAGGTCAATACAATATAGCGCAGCCCCATGAGTTCTACCGATTTAGCCGTGTTCTCAGGCTCGTCTGTATCTAACCAGCCGTTAGGGTTGCCGGTATCGACGGCACAGAATCGGCAGGCGCGGGTGCATACAGAGCCAAGCACCATGATGGTCGCGGTGCCCGCAGTCCAGCATTCACCAATGTTAGGACAATGAGATTCCTGGCATACAGTGCTCACCTTGTGCTCGCTGACGTTCTTGCGTACGGCTTCGAAGCGTTCACCGCCGGGCATTTTTGCCCTCAGCCACTTGGGTTTACGCCCAGTCGACACAGGTTCCTGATTTGCAGAGTGCTTCACGCCATCCTTGATGGCCGAAAAACCATGCTCGTTGCGGAATTTGGTACCACTGGTGACGCGGGGTTTAGCGCTTTCACTCATTGCAACCGGACTCTTGTTAAAACTTGGGTAGCCTTAGAGGGTAATCGGCTGGCGGGGTAGTTTCAAGGCAGATAAGGGCATTCACGGGGTATTTTAGGGGTACTTTAAGGGTATTCAAGCGGATACCCAGGCACGACTTTCGTCGTACCCGGTTGGGGCTTGTCAGGCCTGAGCTTTTTCCAGAGCTTGAGTAACGTCTGCTAATATATCGTCTATGTGCTCAATGCCGATAGACAGCCGCACCAGATCTTCACTGACGCCCGCGTTTGCGAGCTCTTCCGCGTTTAGCTGGCGGTGGGTGGTGGTTGCTGGGTGGCAAGCTAGGGATTTTGCGTCACCAATGTTCACCAAGCGGTAGATCATTTCCAGCGCATCAATGAACTTGGCACCTGCTTCACGCCCGCCTTTGATGCCGAAGCTCAAGATACCAGATGCCTTACCGCCACAGATTTTGTCGCAGGTGGCCTTGTACGGGCTGTTAGCCAACGCCGCATAGTTCACCCACTCTACGGCTGGGTGATCTTCTAGAAACTGCGCGACCTTTTCGGAGTTCTCGCAGTGACGTTCCATGCGCAGCCCCAACGTTTCCAGGCCCTGCATAATCAGGAACGAGTTAAATGGCGAGAGCGCAGCGCCTGTATTGCGCAGGGGCACCACGCGGCAGCGACCGATAAAAGCAGCGGCGCCCAGAGCTTCTGTGTAAACCACGCCGTGATAAGATGGGTCTGGCTCACACATCATTGGGAATTTTTCCGCGCTGGCTTTCCAGTCGAACTTGCCAGAATCGACCACGGCGCCGGCCAGAGTGGTTCCGTGGCCGCCAATGTATTTGGTCAAGGCGTGAACCACAATATCTGCGCCATGCTCGAATGGGCGACACAGATAAGGTGTGGCAACGGTGTTGTCGACGATCAACGGAATGCCGTGCTTATGGGCAATCTCGGCCCAGCGTGCGATATCCACGACATTACCTGCGGGGTTGCCAATGGACTCACAGAACAGGGCGCGGGTCTGGTCATCGATGGCATTTTCGATGGCGTCGTAGTCATCGTGGCGAGTCATGCGGCACTCGATACCCTGGTGGGGCAACGTGTGTGCGAACAGGTTGTAGGTGCCACCATACACCTGGCTGGTGCTAACGATGTTATTGCCAACCCGGCAGATGGTCTGCAGAGCATAGGTTATGGCAGACATGCCAGAGGCAACGGCTAACGCGCCTACGCCGCCTTCAAGTGCAGTCATGCGTTCTTCGAGCACTGAGTTGGTCGGGTTGGTGATGCGGGTGTAAATATTGCCCGCAACTTTCAGGTCAAACAGGTCGGCACCGTGCTGGGTGTCGTCAAACGTGTAGGACGTGGTTTGGTAGATTGGCGCGGTGGCCGCCTTGGTGGTTGGATCGCCTTTGAAGCCGGCGTGAAGGGCGAGCGTATCGAATTTCATGAAAATATCCTTACTAATGGGTCGTCGATGTTATTAGTTTCGGGTTTCAGTATGCCACATAGCTCTGGTGAGGCTTATAACGGTATGCAATCGTGCCATGCCAGAACATAATATGCTCGCCCTGCAAGACGCTCTGCAGGGGTAAAGGCAACCAAATATCGAGAAGTATCAAAGGGGCGATGAATGAATAACTGGGTTTTGCTGGGAATAGCTATAGTGGCGGAAGTTGTCGCGACATCAGCGTTGAAAGCAAGTGAAGGATTTACCCGGCTTGCACCATCGGTGATTGTTATTCTGGGCTACGGTGCCGCGTTTTATCTGTTGTCGCTGGCTTTACGGACTATTCCGGTTGGTGTTGCTTATGCGATCTGGGCAGGGCTGGGTATTGTTTTGATGGCCGCAGTTGGCTGGCTTGCGTTTGGCCAAAAGCTGGATGCCTGGGGCATGGTTGGTATGGTGCTGATTATGTCGGGGGTATTTGTGCTTAATGTGATGTCCCGGGCGGCGGCTCACTGATCGGGCAGGGCAGAGGCGTCTGTGTCCGGGAAAACCGTGTCGTAACACCAGGTGAAAATAAAGGCGTACACGAGATAAAACAGAGCGAAAGACACATCTACGAAGAACGCCTCTACTAAGCCGACACCCATCCACCAGGCAATAATCGGAAGAAAAGCCATCAATAGCCCCAGTTCAAAACTGAAGGCGTGCAAAAACCGAAGTTTCAGGGATTTGCGTGTTGATCCCGTTAGCCGTTTGAGTGTGCGGTCAAAGCCCAGATTGAAAATGTAGTTCCACGTGGTTGCGAGGGTTGCGCCAATGAGCCCGAGCACACCGGTTTTTTCGAGGGAGTAGCCAAAAACAAACGCCGCAAGAGGCACAGAGATCAGCAGGCCGATCGCTTCGAAGGAAACCGCTTGCCGGATCCTGTCACCGGTGGTTCTCATGGTGCGTCTCCGCAGAGGCTGGGCATTGGTTATTTTCATTGCCCGGAAAATAAAAAAGGCCGCGACCTGAATCGCGACCTTTTTCGAATGCTGGTAGCAAGGGCGAGATTCGAACTCGCGACCCCGGCATTATGAGTGCCGTGCT
>JBQCZX010000115.1:0-12476 GCA_052089485.1 Marinobacter sp. | reverse complement strand
TAGTGCTGAAATCTCGCAACTGATGGAGGGGAGCTATCTTAATGCAGAGACCAATGTGGCAAAGCTGCGTGATCTCTATCAACTTTTTTCCACCGACACGCTCACCGTAGAGAATCACCGAATTCGTACTTACGTCTCCGGCGTTGGCACCAAGTCCGGTAAAGAGGACGATGCCTGGGCCATGGGTACCGGTACGGGTGAACGTGGCATTCTTGCCAAGATAGAGTTAGCAGTGGAACAGTTGTCGTTTGATCTTTCCGATGTGCTAACAGCCCAAATGGATGAGCTGATTCTCGATGTCTTCGGCTTCAGTCGGGGCGCGGCTACGGCCCGGCATTTTGTGAACGAGGTACGGGATGGTGTTAGCGGTGCATTGGGCAAGGCGTTTCAGAAGCAGGGCATTGCTTGGCCGAACGCCGTCACCATTCGTTTTCTGGGGCTGTTTGATACAGTCGCCGCCGTTGTAGACGTGCTAGGTGGCGATTTTTCCGCCCACAATACCAACAATGGTGAGGTGCGCGTGGATATCGCGGCCGACGCGGTTCAGCGGGCCGTGCACCTGACCGCCCGGGACGAATGGCGTTACAACTTCTCCCTCAACAGTCTGCGAGGGCCGGATGGCAGCCTGCCGGGCCATTTTAACGAGTGGGTGTTGCCCGGCGCCCACTCCGACATAGGTGGTGGCTACCCTGATAACTTCCATGAAAACATTCAGGTGGCCCTGCCCCGCAAGTTTCGAGGCTACCACCCCAGAGACAGCTATGAATACACAAAAATTCTGATGGACCGTAAGCGGATAACCAGCGAAGGCTGGCTGGGGCCGCACAATCCAGATGGCACACTAACAATAGAAGAAGCTCGCCGGCGGCAATTAAAAGAAGGGGAAGTTGAACTGCAATTCCGACTCTGGCTGGATCGGCGCGTACAGGCCGAGTATTCCCGTGTGGCCCTGCGGCAAATGTACCGGCTGGCGAAAGATGCGGGTGTGCCGTTTAAAAAATTGAACCCTGCGCTGGAAGAATATGCCCTGCCCGACGAACTCCAACCCATCGCCACCCGGATCACCCATCACATCAACGAAGGTCAACCACTGCAGTTGTCTATCCAGGAGGAGGCTGTACTGCGCCAACGCTACATTCATCACTCTGCCCACTACCAGATTACCGGGCCACTTTTCCCATTCAAACCCGCACCCGATGGCGTACGGGGTATCCATCCAAACAGGGGACTCAAATGACTAGAAGACTTGTAGTGCTTGTGACGGTGCTCTGCACGAGCTTCCTATTAAGTGGCTGCTCCATCGCGGGTACACCTGAATGGGATCAGCCGGTGATGTATCGACTCAAGATTACCACACCCCGGCACTACGATGTCTGGATCAAATCTCTGGAACTGGAAGCATCCGGTGAGCGAGCCTGGTGGTGGCCGGGAGGAATCACCACCTGTTGTTGGAAAAGTCCGGGGTTGAGTGGAGGCCCCCAACTGGAGCCCATGCCTGATTATATTTACATAAGTTGGTTCTCACTTGCCGAACAGCAGTCTTACGCCAGACTGATCCATATTCCCGACCCGGAGGCGTTGCGTGAACGTATGAAGCAACCTGCACCGGTTCACAAGATTGGCAAACTTTATAATCTTCCTCGCTATAACCTAGTGCTCGGTCTCGCTCCGGGAGGAACAGTTGTCATGTGGATTATGAGTAAAGCCGAGACCGCCATCGAAGTGGGGCGTTATAAAGCGGTGCCTTTTGAAGATGAGAAAAACGATTACTCAATCTGGGTTGAAGACTACCTGAAAGAGCACGGGGAGTATCTTAATCAGCACGGCCTTCAGCTCGACCGATGGTGAAAATCATTTGCCAAGTATATGCAGAAGGCCCTGGTGCAGCGCGTGGATACCGCCGCTGACTTTGCTCAGAGAGCCGCGCAGCTTGCGAACCTGGAAAAACGCCTGCCAATCGACTGGAGCCGACTGATGAAGCGGATCAGTCGACACCAGCTATAGATCGCGAAATAGCTTAGGCCTCTGTTTCATCCTCCAGCACTACGGCTTCACGCCCGGGCAAAATGCCGCTCAGAATCAGTGCCACCAGTGAGCCTGTGGTAATACCGGATGCCAAAGCCACCTTGACAAAATCCGGCATGTAGCTGAGCAGTTCCGGGCGCACGGTTACAGCCATACCTGAGCCTAAGCTGACCGCGATAATCAGCATGTTGCGCTTGTTGAACTCAATCCGCGACAACATGCTGATGCCGGCCGAGATAATCATCGCAAACATGACCAGGCCCGCCCCACCCAGAACCGGCAGCGGAATAGCCACCACCAAGGCGCCCAGTACCGGGAACAGGCCCGCCAGAATCAGCATACCGCCGGTAATGGCAACAACATGACGGCTGGCCACACCGGAAAGCGCAACTATGCCTACGTTCTGTGAGAAGGATGAGAAAGGCGTCGTGGAAAACACGGAAGCCAGGGCGGAACCCAGGCCATCACACAGAATGCCGCTGGACAGCTTCTTGCCGGTTAGTTTGCGGTGGGTAGCGTCGGACAACGCCAGAAAATCGCCGGTGGATTCCATAATGGTCACCAGATAGGCGACGCTCATACCAATGATGCCGCTAACGGGAAAGCTCAGGCCAAAGTGCAACGGGCTCGGCAAGGCCACCACAGCGGCCTCCTTAACCGGACTGAAATCCACCAGCCCGAACACAATACACACCACAAAGCCAACCACTATACCAATCACCACCGCAGCCGCCGCCAGAATGCCGCGCCCCCACTGTGACAGAGCAATAACCAGCGCCAGAACCAGCAGCCCAATCAGCAGATTAGTGGGTTTGGCATAACCCTCGGACCCCACTTGGCCGCCCGCCAGCCAGTCGACCGCTACAGGGATCAGCGAAAGACCAATCAAGGTAACAACCGTGCCAGTGACAACCGGCGGAAACAGCTTGCGGATAAAAGGCATGAAAAAGCTGCCAACAATCATCACCAGCGATGCCACCAGCGCAGAGCCCAGAATACCAGCCACACCATGCTCAAACCCTATGGCAATGGATACGCCCACGAAGGTAAAGCTGGTGCCCATCACGCACGGCAACCGAATGCCCACCGGCCCCGCACCCTTGCACTGCAGAATCGTTACAACGCCGGACACCAGCATCGCCGCATTCACTAGGATCACCATATCCTTGGTGGGTAACCCCAACACGCCACCAACCACCAAAGGTACGGCAATAATGGCTCCCAGAGCCGCTAGCAAATGCTGAGCCGCGAGCAACACGGAGATGGGCAGGGGTGGCTTGTCTTCCACTTGATACATCAGTTCCATAAACGACTCCTTGAGCTCCGGAACTGCCGGCGTTTTTGTTATTTTCCATACAACGCTCACTTGGCGCGCTGCGGGCTTCCATGAAACCTAGCAGAAGAATAGGAATGGCGCTCGAGATTAGCTATTTGCCATAACTTGAGATGCGCCCGTTACAACCGTTACATATTGGGCGCGCCAAGCCTTCAAACCCACTTCTCACGGGGAGGGATGTAGTTTCGGAAGCGGTCAACCAGATCAGTGGGATTGTCCGCCAGCACGATCATGTCGAGGTATTGCTGACTAACAAACTCGGCAGCCACCATGGTTTCTACCATTTGCAGCAACGAATCATAAAATCCGTTCACGTTATAAAACGCACAAGGCTTTCGATGCATGCCTAACTGCGCCCAAGTCCATACCTCAAAAATCTCTTCCAGCGTGCCAATTCCGCCGGGCAAGGCCACAAAGCCATCGGCCAGTTCGGCCATTTTCGCTTTGCGTTCATGCATGTCTTTAACAACAAACTGCTCAGTGAGACCTGGGTGCGCCAGCTCCCGGTTGACCAAGTGCTCCGGAATAACGCCATAAGCCTTGCCGCCACTGGCGAGCACCGCATCGGCAGTGATGCCCATCAGGCCAACATGCCCACCGCCGAATACTAAATCTATACCGTTTTTACCAAAGAATTCGCCCAGTTCTTTCGCCTTTTCAGTGTATAGCGGCTCATTGCCTGAGCGAGAACCACAGTAAACGGCTATTTTCATACGTGTTTATCTCTTGCTGTTAGTCGAATGGCTGAACGACTTCCGACCAATTGTGCCGGCAGCCGGTGCGCGTTAGTATTATTCCCGAAGCATCAGTATCCTACCGCGTAAGCAGACCCCAGTGACGACAGCCAAGCGTTTTTCTAAAAGAGCACTTGGCTTTCTTTACTTGTAGGTCTTATTGCCATGGATAATCTTCATCACATTGTAGTAGTCGGCGGCGGTGCCGGCGGTCTCGAACTTGTTACCAGCCTAGGCAGGAAGCTCGGTAAAAAGGGCAAAGCACGCATCACCCTCGTTGATGCCGGGCTAACCCATGTGTGGAAGCCCCTCCTGCACGAGGTTGCATCTGGCTCGTTGGATGCCAACTCCAACGAAGTAAACTATCGGGCCCACGCTCGCCAGCATCACTATGAATTCCAACTCGGGCGCATGAGCGATGTTAACCGAGAAACCAAAACCCTAGTGATATCGCCTTTCCTCGATGAGGACGGCCAAGAAGTGGTCCCCGAGCGCAATCTTCACTACGACACTTTGGTTATCGCCGTAGGCAGTACTGCCAACGATTTCGGCACCCCAGGCGCGCAAGAAAACTGCCTGTTCATAGACAGCCTGAAGCAGGCCCGCCGCTTCCATAACCTGATGCTCAACGCTTTTTTGCGCAAAAACCACGAAGCCCGCCAAAACCGTGAGCACGCATTGAACATCAGCATTATAGGCGCAGGCGCCACCGGTGTTGAGCTGGCTGCTGAGCTGCGACTGGCTTCGCGAGAATTGCCGGTGTACGGCATGAACCACCTGAAAGCCTCTGATGTCACCATTAGCGTCATTGAAGCCGCCGACCGGATTCTGCCGGCACTGCCAAGCCGGCTCTCTGCAGCGGCTACCAAAGAGCTCGGAAACCAACGTGTAACCGTGCTGAACGGCCAACCCGTAAGCGAGATTCGCCCTGGCGTTGTGGTCATGAAAGACGGCACAGAGCTACCCTCAGACATGACTATTTGGGCAGCAGGCATTAAGGCCCCCGCCTTCCTCGCTGACTTGGACGGCCTGGAATCTAACCGAGGTAACCAACTGGTTGTAAAGCAAACTTTGGAAACGACCCGCGATTCCAACATTTTCGCCTTCGGCGACTGCGCCGCCTGCCCACAACCGGATACAGACCGACCTGTGGCACCCCGCGCCCAAGCAGCCCACCAGCAGGCCGACACGCTGTTTAAAACTCTATGCAACCGGCTGGAAGGCAAAGACGCCGTGCCCTTTGTTTACAGCGATTACGGCTCGCTGATCAACTTCAGCCACTACACCACCGTAGGCAATCTGATGGGCAACCTATCTGGTCGCAGCATGTACATCGAAGGCAAAGTGGCCCGGCTGTTTTACGTGTCGTTGTATCGTATGCATCAAGTGGCCCTGCACGGCTTTTTGCGCACTGGGGTGATCTGGTTTATGGATAAGATTAGCAGAGCGATGCAGCCTAGGATGAAGTTGCATTGATAGACTCACCACGGGTGCTTTAGTGACGGCAAGAAGGCAATCGCCATATCCGAGAGATCTTTCTGGGACGAACGGGACTCACCGTTGAGCTACCTCGTAGGTTCTTGCCATCATCCGAATTTATACGCTGGTACTGTAAAGCCTTTTCATACATTAAAATGTATGGAGAGGAGCGGTGCCTATGCTCTTTTCAAAATAACGCTCATGGGGCTACTGCCTTCATGGCTTTGATAATCCATTTGCCCGCAGTACGTGAACGGTGCCGCTTTGCTATTCAGAAGCTTGTTTTCCCGCACGAACAAGTGAATCTTCAATCCCAGTTCTTGGTGATGAATTAGCTCTCTACCGCGCTTGTTATTCGGCGTTGTACTGTTTTGGGTTTGCCAGTGAAAATGTTGCTCATCAATCCAATGATCTATGTAACGATGATTGTCTGCCTTACCCTGTTTGTTTAATGTCACCAACAAAATATGAGCGTTTGCATCAGCAAGAAACACATGCCCGCTCTGCCAGTTACCCGGATTGAACGCTGCGCCAAACAAGCCTGGAATGTCCTCGCGCATAAAGCCTTGACGAACCGCCAACTCTAGCGGGTCGATCACCGCCTCTAGTCGCGCAAATGTCCGAAACTGTTCGCTCAGCTCATCGGTCACCAGAATATCGTCATAGCTTGGATTCTTGGCTTTCAGAACATACTGCCCTTGGGCGGTTTTCTCGATTACACGAAGCAAATACTGGGTGTCGCCAGTTTCATCCATGCGCTCAATGGCCAAAGTCTTACCGGTAATACTGCCAGCTTTGCTTGGATCTATTTGTTCCAATAATAAATAATCGCCATCGTGAATTGGGTTTTTACTGCCATTCATCGAGTCGCCCGATGCCTGAGCTATAAAGTGGCGGCTGGGCTTCAACTGGCCGTAGCCTTCGCCAAGGTGGCGGTATTCTTCCACCTCTGCGGAACTAGTGCGAAAGTGACCACAGGCAATTTTTAAGGAGGGGAAAAACGGTAACTCTGTGCCTGCTGATTCATTACTCGGCAGGACAGATACAATCTGATCAGAGGCCGGTATGCTACTCCGCGCTTCGTAACTAGCTAGCCGGTAATCCACCAGTTCCTGAATCAAAGCTGTGAAGGTGTCTATTCGGTCACTCGACAGAGGAATGGCAGCGGCAAAACGACCATCAGCTACTTTAAAAGAGCCGGCTGCCTTGGTGTTCCCGCCAACCCAAGCCTTAACCGGATTTCTTTGCCAATACGCCTGCCACGCTTTTTGATCTGGACTCTCCCGCAAGGCTTCTGGCACCTCTCCCAAAAGAGTGCGCCGACGCTGTAGAACCTTTAGTGATTGGCTTGCCAAAGCCGATAGCTCCGGCGGATAACGCCACCCATTTAGTTCTTGAAACGCTTCAAGAAGTACCATTTTGAAAGACTTGCTCATTCGCGTAGTTTCAAGCTCTGCAAGAAATGACGTTTGATGTTCAACAAGCTTGGATTCCGCCTCGCTTAAATCTTCCATGTGCGCCACGAGGGCAAACCAATGGCCGAACTGCTTACGCATCTGGCTCAGGCTGGCACCAAACCGATAGAACTCGGTCAGCGTCGGGCGGCGACCAAGAGTGTCTCGCAGCAATCGGTAGTCTTTCTCGGTGCCTTCGCCGTCTAGCGACTTCAAGAAATTAATCAGCTGCAGGTCGTAATTGATAAAACACCCATCGGGCAGGTCCAGCTTCTGAGAAGCTGCCTTGCGCGCATATTGCGCTAACTGCCGGTGATTCATATCCGCGCCCATCAGCGCTTGTGGCTTATGCAAAAAGCCTTGGTGGTTGCCAATAAAGTCCAACACCACCAACTTGTCTTTGCCTTCTGCCCTTCGCAGCCCTCGGCCAAGCTGCTGCAGAAACAAGATCTTAGATTCGGTGGGGCGTAGCAGCATCACCGTATCAATGGTCGGCAAGTCCACGCCCTCGTTGAACAGATCTACTGAAAAAAGGATGGCCAGTTCGCCG
The DNA here is from genome assembly GCA_052089485.1 of Marinobacter sp. GTDB lineage: Bacteria > Pseudomonadota > Gammaproteobacteria > Pseudomonadales > Oleiphilaceae > Marinobacter. Next base: position 4,898 of record JBQCZX010000115.1, on the reverse strand, counting down.
GATTTAAGCTGCTCTAGGGCTTCACCTCGGGATAGCTGTGAGCGCCCGTGAACTGCTGCGGCAGCAAGACCTCTTTTTTGGAACTGCTCAGCCATGAAATCCGCATGGTTAATAGACACACAGAAAGCCAAGGTGCGCTGTTGACGATGCTCCTGCCAAACGCGTTCGGCATGGCGAGCGCGCCCCAAGGTAGCCAATTTATGGGCTAGCTGATTCGGATCAAACTTCCCGTTGCGCCAAGGAATCTCCGCGTAATCAACGCTGTCGTCGTAGATGCCATAATAGTGAAAAGGTGCCAGCAATTTACTACGGATACCTTCAAACAAGTTATGGGTGTAAACCAGATTGTCATCGCAAAGGGACAGAATGTCCGAGCGATCTGTCCTGTCTGGTGTAGCGGTTAAGCCCAGCATGAAAGTGGGCGCAAAATAACTCAGCAAGCGGTGATAGGTAGGTGCTGCAGCATGGTGAAACTCATCCACCACTATGTAATCAAAATGCTGCGGCGCAAACCGCTCCAGGTGCGCGTTCTTGCCCAGCGTTTGCACCGAGGCACAGAGCACATCCACTGCCATATCCCGCTGTTTGCCCATGTAAAAGCCCACGCGGCTTTTTGGACGAATGCGGATAAAAGTTTCAGCAGCTTGATGGAGAATTTCTTCACGGTGCGCGACAAATAGCACACGCCTCGCGCCCATTTGGGCCGCATCGAATGCTGACAGCCAGGTTTTACCCAAGCCAGTCGCTAGGACTACCAAGCCACGGCTATAGCCCTCAACCCGAGTGTTCTTAAGAGCGGCTAAAGCAGCCTCTTGCACGGGTGTAGGTGTTGGCGGCTCTTCTACTTCGTGACTGCCCGCCTCCGTGGGGCTTGGTGGCAAAACCCGACGGGCTTCGTATTCATCAATCCAACCATCGGATAAAGGCACAGTACTGCCGTGCCGGAACAATTCTTCAAAGCGGCTTAGGGCTTCAAAGAAGCCGTTATCGCTAGGGTAATCAACTCGGTAATTCCACTCCAAACCATCTTGTAAAGCTTGGCGACTGATATTGCTGGAACCAATAAAAGCCGTGCCGTGGCGAGATGCGTCATGGCCAACATAGGTGAAAATATAGGCCTTGAGGTGAAAACTAGAGCCAGCGCTTTGAAACACTCGTACTTGGGCACCCTGCTCTTGCAGGAGCAGTAGGCTGCGCAATGCCTCTGGATCAGTAATGTCCATGTAATCACTGGTCAGAACACGAACCCGCGCCGGCAATTCCTCCCGACTGAGCGCCCCGAGCAGATCGGGCAACAACAGCTTCAAGCCAGTAGCTTTTACAAACGCCACTGCCATATCAATTTCGCTAGATTTGTTGATGCTGGCACAGAGATGGGGCAAAAAATGCCGATGCTTATCACCGGTAATCAACTTGTCTGACGGCGCCGGGCTTTTATGAATCACGCCATTGAGCCAATGCTTATAACGCCCAGGCCTGCGGTCTGAAGTTTCCCAGATCGTTACCTTCTCAAGCTGCTGCAAAGCATTTGCCCAGCGTTCCAGCTTTGCTTCAGTGGCATCAGTAAAGTGGCGGCCATTGTGTTCCCGCTGCCCTTCGCCACACTTAAAGCTCACGTATAAAACGCCACCAGGCTTTAGTGCCTGCCAGAGTGTCGCGAGTGCTTGGGGTATTTGCTGTTGGGGGAGGTGGAGCAAACTGGCGCACGCCCAGATTCCATCATAAGCTTGGTATTCACTCACATGCTCAAACGTACGCACGGCAATGGGGTGACCGATGGCGGTGGATGCGAGGCCGGCTAGCTCTTCAGAAGCATCAAATGCAGTAACGCGATAGTCGCGCGCAAGAAACTCTCGGGCGTCGCGGCCAGAGCCACATCCTGCGTCGAGAATGTGGGCGTTTTCGGGTAAATGTGGCAAAAACACATCGTACAGCGCAGACATATCCACGTGTAGCGTTTCGTCCAAGAACTGCTGTGCATGCTTGTTGTAATAGGCAACCGACTGGCTCATGCCGAAAAACACTCTTTTAGGATCGACTGAACACAATATAAGCGGCTGTTTTATAAATACAAACCGTTCGGGCAATTAATGGCCAGCTAACCTATTTAAACGTAAGCGCTGCGATCATTCCGTGAACTTCCCGGGTTGAGGCTTGTGTTCGTTTAGCAAAGCGGGCGAATCAGAGCGGTGCTTACTGCGGTACAGCCTCCAGTTTGGCAATCGTCAACCGGGCTAATGCCGACAGTTCTGCCGGGCTTTGGTGAGCGTAGGCAATGATTTGCTGCTTCATGCTACGGGCCCAAAATTTGTGCAGGTGATCAGCCGCCACCTCGGTTACCTTGTCGTCGCTACCTTGGTGCAGGTTGTTGGCGATAATCTGGTCGATCATTTTGATCAAGCTGTTAAGTTGCTGGTCACTCACAATGGCTTCTCCTGCGCAATGTCGTCGCTCCGGGCGTAGATAACGTGGCGGCCGGGGCGAGCAAAGCCGATAAGGTTCATGCCGCTTTTGCGGGCCTCGCGTATGGCTAACGCGGTGGGCGCAGATACGGCTACTAGCGTGCCTACCCCAACGCTGGCACTTTTTTGCACCATCTCAAAGCTGGCGCGGCTGGAGATCAGCGCGAAGCCATCGCTAAAGGCTTGACCGCCAAATTCACGCAGGCGAGCGCCGAGTAGTTTATCCAGTGCGTTGTGGCGGCCTACATCTTCCCGAGCTTGGACAATATCACCTTTGCCGTTACACCAGGCGGCCCCGTGGGTGGCGCCGGTTTGCAGTTGCAGCGGTTGGTGTTTTTTCAGGTTTTTCAGGGAGGCCTGAACAGCCTCGTCAGCCGGCAGCAAGTTCGGTGCAACCGGCGTAATAGCACGCACAACGTGGGTCAGCGATTCCGTACCACAGAGCCCGCAACCGGTTCGACCCGTCATATTGCGGCGCTGCTCCCGCAAGCGGGCAAAGCAGTCGCCGGCAATGTGCATGTCCAGCTCTATGCCGTCTTCACCCGGCTTTATTTCAACGCTGAACAACTGGTCTGGCCGCTGTAAAATACCCTCGCTCATGCTGAAGCCCAGAGCAAGATCCTCCAGATCACAGGGCGAAGCCATCATCACCGCGTGGGACACGCCGTTGTAGACCATGGCTACGGGGATTTCCTCTGCCACCAAATCGTGCGACCTGGCGCCGCCTTCAATACCACCGCAAACGTTCACCCAAACCTCACTCATCGGAGAGGGTGAAGCGTTAGCAGGCGAGTCAGCCACGGCAACTGTCCGTTGATTACTTGAGTGCAGGTTCATGGCGGCCCTCCTGCTTATCCATCGCGGGCTTCAACAACGCCTGCTGGCGCTTGTCGAAGTCCACAAAGTTGCGCTGCCATTCCGACGGCTGAGTAACCACTTCAACCTGCACGGCGGTCACCTTGTATTCGGGGCAGTTGGTAGCCCAGTCGGAGTTGTCGGTGGTGATTACGTTGGCGCCGCTGCCTGGGTGGTGGAAAGTGGTGTAAACCACGCCCGGCAACATGCGAGTGCTTAGCTTCGCGCGCAGCACGGTATGGCCTACGCGGCTGCTGATGCCAAGCCAATCGCCGTCTTTTACGCCACGCATTTCTGCATCACTGGGGTGCAGTTCCAGCAAGTCTTCTTCATGCCAGTCGCTGTTGGCGGTACGGCGGGTTTGGGCGCCTACGTTGTACTGGGACAATATGCGCCCGGTGGTCAGCAGCAGCGGGAAACGACGGCTGGCGCGCTCTTCGGTGGCCAGGTATTCGGTAACCGCAAACCGCCCCTTGCCGATGGGAAAATCGACCTCGTGCATGGTGGGTGTGCCGTCTGGATTTTCGTCGTTACAAGGCCACTGAATGCTGCCCAGCCGTTCCAGCTTGTCGTAGTTCACGCCGGTAAACGTGGGCGTTAGCAGGGCAATTTCATCCATAATTTCCGATGGATGATTGTAATTCATCGGGTAGCCCAGGGCGTTAGACAGCGCCATGGTTACTTCCCAGTCTTCCATGCCGGCAACCGGTTCCATCACTTTGCGCACGCGGTTGATGCGGCGCTCGGCGTTGGTGAAGGTACCGTTCTTCTCCAGAAAGGTGGAACCCGGCAGCAGCACGTGAGCGTACTTGGCGGTTTCGTTAAGAAAAATGTCCTGCACGATCAAGCAATCCAGTGATTTCAGCGCCGCTTCTACGTGATGGGTGTTGGGGTCTGACTGGGCAATGTCTTCGCCCTGCACATACAGCGCCTTGAACGTGCCTGCGATGGCGGCATCGAACATGTTGGGAATACGCAGGCCCGGTTCGTTATCGATGGGCACACCCCAAACCGCTTGGAAGCGCTCGCGCACGGCTGGGTCGTTCACATGCTGATAACCCGGCAGTTCGTGGGGGAAGGAGCCCATATCGCAGGAGCCCTGCACGTTATTTTGGCCCCGCAATGGATTAACACCGCCACCTTCACGGCCAATATTGCCTGTGGCCAGCGCCAGGTTGGCAATGCCCATCACCATGGTGGAGCCTTGGCTGTGTTCGGTTACGCCCAGGCCGTAGTAGATAGCGCCGTTGCCTGCTTCTGCGTATACCCGGGCGGCTTCGCGCACTTTAAAGGCCGATACGCCGGTGACTTCTTCCATGGTTTCCGGGGAATTGCGCTCTTCAGCAATAAACATGCGCCAAGTGTTATAGGCGTCTGTATCGCAGCGGCTATTGATGAAGTCCTGATCTTCCAGCCCTTCGGTCACAATTACGTGGGCCAGCGCGTTCACAATGGCCACATTGGTGCCGGGGCGCAGAGGCAGGTGAATGCCTTCGCCGCCGTGGGGCGTGTTGAGCACATCAATTCGGCGCGGATCAATCACGATCAGCTTGGCGCCCTGGCGCAAGCGCTTGCGCATGA
>JBQCZX010000114.1:0-13022 GCA_052089485.1 Marinobacter sp. | reverse complement strand
GCACTTGCAACCCCTGCAACCACACCCCAGAACAAGGCTTGCTCCACGCCCAGCGTTATGAATGCCAGCCAGGTCAGTATGCCCACAAACAGGCCACCAAGCAGCATCACGAACAAAAAGCGCCGAACCTGATGGTGAAACTCGTTCATAATTCGAGCTGCTTTGCGCATTCGCCCGAACGAGGGGCCGGAGATTTTAACGACCTTGCGCTTGTAAAGTGGCCCCACTGCCAGTATGAAAAACACCAGAAGCAAGACGGAGAATAACTGGGAAACAAGAACTAACAGGGTAGGCGCGCTTTTGAGTGCATAGTCCTGAACGTCTGTTGGCTTCTCGATCACCCGAACAGGCGTTATCCCCTGCTGCTCTGGCTGGGTGTCTTTTTTCCCTTCTGCGGCTGACTCCTCAATGTGTTTGGCCGCAGTCTGCGCTTTTTCCATGAGGCTTTCTTCTTGCTTCGGAGAGTTGGCCTCATTACGTTGAAATTTACTGACCGCTACAGGAACCTTATCGAGTATGGCGATGGCTTCCGTTTGTAAAGGAATACTCGCGCCTGCAATGGCGCCCACCAGTAAAAGCAGGACGATGGCCGCACCCAGGGGCCGGGGAATTTTGATGTGGTCAAGCGTCGAGACCAGAGGGTCCAGGGCGTAACTGATCAATACGGCAACCATTAATGGAAGCAGCACAGCTTGGGCCCAGTCAATAAAAAAGAGAGTGGCGATGCTTGAGAGTGTAATCAGCGACATGCTGCGAATGCTCACTGCTTCGATCAGTGGCGCTTTGGGCGCAGCGCTGTCATCTCTCGAGGTGTTGCTGGGTTCTCCGTGCCCGTTATTTTCCATGATCATTAAGTTTCTTTGCCGGCGCTATATGCTTATTAGTGTAGACCGTTTTGGCAGTGTTGGAACAAAAAAACAAAGCCGTAATATAGCGGTAATTTGAAGTGTGGTCAGAAATAGGCAGTCAGCCGCCCCGTCAGCCGGGGGCTTTTATGTCTGTACTCAGATTCTGCAGTTAATGGTTTCCCCAATTCAATATACCCCGAGACCGTTCGGGTAAGCATCCTTAGCCCAACGCCGGAGGCCGCCGCTGAAGCGCTGTCATCCGTTTGGTTTTCGCGGGCGCGTGCAATACCGTAATAGATGTACGGCACCCAGCGTGCCTCCGGAACCACTGTATTACTATTAAACCCGCGGCGTAGTTCGAGCTTTGTGCCAATTCCGGAATCGCCGCTGAACTCACCCGGCTCATAGGCGCGGGCATATCGGCTGCCACCCAGGGAAAAGCGCTGAGAGTAGGGCAGGTTGTCACCAGAGTATTGGCCCGCGATATCCAGTTTCAGGGAAAAGTCGGCGGGCAGCCAGTGCCAGAGCGTGTAGCGGGCGCCGACCAACTGAAACGCCAGGTCGATGGTATCGTTGGCCCGGGTTCCGCTGCGCCTTGCGCCCATGGCATCTATGCCCGTGCGACCGGAAAAGTCAAATCGGGAGGTGCTGTCCTTACCCTTTACATACGCCAGAGCACCCGCACTCGCCATGCGCAATTGTTCATCAATTTCGGTTTCGTCGCTTCGGTCCCGGGTATAGTCACGCAGGGTCACACTGCCATCAACCGCTAAGGAGAAAGTGCCCGAGTCTAACAGGTCATGGCGCCACTTAAGCCTTGACCATAGGCGTCGATATACCTTGCTCGGGCTGACTGCGTCATCCTGCGGCACAGCCCGGGACGAGCTGATATCTGCATAAAACGTATTGCGATCGGACATGTACAAAGAAAGCCCCGTGCCAATACTGCGGTAGCCCGCTGATTCGATGGTGTGTATGCCTGAAACGTAAACTTCCCGAAGGCCTGCTCCCGGGCCATAAACGCTTACGCTGGCGCCGACCATATGCTGCCCGAGGCGCTGGCCACCTTCGGCACTGTATGTGAGTTCTCCTCGAACCTGTGGGGCAATGGTAAAAATTAGCTGGTGGCGGCCGGGAGATGTTTCTTCAAGGCTTGCTTTCAGGCCTACTCCCACCGCTAGTTCAAGGGCTCGGGAAAAGCGCTCAACGTCTGTTTTTGAAATCGGCGACCGTTCCCGCAAAGGTTCTAATCGTTCACGTATGGATGCTCTTTCTTTGGCGCTCCCTCCGGTGATCTGAATGTCGTCAATCCGAGGCTCCTCAACGTGCACAACAAGAATATTTTTGTTGTTTGGGAGTGTTGCAATACTAACCCCCGGGGGGAGATAACCTTGGTTAATGTAGTAGTCTCGTGTTCGTGTACGCAACCGTGTTTTCTGCGCTGTATCCGAAGCTTTACCGAGGCTGCTGGCGTACAGAGAGAGCAACTGTTTGGCGCCAAAAGCAGACACGCCCTCGAAAACCACCGCACCTATCGCCCGCTCGGGTGCTGATGAGCAAACAGCGGGCAGAGTAAGCGTGAGTAATAAAATAAAACAATTCATTACGTTTATACGCACAGTGTTAATCGCCATTCAGTTTAACATGAGGCGAGGTTAGCGCTTTCGTACACTGGACGTTGTAAAAAATTGTTTTTAAACAGCAAAAAAAGGAAAAGGGTTTTCCGAAAAGTACAATTAATGAAGAATCGAGGATAAATAATGCACGTATCGCGTGGCTTTACTATCAACAGCGTTTATCGTTTTTTAATTGGCTTCTCTGCACTGTTGATGGCATCGACCTTGATAGCTGCAGAGCAGATTCGCGTTGAGGAGGTATCCGGTACGGTGCAGTTTCGTACCGGCACAGACAAGGCGTGGGAAATTGCCGAGAAAGGTATGTCTATATCAGCGCCTGTTCAGTTTCAAACCCTGGCCGGCAGTCACGGGTTGTTGGTGCAGGCAGGTTCTGAATTTGAACTAAAGAGTGATTCCCACGTCACTTTGCAGCCAAACTCCGCAGAACCTGATGGCCTGATTACCAGGGTCAAACAGTGGTTCGGTACGGTGTTTTATCGAATAGAGCGTCAGCCGGATCAGTTCAGCGTGGAGACGCCGTTTCTGGTGTCAACGGTAAAAGGTACTCGCTTCGTTATTGTGTCTACCCAGTCGTCCTCTATGGTGACTCTCACCGAGGGCTCCCTGGAAGTGCTCGATATTGCCAGTGGCAACACTCAGATGCTCGAGCCTGGCGATATTGCAGGTATAGGCGCGGAGCAAGCTGGCATTAAAACGTTCAAGCAGGCACCTAAAAAAGCGACTACCCAGGCAGGTTCGCAAGGCGGCAGTTTTCAGCCGGCGATGGATGAGACGCAAAGTGGATTTGAAAGTGCCTTGGAGGCAATGACAGAGGTCGCCTCCGAGCAGGCTGTTATCGCTTCCGATGAGGCAGGTGTCGATCAGGATTCGAACAGCGCAGCCGATGACGATGCCGCCGATAACGATATAGGGCCTGGCTCAGGTGGCGATGGCTCCACTGGCGGTCATGACAATGGTCATAATGGCCCCGGGCACGGGCACGGGCACGGGCACGGGCATGGGCATGGGCATGGCCATGATCACGACGATGATGATTATGACGATGATGATGACGATGACGATGATGACTAACGAGTATGTTTGCTAAAACAGATCGTTGTCTTAAATCAGGCCCGGCCAGTAAGGTTTTTATTTCTGCCTTGCTGGCCGTTGTCGTTTTTACACTCCTGCTCTGGTCTGGTTTGCTGGAGCGCCCGGAAACGGGGCTCCGTGACCGGATTATTGGCTTACTGGTAAAGCCCCAGCCCAGTAACCTGGTGATTCTTGAAATCGATTCTGAAAGTATTGAATCAATAGGGCAGTGGCCTTGGCCGAGAAGTGTATATGCAACTGCAATCCGCGCACTTGGCGAAGCCGATATTCGCTCCTTGATGATTGATGTTGATTTTAGTGCGGCATCAAGCCTTGGTGGCGACGCAGAACTGGAAGAAGCCATCCGTTCGGTGGCTGACACAATGCCAGTATTTCTCCCGGTTTTCGTTCAACGTCTTAGTCAAACAGATTCAGCTCTGATGATCCGGCGCCCTTTGCAGGGTCTGACAGAGAGCGTTGAGCTGGTCTCTGTTAATATGTACCCGGCAAATGATGGCCTGGTACGCTCTCTCTCTATTGGTTTTCGCTGGCAGGACAATTTTTACCGAGGCGCCTGGAATGCGCTGGCCGGGCAGGCGGACACAGGCACTTGGATTGACTACACTATTTCTCCGGATTCCTTTCACTACCTCAGTGTTACAGATCTTCTTGAGGGAAGGGTGCCGCAGCGACTCTTGCGTGGTCGTGACGTTATTATTGGCTCCACCGCTATTGAGCTAGGCGACAATTTAGCCACCCCTATCCATCATGTGCTTCCCGGAGCAGTTGTACAGGCTCTGGGAGCCCAAACTCTGCGTAATGGTGGTCTGTACGCCGCCTCCCCCTTTGCAGGGTTTGTAATTTTCGCGCTTTTTTGGCTTGGTGCCACTGTGGTTTTCAGTCGTTGCGGTTGGCATCGCGGCCTGCAGGTTTTGGGCCTGATTATTGCTGTCTGGCTGGGTGCGTTTATTCTGGTTTATTTCCAGGTTCATCTGATTCTTGATGTTTTCAAACCCCTTTTTTTGAGTGTACTGGTGTACATGGCCATCAACCTGGCCCGGCTAGATAGCGCTACCCTGGATCGACTCTGGCTGCAGGTTAGCCTCCGGGATAACGAAGCACTGCTTGATCGCATTGTGGCCACCACTAACGACTATATTCTGTGTGTGAACCGGGAGGGAGTGATAACCAAAGCCAACCAGTCAATACAAACCCTTTGCGACCGTTCCGCAAGTGATATGGAGAACTCACAGCTGAGCGACTACTTACCGGATGCCCGGCACGGTTTGGTGGGGATGCCAAGCACACCGTTTGATACTCATGTTGTTACGCGGGGCGGCCAGCACATACCGGTACAGGCTACGGTCAGCCGTGTGGCCACGTCTGTTGATGCTATCTTTACCGTGGTGCTCCGCGACTTGAGCGAGCGCGTTGCCAGGGAGCAGGAACTTGAATACCGCGCGACCTACGATGGCCTTACAGGTTTGCTCAACCGTTCTGCCTTTTTTGACCGGGTTGATGAAACTCTGGAGCGGCACCGGTTTGGCTGTCTTATCTGCCTGGACATTGATTACTTCAAAGAAGTAAACGACGCATACGGCCATACAGCGGGCGATCAACTACTCAAAACCATTGCACAGCGTATTGCGGTGTATGTGGGTAACCTTGGCCAATGTGCGCGCATTGGAGGCGACGGGTTTGCAGTTTGGCTGCCCGGCCTGCGTTTTTCGGCGGGGGGCAGTCAGTTCTGTGAACAGCTACTGGAAGACATCGAAAGCCCACTTACCTTGACGGTTACCGAAGATATTCCGTTGCAGATTTCCGCAACATCCGGCGCGTCGGAGTATGGCAGCTATGACAATACGGCCGATCAATCTCGCCAAAGCAGCCCGGCTACACAGGCTGAAACTCTGCTGCGTCAGGCAACCGATGCCATGCGCCTGGGCAAACAGGAGGGGGTCGCCCTCAGGTGCTACCGCGAGCGCGATAGTCAGGCCGCTATGCGTAGGCTTGAGCTGGTGCCAGCCATCCGCACACACATCAATAATAATGCTTTCCAACTGGTGTATCAGCCCAAACTGGAGCTCAGCACCCTGGCGCCAACAGGCTGCGAGGCTCTCCTGCGCTGGCCACAAAATGCCGGGGAGGTCGTCCCTGTGACTCAGCTTATTGAAGTGGCTGAAAACTCTCGCCAGATCGTGCCGCTGACGCGCTGGGTAGTAGAGACGATTCTTGCCCAGGAGGCTGAGTGGAAGAAAAAAGGCTGGCCGCGACACATGGCGCTGAATTTGTCAGCGCGGCTGTTTCAGGATCGTAACTTCATTGCCGGGCTCAAAGACCTGTTGGATTCAAGCAGCGGCTATTTCGTTATAGAGTGTGAAATAACAGAAACCGCGTTACTGGGCAATGAAGACCGGGCCCTGACACTGGTCAGCGAGTTGGTGGATAGCGGCGCCACGCTTGCCATTGATGATTTCGGCACCGGCTATTCTTCCCTGGCTTATCTCCAAAACCTGCGCGCTTCAGTACTTAAGATTGATCGATCGTTTGTGTCGAATATTCAGCAGTCGCCCGGTAATCAGGTGATTGTTCGCTCAACCATCAACATGGCTCATGAGTTGGGCATGACGGTAGTGGCAGAAGGCGTGGAAACGCTGGGAGATGAACAGTTTCTTCGGGTTCATGGTTGTGATCTGGCCCAGGGATACCTTTACGCCAAGCCGCTTGCGTTACCAGATTTTGGCCGTTGGCTGGCGTCCCGTGAGAGCTCAGGAGCCTAAAAGCTGAAGCCTGTCTGGCACACGACCGTTGTTTTGTTTTGCGTCGCGGCAACACCCCCTCCTATAATCCCCATTGCCACGGCGTGTGTTGCCTCGTCGTCGATTCTCCCTCACTAATAAAAAAGGAAGACAACATGTTGAAACCCCGCTCGTTGATCGCCGCGGCTGTGGCTGCGCTTCTGATTAGTTCTGCGGCTAACGCTCAATATAAAGATGAGTACACGGTATCTACCGTACTGCCGTCGGCATTCCCTTGGGGCCAGGCAGCAGATAAGTGGGTAGAACTGGTAGAAGAGCGCTCTGAAGGGCGAATAAACATGAAGATTTACAGCAACTCCCAGCTGGTTTCCGGCGATCAGACCAAAGAGTTTTCTGCCATGCGCTCAGGGCTGATTGATATGGCTGTGGGGTCGACCATCAACTGGTCGCCCCAGGTTCCGGAGTTGAACCTTTTCTCTCTGCCATTTCTGATGCCGGATAACGCGGCCATTGATGCAATTACCCAGGGTGAAGCGGGCAAGGCCGTGTTCAAAGCCATTAAAAAGCGTGGCGTGACACCCCTGGCCTGGGGCGAAAATGGTTTTCGTGAGTTGTCCAACTCCAAGCACGCAATCAGTGAGCCTGAGGACCTGGAAGGCCTGAAAGTTCGGGTTGTCGGCTCGCCGTTGTTCCAGGATACCTTCAGCGAATTGGGCGCTAACCCCACACAAATGAGTTGGGCCGATGCCAAACCAGCGCTGACCACGGGCGCGGTCGATGGCCAGGAAAACCCACTGTCGGTGTTTGATGTGGCACGCATTGACCAGGTGGGGCAGGAACATCTGACACTGTGGCATTACATGGCCGACCCGCTGGTGTTTGCGATCAGTAACCGTGTGTGGAGCCAGTTTAATGCAGAGGATCAGGCACTGCTGAAAAAGGCAGCTGTGGATGCAGGCAAGTGGGAGATTGAAAAGTCCCGTGCCGAGCTACCGGACACGCTGAAAGCCATCAAAGATCGTGGTGTAACAGTCACTGAATTAACCCAGGCGCAGCACGACGCGTTTGTGGAAGCGACTCAGTCTGTTTATGAGAAGTGGGCGCCACGCATTGGTGAAGATCTGGTTAAACAGGCTCAATCCGCCGTTGCCAACCGTAAGCAGTAACACTCTTCTGCCCCAGCACCCGCCGGTTCTGGCGGGTGCAGACGCCTGAACCGGAGTATTCATGTCCTCCCGACCCCCGAAGTCCCGGCCAGAAGCCTGGCTGGCCTCCCTGGCTTTGATCGCAATTTGTGTGATCAGCCTGGGCAACGTAATTGTGCGCTATACCACCGATGCCTCCTTTGCATTCACCGAAGAGCTTTCCGTGTTTTTGCTGGTGGTGCTTACTTTCGCGGGTGCGGCTGTGGCAGCCCGCAATAATCAGCATATCCGCATTGAATTGATCGAGCACTACCTGCCGGCGCCTGCTCTGAAAACTGTGTTTGTTTTACAGTGGTTGGTGGGTGTGGCGGTTTTGGGTGTGACTACCTGGTATGGCTGTGTGTTTGCGTGGCAAGAGTATAGTTGGGAGTCGCTATCGCCAGGGCTGGGATTACCAAACTGGATTTATGTCATGTGGCTGCCAGTGATGTCGGCGGCGATTATTATCCGGATGACTCAAAACCTTATCGACCGTTTGCGCGGTAAGGCTAGCGAGGAGGTCATCCGTGAATCCTGATCTGTTGATGATCGGCGGCTTTTTGCTGGCGTTGCTGCTGGGCGTGCCTGTGGCTATTGCTCTTGGATTCGGGGGGTTGGTGGGTATTCTCGCCGGCTTGTCGCCAGACATGCTTGCGACCTTTGGTACCAATACCTACAACAGTGTGGCGAAATATCCGCTAATCGCAATTCCACTGTTCATTCTCACCGGTCTTATTTTTGAACGCGCTGGCGTAGCGGCCAGTTTGGTGCGCTTTGCCCAGGCGATTATCGGGCCACGGCACGGCAGTTTAACGGTTGTAGCGGTTCTGGTATGCCTGATTATGGGCGGAATGAGTGGTTCGGGGCCAGCAGATGCGGCGGCCGTGGCCATGGTGATGCTGCCCAGTATGCGCAAGGCTGGTTACCCGCAGCCTTTTTCTGCCGCGTTGATTGCGGCCTCGTCGTCTACTGCTATTTTGATTCCGCCTTCCATCGCGCTGATACTGTATTCCATTGTGGTGCCAGGTGTAGATTTGCGGGCGTTGTTCGCCGCAGGTTTGTTCCCCGGCATTCTGGCGGGCTTGTCTTTGTTGGTGCCAGCGCTGTATCTGGCTCGCAAGTATGGCTGGGAGAGCCCGGAAACCTCGGAACGTCCGCCGTTCTGGCCCAGCTTCAAGGCCGCATTGCCGGCATTGTTTGCGCCAATCATTATTCTGGGTGGCCTGCGCTCCGGGCTTTTCACCCCTACCGAGGCTGCTGTGGTGGCCGTGGCCTATGGTGTGATCGTGGGCTGCCTGGTGTACCGCAACCTGACGCTGCGCAGTCTGTTCGAGCTGATGACGGATGCAGCGGTGACCTCGGGCGTCGTCATGCTGATTATTGCGCTGGCGGGTATTTTCGCCTGGGCGGGCACCACACTTGGCACGTTCCAGCACCTGGCTAATGCGCTGTTGTCTCTGTCTGACAATGGTTGGGTGCTGCTGGGCCTGGTGATGGTGCTGGTGTTAATTGCCGGCATGCTGCTGGATGCGATTTCGATTTATCTGATTCTCATCCCCATTGTATTGCCGTTGATGAACCATTTCGGCTGGAATCCGGTATGGTTTGGCATTTTGCTGGCCATAAATATTGCCATCGGCCAGTTTACACCGCCGGTGGCGGTCAACCTGATGGTTACAACACGTATTGCTAATATTCGCCTGGAGCATACCATTGGCTGGGCGCTGGTTTTCATTGCCGCGATGAGTGTCAGCCTGCTTTTGGTTATGCTGATACCGGGAATCGCGCTTTGGCTTCCGGAACAGCTCGGCTATGTTGTAGGGCCGTGGTAGGTAAATGCTCAATAGGTATCAGCTATCGTGAGGTTGGATATAATCAATTTTCCCGAAGCTGGCCTTTTGGCTAGAGTATTACCCGTAGATTCATCAACACGCAAACGAACCAACAGGAGTTTTCCATGGGCGTGATCAATAGTGAAATTAAACCGTTTAACGCAACTGCCTTCAAGCAAGGTGAGTTTGTCGATATTTCTGAAGCCGACGTAAAAGGTAAGTGGTCGATCTTTTTCTTCTACCCTGCAGACTTTACGTTTGTTTGCCCGACCGAATTGGGTGATGTTGCAGATCACTACGAAGAGCTGCAGAAGATGGACGTGGAAGTGTTCTCTGTGTCTACCGACACGCACTTCACCCACAAGGCGTGGCACGATAGCTCCGAGACCATTGGCAAGATCAGCTATTTCATGGTTGGCGACCAGAACGGCAGCATTACCAACAACTTTGGTGTGATGCGCGAAGGCCAGGGCCTTGCAGACCGTGCTACCTTCCTGATCGATCCGGATGGCATCATTCAGGCGATGGAAATTACTGCCGAAGGCATTGGCCGTGATGCAGACGATCTGATGCGTAAGGTGAAAGCCGCTCAGTACGTGCGCAAGCACCCAGGCGAAGTATGCCCGGCCAAGTGGAAAGAAGGCGAAGAGACACTGTCTCCTTCACTGGATCTGGTGGGCAAGATCTAAGACGTCTTTGGTAACAGGCCCGCAGAGGGCCTGTCACGATCAAAAAAACCCGGATTTCCGGGGTTTTTTTGTGTTCGTGGTTTACGACTCTGCGGTACCGGCTCCGTATTGCGAGCCGCGGGCCTTGAGGCGATAGAACTCTTCAATTACGCCAGCCATGGCGTCTGGGCAATAAGGTCTCAGCCCACCCAGTACCAAATGTTTTGCCACTTCGCCCACGGCTTTGCCGTCAGAAATCAGGCGGTAATCCAGCGTGACATTACCGCGCTTGCCCGTTGCTTCCAGGTCGGCACTATGTAAATCCATCTCCGGCGAGGCTGCATCCAGCCTGTCGAGGGTCACACTCATGCTCGCATACATCACCATGGGGCGATCCGGGTTGAACATCACACCCTTGGATTCCATTAATGGCTTCAGGGTGTGGGGGAAGTTCTTGCCAGAGGCGGCCACGTAGCAGCGGATAAATTCTTCAACAACCTGCTTATCGTGGGTTCTCTCGCCACTGCGGGTAACCTCAAGGTACACCTTGCCATTTTGGTCGCACACTTCGATGGTTTCATCACCGCTTTCGCGAAACTCCAGAGGTACGCCGTCACCCAGCAGGGCGCGGAACTGGAAGGTCATATGCCGGGAAAGCCCGAAGCGCGACACCACGACGGCAAAAAGCAGATCACCGGGAACACAGAAGCGCCGGGCATCCGGATCGTGAATCGGGTTGAAATCGCCGGCCACCTCCTTGGCGAACTGGCTGGCCTGGGATGCGGAAATATGCACGCATCCGTTCTGGATAGTATGAAAGCGGTCTGGAAACATGTGCTGCTTGTCCTGAGTGCAAAGGGAAACGCCACAGCGTCTTGCCCCATGGTACCGGTGTCAGGAGTGTATGGGTATGCGCTATTTGGCCATTTACCGGGCACGTTGATAGCAGTTCCCTATCAATCGGTTTGCTGCAATTAATTTGAGCATTTTGTTGCCAGCCCGTATCGTTAATCCATAGTCAAATCAACGATCATTCCGGATTGAAGATTCAAAGATCCGTTTAAAGAACCTGAAGGGGAAACGAAACATGTTGGATGCCAATATCAAGCAGCAACTTCAAGCCTACATGGAAAAGCTACAGCAGCCGATTGAGCTGGTTGCCGCCTATGACGATGGCGATAAATCCAGGGAGCTGAGAGAGCTTCTGGAAGAGCTCGAGCCGATGTCTGACAAAATCAGCTTGCGCACGGAAGAGTCTGAGGATGTACGTCGTCCGTCTTTCGCCATAAATCGCGTGGGTAGTGACATGGGCGTTCGCTTCGCGGGCATTCCCATGGGTCACGAGTTTACCTCGCTGGTGCTGGCCCTTCTGCAAGTAGGCGGCCACCCATCGAAGGCGTCGCAGGATGTCATCGAGCAGATCCAGCAGCTGGAGGGTGATTTCGAGTTTGAAACCTATTTTTCCCTGTCATGCCAGAACTGCCCGGACGTGGTTCAGGCCCTGAACCTGATGAGCGTTCTCAACCCCGGGGTGCGTCACACGGCCATTGATGGCGCGTTATTTCAGGACGAAGTGGAAAAACGCGAAGTGATGGCGGTACCCAGCGTTTACCTGAACGGTGAGTCCTGGGGCCAGGGCCGAATGACTCTGGAAGAGATTGTTGCCCGGCTGGATACAAAGTCAGATGAGAAAGAAGCCGAAAAGATCAACCAGAAAGACACCTTTGAGGTGTTGGTGATTGGCGGTGGCCCGGCAGGCTCCGCAGCGGCTATTTATGCGGCGCGTAAGGGTATCTCCACGGGTATCGCCGCCGAGCGTTTTGGTGGCCAGGTGGCGGACACCATGGGTATCGAAAACCTGATTTCCGTGCCCTACACCGAAGGCCCGAAGCTGGTTGCTGCCATGGAGCAACACGTTAAGGAATACGATGTAGATATCATGAACATGCAGATAGCCGAAAAGCTGATTCCGGCGACCAATCGCGGCATGCCACACGAGATTCGCCTGGCCAATGGCGCCTCCCTGAAGGCCCGCTCAGTGGTGTTGTCTACCGGTGCTCGTTGGCGCCCGCTGGGTGTTCCGGGGGAAGCCGAATACCGCAACAAGGGCGTGGCTTACTGCCCGCACTGTGACGGTCCGCTGTTTAAAGGCAAGCATGTGGCAGTGATTGGTGGCGGTAACTCCGGCGTGGAAGCGGCTATTGATCTGGCGGGTATTGTGGGCCACGTAACCCTGATTGAGTTTGGTGCCGAAATGCGGGCCGACGATGTTCTGCAAAAAAAGCTGCGCAGCCTGAACAACGTGGACATTATCACCTCGGGCCAGACCACCGAGATCCTTGGGGAAAATGGCCGGGTGAGCGGGCTGAATTATACCGACCGCAACACTGGCGAGAGTCACCACGTGGCTCTGGAGGGCGTATTCGTGCAGATCGGTCTATTGCCTAACACCGAATGGTTGAAAGGGGATATTGAGCTGAGCCAGCATGGTGAAATTATCGTTAACGACCGCGCAGAGACCTCTATTCCTGGTGTGTTTGCCGCCGGGGATGCCACTACGGTGCCTTACAAGCAGATTGTGATCTCCATGGGCGAGGGTTCGAAAGCGGCCCTCAGTGCGTTTGATTACTTGATTCGCAGCTCGGTGGAGTAAAGGCACTGGCAAGGCAATAAAAAACCGGGGTGCAAGCCCCGGCTGTATTCTGAACGCGGCATTTGCTCTACAGGCGAATGCCTTTTTTCGTATCAGCCTTGGGAAACATCTTGCGTCAGGCTTCCGTCAATGAATTCGGGCTCGCCTTGTTCTGAAAACAGGTGTGGGTAGGCGGCTTTTACGCCAGTAACAATAAATTCGTGGGGCACGTCGTCGAAAACGCCGTGATCGTTTACGTACTCCATGTGTGCTTCCCCGGACTCGGTATATTCCTGAAAAATGGAATCGCTTTCGCCATCAAATGCCAGCGGTTCCACCTTCATTAGCTCACATAGCTGTTTATCAAAGGCGGGGGTGGCCTTCACCCAGC
>JBQCZX010000113.1:0-13087 GCA_052089485.1 Marinobacter sp. | reverse complement strand
CAGTACCGGCTCCGGTTTCAGAAACGGTGCCGGATCAATCGGGCCGCCTGAGTAGATCCCAAAGTGGAGATGAGGTGGCGTGGTTCTGGCGTTACCGGTGTTGCCCACGTATCCGAGTATCTCGCCTTTTTTAACGGCATCGCCGGATTCAATCGCGAATGAATCCAGGTGAGCATAGTAGTAGCTCGCACTGCTGATTCCCGGCATACCGCCCGATAGCCACACGTGGTTGCCGCCAATGCCACCTGTGCCCGTTCGAACACGGCCATCAATGACCGCTCTGACCGGTGTTCCCCTTTTCGCAAAGATATCCACGCCGTGATGCTCTCGGGCTCCGTTATCGCGGGATGCACCAAAGCTGCTGCCGATATCTCGCTGCGATGCGGCATCTACGGGGAACGGTAATGAACCACCAAAGGCGATAGCCAGCGAATACTTTATCCTGGCGAATAGCTCCGGTTGGAGCACAATGCGGTAGGTGCCCGGTTGGGGCGCAATCCAGCTCCTGACTACACCTTTTGTGTTCAGCTTTGCGAGGGTTGACCAGCCTTGTCCAGCACTTTCGCGGCGCTCCAGGCTGGCATAAAGCCGACTCCCGGAAGTATCCAGGCGAGAGAGTTGCCAGAGCAGTTTTTCTCCCCGCTCAAGTACCACCTGATAAACGTGGGCCTCAACCTGATCATCTGTAAAGACTTTGGATGTGCGGTACTTGTCGCCAATTAATAGAGGTTGCTCACTCGCACGCTCAACGGCACTGGTCCATCGCTGCGCCAAAGGGCTATCCGACAGCCCTGCCAAGCTCAAACGCCAGACAAACAGATCTCTCGGTGACCAGCCCAACATATCGAAGGCGAGGTAATGTACTGCGTTTTCGCTGCTTTCGGCTGCGCTGTGTCGCAGGTCATCACGAACAGTGAGAAGAACAATCAGCGAGACTAACAGGCCAAAGAGTAGCCAAGGTCGAATGACCTGTTGCCCGGGCTTCGCCAGGTTATCGACTGCTTCAGTTGAATCGCTCATATCAACACTCGACGATGCTCTTGCACGGTTTCTGGCTGCTCCCGACGGGATACTGGCTATCCTTGGTCCGAATCAGACAGCCTGTCTTCCAGGCGTTTTATTTTGCGGTTCTCGTCCTCAATTTTGTCTTGGTACTTACGGATTTTATCCGTTTCTCCGTCTTTCTCGGCCTCTTTGAGGTCAGCCTTATAATCCATAATGTCTTCTTTCGCGTCTTCTATATCTTCGACCACATCTTCCCTTAGAGCCTGGTCGGTACAATGCTCCCTGGCTCCTTTCAACGCCCTTCGTAGTCCCTCTTCTTTGTGCTTGTTGCCCATTTCTTGGGCGATATCAAGCTGTGTTTCTATCTCGCAGAACTTCCGTTCACAGCCTTTCAAGCTGCCACAATGTGTGGATGCCAAAGTTGGAGCAGGTGCCAGAAGGAATAGCAGCCCAGCGAAGGTGGTTGTTGCCCGTAAAAACAGTTGGGTTGGGGTTCTGAGCATAATCATTCTCCGGAGATACTTTGGAAGAGTATTTGTGCTGGCAAAAAAGTGACAGAAAGAATTTTAGCCAAATCGACCAAGAGGATCGCCTGGTCTGCAAAGGTACGAATGGCGCGTGCTGATCGCTCAATTCAGGTACCATTTCCCGTATAGTGCCAACAGCATGCGCTTGAAATTACCCCGCGGATCGGGCGGCGCGCACACTCTTGTGCGCTTCAACTGACGTCAAAAACAGGCCGGGACCGGAGTGGGTGCATGACAGTTTAGCAAGAATCCAACATAAGCATGGCTGGCGCGATATTATGGTGTTAATGAATTCAGCTGAAGGTAGGGTAATCGAATGACATTAAAAAGACTTTTGGCCGTTAGTGCGGTCAGCTCCGCTGTTTTTCTGAGTGCTTGCGCAAATACACTAGGGACCCCTGATAACGAAATGACAAAGGAAAGTCTGTTACGTGGCGGCGAGTGGATTGTGGAAGATATTGGCGGCAAAGGCCTAATCGACAGCTCGCATGTCAGCATTGTGTTCATGGAAAACAATCGGATAGGTGGGAGCTCGTCCTGCAATAATTACAGTGGCGAATATCAGCTCGACGGAACCGAATTTACCGTTGGCGATAATATGGCAGCTACCCGAATGGCCTGTGCACCGGCGCTGATGAATCAGGAAGAATCATTTTTGAAGTTGCTGATGAATGTGAGCGAGGCACGCTTTGGTGATGACGGCGAGCTACTGTTGAGCACTCCAGAGGGTGACACTATCCGCGCTTTGCAGGCGTCACCCACACAGTAACTCGGTAGACGCGCTTAAACTACCGCGCTCTGCGCCTGCAGAGCTCGGCTACCTGATCAGGTTTTTGCGTCCCACTGCTCCCGTCGTAACCGGTAAAGTACATGAGGCCGCAACAGGCTATCCTCGGGTAAAGCGGGGTGCTCAAACTCGCCACTGTATTTCATGCCGATTCGCTCCATCACCCGGCGCGATCGCCGATTGTCAACCGTGGTAAAGGAGACAATCTCAGGGAGCCCCAACTGTTCAAACGCAACATTTAGCGCACCATGAGCCGCCTCAGATGCGTAGCCTTGACCTCAAGCGCCCAGAACCCCCAGCCGCGCTCCATGATGAGCGCTCGAATGTTGTCTGCCATCTCATTGCTTGCCTGGCAACTCAGCGGTTTGGGGAAGTATTCCATAACCAGTGGGTCGGCATTCAGAGCAGCAAACAACTCGCAATCGCTTTCCTGCCATTGCCGCAGGCGCAGGCGTTCGGTCTCGAATTCTATTAACTCTGTTATAACGGGCAAGTTACCACCTACGATCTCGTTCTTTTACGATAACTTCAGTTCATCGACCAATTTCGCGAGCCAACACCCTCGCACGCTCGTCCACAGTCAAGTAAGCATAGTTCCCTGTCGGGCCCAGCACGCCTTTTGAATCAACATCGGCGTCAACCACTTTCCCTTGAGCTGCGAATTTCATTGCGTCCAAGGTTTGCTGCCAACGCTCCTGCTCGCGCTGTTGCTTTTCAATGTATTCCGACAGCGCCTGTTTAATTATCCAGCCTTTGCTCCGGTGTATGGCTTGGTTTTGCAGCTTTTAGGTCGAAGCAAAATCCAAAATTTCCTTAACCAGCTCATTCGGCTTCTCTTCAATAACGAGATGACCTGCATCGTCAATCACGCGAAGAATCGATCCTCGGATCAAGCCATGAAGCTCTTCTCCTCGCTCAAGCGGTATCCAACTATCTTTTCGTCCCCACAGGATTAGGGTGGGGGTAGTGATCGTCGGATAAAGCGCCTGAACTTCATCGGTGTATTTGGAATCTGCTTGGGCGATCTGGCGATAAAAGGCTGGCTTACCTTGCTCGTCGGCCCACGGCGAAATGATTCCCTTTAACGTTGCGTCATCAAGTGACTTAAAAGCTGCCGTTTGCACATAGGATCGGACTATTGCCTCATGAATATAGTCGGGCACACCTGCAAAAGCAGCTTCATGTTTGTTTACATGCCGGAAAAAGGGCGAGCCCCAAGGGGAAATTGCCACAGGATCAATCAGAATAATTTTCTTAAAGGGCCGCTTATTAAGAAGGTGAGCTCTTAGGGCGGTAGCGCCGCCAAAATCATGGCCAACGATAATTGGATCATCCAGTTCCCAGTAGTGAAGCAGGCTGCCTAAAACTTCATTTTGTACGCCTAATGAGACGTTGCCTTCTGCCATGCATGACTGACCATAGCCCAGCAAATCGAAAAAGTAGACTGTGTACTCTTGAGATAGCTGTCGGATCAAATGTCGGAGATTAAACGATGACCAAGGTGTCCCGTGCACAACCACCATTGGTGGGCCTTCACCCATCCGGTCGTAACGAATCTCTCGTCCTTCAAAGTCATAAGACTTGGAAAGCTCCCAACTACTCATAAGCAGGTCTCCTTTTTACATAATGCCAACAAAAAACGGCGCCCTGACAAGGGCGTCCGGTGGAGGCCGAAGTGCAGAACGAATTTGACTGCCTTGTTAGGGAAGTGACCCGAGAATCAGAATGCTCATAACGAACATGCAGAGTATCCCGGTTGCATAAGCCACCGTCCGCCAAGGTTGCATCCCCAGCAGGTAAAAGAAGGTATGCAAGTAACGCGCGGCTGTGAACACAAGGAAGAGCCAAACTGCTAATCCCGGTGCGGCACCAGCCCAGACGTAGGCAACCCCCAATGCAAGAAAAATGGGAATGTTCTCAAGGTCATTCAACCAGGCCCGAGCAGCTCTCTGAACTTGCGGCAACTCTTCTTTGGCGGCCTCATACCCGACGAACGCTGCATCTTCAGGAGTCTTGAATGTGCCCTTCCCAATCCGATGGAACCCCTGATACGCGGAGATGGCAAACATTTTAAAGAACAGCAGCACTGAAGCTACCGCGTACCAATATTCTGCCTGATCCATGGTGTTTCCTCACTGCCTAGCGAATGATGTGGCCCCCTGCTACCACGGCATCGATGTGCCACATTGAAGGTTTAGTCAGGCTTCAATCAAAAGAGGGGAGTCCTCATGAATGTTACAACTATTAGTATCGATCTGGCGAAAACTGTGTTCAGTATTCATGGAACCAATCAACCCGCCACTACCATACTGACCAGTGCACCCGCCCCGAGACAGTTCAAAAGCGGAAGACACTTTGCCGCCTGGCTGGGGCTGGTGCCCCGACAATAAACGAATGAGGCCATCACCCACACGCATCATCATCCTGGCCCGGGCAAATGCGTCCACAAAGAGGCCGAATGTAGAGCTGCAGTCTCAAACCAATTCGGAATTAAATGGCGTTGCTTGACCGCAGGGGCATGTAGCTGAGCATAGCGGCGACCTGGCAATGGAGGCGAAGCCGCAATGAAAAGGGCGTCCGGCGGCCATCGGCGGCTTACTACAGCGACTTTTATGGATTGGGCTCGGACCAGACGGCATACTCATTGCCGTTTGGGTCGGTAAAGTGAAAGCGGCTACCGCCTGGAAACGAAAAAATGTCGTGTACGATCTTCCCGCCGGCTAGTTTTACTTTATCAACGCTGGCTACCAAGTCAGTGCTATACAGCACAACCAACGCACCACCATTACTAGTGATTGCTATTTTGTCGGATTTGAAAAACCCGCCATTTAGGCCCGCATTTTCAATCGCGACATATTCAGAGCCATAGTCCACAAACGACCAACCAAAAGCGGCGGAAAAGAATTTTTTTGTCACCGCGAGATCTCGCGATGGCCACTCGATATAGTTAATTTTTCCGGATTCATCCATAGATCACTCCATTCTGCAAGGACTCGCCCAGGGAGAGGGCGGTCTTGGCTTTGAGCATCTGACGGCTCCTTGTCGGTTTGCTCAATCCTATCAAAATCGGTGGAGGGTTTCGGAGTTTTTCTACAGCCCCAATGCAGAGCGCACCGGTGACTTTGACGTAGCGAAACGGAGGCAAGGGCATCCGAGTGCCGCGCCTGGTTAAATTACTATCGTTCACCTTCAAGGCCATGCCATACCCGGAGAATGATGATGGTGCTGGCATGAAGTGAGTATCGAACGACGTATTTTCCGAAAACCATATCTCGAACAGAGTCTGGCACCGGTGCTATTTCAACGGGTGTGCCCATTTTGGGGAAGTCTGGAAGCAGCCCGATTTTGCCAACCAGTTCGGCGGCAATCTTGGCTGCCGCCGATGGATTGTGGGCTTCAATGAATTCCCTCAAACGTTTCAAATCTTCGATGGCTTCATCCGTGTAAACCAGTTTCACTTACCTGACCTCGGTGCATCCTGCTCGTTTTCGGCTCCCCAACTATTAAGCCAGCTATGAACCTCGCTGGCATCAACAACCTTGCCTTGGGCGGCAGACTCCATTGCCTCTAACGTTTGTTTCCACCGCTCCTGCTCAAGCTGCTGCTTTTCTATGTATTCCGACAGTGCCTGGTTGATTACCCAGCCTTTGCTCCGGTGCAGCCTGCCAGCGATTGCTTCCAGGTGCCGTTCAACTTCTGCTTGGAGGCGAACTGTGGTGACACTCATGACTATACCCTCGAGTTTGGTGACTACAATGTACTACATCATAGTCGATGAGGGTGCGGCAAAAATTTAACGCCCGGTTTTGCGGCGTGTCGGAGCGCAGCGTAGGCGCGACCGACAACAGCCGTTTGCTACATCAGCTCTCGGGTAACTCAAGTTGTCTCTCACTTCGCCAAACTCGAATGAGCACAACCTCAGTCTCTTGCCTCAAGTAAACCACTCGAAAAGGCGAATGGATTAACTCTCGGATATGATTCAAACCAAACTCGGGAACAATCCGGCCAGCGTCAGGATGGCGCACAAGCATTTCAGCGTGTTCCAGAATGGCCGTCGCATATTCATCACCGATATGCGGCACGCCCTCCTCGGTATAGTGCTCCTGGATAGTTTGCAAATCCTCAAGAGCGGACTGGGCGAGGCGTAATTCCATTTAGTTAATGCCCAGTGTTTTCTTCGCATCAGCTAGAGAAACCGTATTGCCCTCGCGGACATCCATGAGACCTTTAGCCACGCCTTTAACGAACCGAAGTTCTTCGGCAGTTCTCTCAAATTCCTCAAGCCCTTGAACAACAGCTACCCCACGACCTCTGCTCGTTAGCAAGATTGGGCGATGCGTATCATGAGCTCGGTTAACCACCTTTCCAGGGTTAATTTTTAGGTCTGAGAGAGGGACGACATCTTCTGAAAACTTTACCTGCATGCTGCATACCCCATGACGGAACAGGCCCTATTATTAGCACCAGTTAATAGGTGCGGTCAATAAACTATAACGCCCGCCATCACTGGTGACAAAACCGGAGCGAAGCGGAGGGTTTGGCATCCGGTGCATGGCATGGTTATGTGGTGGTTGACACCCAAGCTATCAGGGCATGCATCTACGAGCCATCCAGCTTGATCCCATTTTCCCGGAGGTATCACTTTCTTTCTCCATGTATTCATCTACCCATTGAGAATAGTCCGACTTCTCGTTGTTGAACGGCTTCGCCTTATAACGCCCCAGCTCAGTGGTTATCCTGGCTGCTGTCGACGGGTTGCGAATGGCGATGAATTCCCTGAGGCGCTTCAAATCTTCAATGGCTTCGTCCATGTAAACTAGTTTCACTTACCCGAACTCGGTGCATCCTGCTCGTTTTCAGTTCCCCAACTATTGAGCCAACCATGAACTTCGCTGGCATCAATCACCTTTCCCTGGGCTGCAGATTCCATTGCCTCCAGCGTTTGTTTCCAACGCTCTTGTTCAAGCTGTTGCTTTGCGATCTATTCCGACAATGCCTGGTTGGTCACCCAGCCTTTGCTCCGGTGGAGCCTACTGGCCATCGCATCAAGATGTTGCTCAACTTCTACTGTAGCGGCGCGCATGGCTGTACCCTCTAACTTGGTGACTACATTGTATTGCATCATAGTTACCCAAGGTGCGCCAAAATTTAACACGCGACTCATGCGCCGGTTTGGAGCTGTGAAGCAGCGGAAAACCGGCCGCTGTGCGGCCGGTGGCTAAAGCCTGCCCAGCCAGTACTGCGGACGCGGCCGGTCATGTGCAACAGCCAGAGCCTGAAAACCATCAGGGCTCTCTCGGTATACGATAGACAGGGGAAATCACATACCCAAGATTACAGATATGACAGCAACACTGTGCTTTCGCAGCAAAGACTCTACATGCTCAGGCTTGGCTTCAATGCTTAAAATCAACACATTGTGCATTTGATAAATATAATATCCGGTTAACAAGCGCTCTTCCTCGCACTCTTTAGAACCTGTTTTTTCTAGAAAAAGAGAAAATATTTTGGAAATCTCAATGCCATGTTTTTCATCAATAACTTTCAGTTCCCTATAGACACCTATTGCTTTCGAGAGTTCTCTCTCGAAAAGTATATCTGTGCCATTTCCCACACAATAGCTGTAGTAATTGAAGAGTAAGCTCTCCAATTCTTGCCTTTCAAACTTTTCAATGCCAGGAGTGTTTAGCAAAAAATCAGATAGTTCTATTTGAACCTCGACCAACCATCGGGCATAAAGCTCCTTAAGTATCGCTAGCTTATTCGGAAAGTATTGATAGAGGGACCCGATAGAAATAGATGCTTCCTTTGCAATATTATTAGTAGTCAGACGCTCTATTCCATGATCGATTAATATTTTCTTTGTACAGCCTAGTATTTTATTTACAGTCTCTCTGGATCGGTCTTGTTGAGGGGATTTTCTTGCGGAAATTTTTCTCATTTCACCCGATATTTTAGCAAAGTTGCGATTGTCGACATGGGCTAATCATTAGAGCCTGACTACGCCAAAGAATCAAGTGTTGAGGGTGTAGAAAAACTAAGTCTGCCCGGCATCTTTGAACACGCGGTTCACTGCCCGACTATTTGCCAGAGCTCAGCAGGTAAGCTAACCTCTGGCAAATGTTGCTCTCCTATAGGGCGCTGAAATCCATTAGCGTTCTGGTATAATAGTTGGATGCTGGTTCATAATGATCGCCCTCATACTCATAAATATAAATATCCCCACCCAATCTTTTAAGGTTGTTATATGTATCACTTGAGTTAAAGTGCGGAACTATATTGTCACGCTTTCCGGAGTGTAAAAAAACTTTTCCTTTCGGAACCCATCCATCATGGATATCACCTGCCTCCAGAATTCTTGATAAACTGTCATCATTGGATAAAATAAATGGACTAAATACATCCTCTGGATCGTAGGACGGCACCATGATCGCTTCTAGCTCTGAGGTTACTGAGTAATTCCAAATTTGATTATTTGGAATGGGCATTTCACTTCGTTTGTTGTAGGTGTATATGGTCCAGCTATAAATTTCCATATTGGCCGTCAGTAACTCTGAGTCCGGTTCGAGCGCAAGCTCTCCCGTTTTACTTATGTGATAAGGCCCTGCTAATGAAGAGGTTGCTATAACGGGTAGTTCGGGGTAAGACTCCTCAAGATACTTATGGGTCGCAAGTGCTGCGCCCGCTCCTTCCGACCATCCGCCAAGAAAAACCCCATCCTTCAAATTTAGGTCTAGTGTCGCGGCTAGCTCGCGAGAAGCCAGCGCCAAATCAGCCGAGTATTTCGCTAACTCAGGGTGGTAATTGTATGGATGCTCTTTGTCAGAACTAATACCGTAACCCGCATAATCGGGCATTGACACAAAGTACCCTTGCGATGCAAAGCCCAAACCAAACATTCTTACCTCATAGCTGGATTTTGCACTTTCCGGGTCCAGGCTAACCTCGACCTCTCCTTTGTACAGGGATGGCGCATCCAATGCCCCTTCCCCGCCCATAAATGGCATTGGAAGCATGGTTCCGTGGTGCTACTGGAAGTGTTTTAAAGGGCCGTCATGGTTTTTCGGGACCACCACTAAACCACTAAGAATTGCTGGCGCACCGTCATAGTGCGAGTTGTACTCAACGCTGTACATCGACACCGCATCTTCCCCTGCAATTTCAAGTGGCACACCTATAGCTTCAAATGCCATAGCGATATCGTCACTAGTCATATCTGATACACGTTCATAGCTTACTAACTTAGTTGCCGGTTCTATGGCCTGATTGCTGTCTCCACCACACGCTGCAAGAACAAACAACGACATAATCAGAAGTGGAGCGCACTTCCACTGACGTATTGTTTTTATTCTGTTCACAGATTTTTCTCCAATAGTTTGAAACAGTTATCTATTATGCGAGTAAAAGCTCACGTTCTGGAGTCTGCATCAGACTGGCTGAGGAGTCAAATGAAGGTGACACCATGAATGGCACTGCTGACGTGCGAAAATTTGAGGTTTAATAGCCCCGAAGCCTCTCTAAAAGAAGAAATTGAGAGTGCGGGTTTCACTTTATGAGGGGCTTGCCAAGTAGCTTTTCGTTTGTGCCCCTGGATTCATAGAATAAATGCAGTACTTTGGAGCAACCAAGTAGAGGTAAGAGACCGTTGCCGGTACCCTCATTCGCTTTACCAACGAACCAGAGCACCGGATTAGCAGATCAACATCCCGCTTTCGCGCTGGATAGCCCCACAAACCGAACGCCCAATTTTCGGTCGCCACAGTTGAACCGCTGAGCTACCAACTGATCACCGATCTTGAAGGCCTTGGCAAACACAGAAACTTGTCGGTTTTGCTGCAAAATCTGAACCAAGGTACTGGCACCAAGCCACCAAAAAAGCACCACATAAATCCAACTAACTCCTGGCTTTGCGGCGTGCCGGAGCGGTCGAGTAGTCAATGGGAACTGGCCCCAAAGCCTCTCACAGAACCTTACGTGAACCTCTCGATTCATACGGCTCTTGTTATCCAACCATTACTCTTGATCCTGCCCAGTGCGCAAACAGTGTCGGTCGACGCCGACGTAACCCATTTACCCTGCGGGCAGCCTGAAGCAGGCCTCTAAGTTTACGATACTGGCCCATGGCCCACCGGCTTAGCCTCAAACCAAAATGAAATAACACATTTCGAATCAATCGCGGTCGGAAGGTGTCGCTCAAAAAATCAAAGGCGATCACCGGGTAGTCTTGCTGGTTGTGTCCGCCCATACAGCACACGATCTTTGTCTTGCCGGGATGAAGCGTCAAGCCACAGGCTCTGAAACGATCCTCCAGAACCGCTTTCAGTGCCTGGGCTTCCCGAGGATAAGCGATTCCAGGTCTTGTACAGGTTGTTGCCGAGATCCCGGTCAAAGTCATCCAGACTCTGATCGTCGATTCCCGCGCTCCCCTGATTGGCTCGGACTCGCTTGTAGGCCTGATAGACCAAGGCCTTCGGGATGGCAAATGGTTTTGTCTGACGCGGCTGGCTCCTCCCGGAATCCGGTTGGCCATCCGAGTCGGACGGGATAACTTGCCCCCTTCGCTCCACACCCATTACAGGTGCTTCCACACTACTAGGGGACAATCCGTCCCTGTGCCCTGCATGGTACTCTCGCCTCGTGGGGTTACCACTTGTGCTTCTCCCTTAACATCAGTACAACAGGTTCTCATGTTCCGTACTCAAGCCTGTACCCAGGTCATGCCACCTCAAGATCGGCTGCCGTTGCGCCCGTTGTACCAACTCACGTCGCAACTTATCCCGAAGAATCGCTGGGTCCCCGGTTCTGACAGCATCTGTCTCCATTTCGATCCCTCATCAGTGGTTCACTTGCGTTCATCTCCTTGGGCACTTACCTGACCGCTCTTGGCGGCCTTTTCCCATGCCGCTCACGACCCGCACTCTTAATGCGAGCCGCACAGGGCGGCTTGATCCCAGTGTCTGGTCACCAAGACCGAGGGGCCTTCCCTCATCTTGAGTACAGCAAGAAAGACCGGAGTCTTTCGTCATGACACACCAGCGAAGCGGAGGTTTGGTATCCGGTGCATGGTCTGTCTGGTTATGCAGCATGTAGCGGCTTAATCCGATCCACTTCGTCCTTGACCGACTGAGCCGCCGTCCAAAGATCAACAGATCGCTGCGCATTCAGCCAGAACTCTGGAGAGTTGCCAAACAAGCGGGCAAGTCGAAGCGCCATTTCCGGACTGACAGCGCGGCGCTCACGTAGTAATTCATTCACTGACTGGCGAGAGACACCCAGAGATTCAGCCAACCCAGCAACAGTCAGCTCATAGTCCGGCAGGAAATCCTCTCTCAGCATTTCACCGGGGTGAGTCGGCTTGCGCTGTATGCCGACAGTATTAGGAATAGCCATAGTCATCACCTCACTCAGTGGTAGTCACACACTTCGACCCCATACGCATCACCATCTTCAAAACGAAAACAGATGCGCCACTGATCATTTATTGAAATTGCGTGCTGCCCCTGCCTATTTCCCGACAACGGGTGGAGGCAATTGCCGAGCGGCACTTTCAAATCCTCCAGCTGTGCAGCTGATTGTTAAATTATCTTTCGTACGGTATCCTGTACATGATCAATATCACGTACAGGACTAGTCGTATGGATGCCATCAGCTATACCGCTGCCAGAACAAATCTAGCAAAAACCATGGACCAGGTTTGTGAAGACCGCTCACCAATCATAATCACTCGGAGTAAATCACAGTCGGTGGTAATGATCTCATTAGAAGATTACGAAGCTCTGCAGGAGACCGCATACCTTCTGCGTGCGCCGAAGAATGCTCGCCGGTTGCTAGAATCCGTTGCTGAATTGGAGCAAAGCGGCGGGCAGGAAAAGGATCTTCTTGAATGAAGCTTATCTTCTCCGAGAATGCCTGGGAAGACTATCTCTACTGGCAAAAAACCGATAAAAATACTCTTAAACGAATCAACAAGTTAATGAAGGAAACCAAGCGCGAACCGTTTGAAGGTATTGGTAAACCAGAACCACTAAAACATAGCCTTGCCAGCTATTGGTCGCGCCGAATCAACGAAGAGGATCGCATGGTCTACAAAGTCACGGATGACGCTCTACATATCGCACAACTCCGCTACCATTACTAATTTAACAGCAGTTAGACCCATGCCTCAGTGATTACACAAATCTGACCGCTTTATTATCACGGATTTTTGCACCACAACGCACCAACAAAAGATATATAAAAACAAAAGTATAGATCATTTTTGCAAATGCAACTGCGTAATCATTTGACATCCACGATTCGCGCTTCCAGTAATACTATACAAAAAGCCATTCCAGGCTGAGAGGCAAAACGGAGCCTTGGCTGAACGCCAAATATTATTTGTGCACTCCTTGGCAATACAGCAGCATTACGCGGCTGTCAGCGACTACCACGCACAACCAGCGCCCCAGCACCCGCAAGCAAAACCCAGGACCATAGCGGCGCGCTGTCTGCCCATTCGCGGGCTTCTGGCAGGGTTATCATTACCGCGGCCGCAATCAGTACCACGGCTGTAATTCCCCGGCGCCAGCGTCGGTCAGCTTTGAGTTGCTGCTCGCGCAGAAGTGTCAGGGTATCCTGATTCTGCTGCTCGGTGGGGCCTGCGCTGCGCAGTTGCAGCAGGGCGTCGTGAACCAGTTGCGGCATTTCCGGGGATTGTTCCAGCCAGGCTGGCAAGTGGGTTTGCAGGGATTTGATCAAACCGGATGGTCCGATGCGTTTGCGCATCCAG
>JBQCZX010000112.1:0-13116 GCA_052089485.1 Marinobacter sp. | reverse complement strand
GGGGTTAGCGTGATTAAAGCCGTCATTAGCGGAACCGGCCTGTACACACCGCCGGCAACCATTGAGAACGATGAACTGGTAGAAGCTTTTAACCAGTACGTTGAGATTTACAACACGGAACATGCAGACGCTATTGAGCGCGGCGAAACGGATGCTCTGCAGCCGTCGTCTTCAGCGTTTATAGAGAAAGCCTCAGGTATCAAGCGCCGGCACGTCATTAATAAGTCAGGCATTGTTGATCCGAAACGTATGGCCCCATATATTCCTGAACGTGGGAACGATGAGCCATCGGTTCAGTGTGAAATGGCTATTGTGGCATGTAATGAAGCGCTGGCGCAGGCCGGTAAGAAGGCCTGCGATGTAGATGCGGTCATTGTGGCGTGCTCCAATATGCAGCGTGCTTATCCAGCCGTTTCGATTGAAGTTCAGTCGGCTTTGGGTATTGATGGCTTTGCATACGACATGAATGTGGCGTGCAGCTCAGCTACCTTTGGCCTGCAAGCAGCGGTTAACTCTGTAGAGAATGGCTCGGCTCGCGCCGTTTTGGTGGTTAGCCCGGAAATCTGTTCCGGCCACTTGAACTTCCGTGATCGTGACAGTCACTTTATTTTTGGCGATGCCTGCACGGCGATTCTGGTGGAGCGTGAGGAGAGCACCCAGCCAGGGCAGGGGTTCGAGATTCTTGGTACCCTTCTGAAAACCACTTTCTCCAACAATATTCGGAACAACTTTGGCTTTTTAAACCGTGGCGATGAGTCTGGCGTTGGCAGTGTGGATAAACTGTTTATCCAGCAGGGTCGTAAAGTCTTTAAGGAAGTTTCGCCGCTGGTGGCAGACACTATTCAGACTCATCTTAAGAGTCTCTCTCTGGCGCCGGAAGATTTGCGTAGAATGTGGTTGCATCAGGCTAACTTGAACATGAACCAGCTGATTGCCCGCAGGGTGCTCGGCCGGGACGCGAGCGAAGATGAGGCTCCGGTGATTCTCGATGAGTATGCCAATACCAGTTCCGCAGGTTCTATTATTGCTTTCCATAAACACAAAGACGACCTGAAAGCCGGTGATACAGGTGTTATCTGCTCATTCGGCGCAGGTTATTCCATTGGTAGTGTTGTAGTACGCCGCCGCTGATAGCTTTGCTGCGGCGCCGCTTCTGCGCTGCAGCAAGGAAAAAATCAACAACTTAAGAGCTGAACATGACAAAATTTTCAACCCGGGGCTGGTTGTCTGCCGTGCTACCTGTAGCTGTGTTGGCGATAGTTTTGTCAGCGGATTCGGCCATGGCCCAGAATGTACAGGAGCCTGTTCCTGAGGACACACCGCAGGTAAATCTGCAGGATCCTTATGAGAACTGGAACCGCAAGGTATACACCTTTAACGACACAGTGGATCGTTGGGCGCTGAGGCCTGTGGCCAAAACCTATCGCACGTTCATGCCGGATTTTGCTGACCGTGCCATTACCAACTTTTTCAACAACCTGACGGAAGTTCGCAACTTCACCAACAGCATTCTGCAGTTGAAGGGCGAATCTGCGATTGTTGCTGCTGGGCGGTTCACCTATAACACGGTGTTCGGCCTTGGTGGCCTGATTGATGTTGCAACGGCATTTGATTTGCCGGAACGGCCAGAAGATTTCGGGCAGACGCTGGGGTATTGGGGGGCCGGCTCTGGCCCTTACCTGATGCTTCCGCTCCTTGGGCCATCTAGCCCAAGACGACTAGGCGGATTGGGCATGGATGGTTTTGTGTTCCCATCCGTGTGGGACGAGGTTCATGGTCGAGAGACCTTCTACGCCCGCGGGCTTCAGATTGTGGATAAGCGGGCAGATCTGATCCCCGCAGAGGGCTTCATTTCTGGTGATCCCTATATTTTTGTCCGTAATGCATTCATGCAACGCAGGGAGTTTTTGATCAACGATGGCAAGGTAACGCGGGACCCTTTTGCTAGCGATGACAATGAAGATCTGATGTTGGACGACTTCTGATCCTGACCATCGGTTGAGGGAGGCACAAGGTGCTCAAAGATCCAAAGATCAAAAAATTCCGCAAGATGCTGGACGAAGCCCCTAACTACGAGGTGTGGAAAGCAGCCGCTCTGGAGCTGGATTTTCTTGAAGGTAAAGCCGAGTGGAAAGAAGATTTCGCCTCCGAGCATTACCACTATGAGCTACTGTATGACCGCCTGAGTAACATCAAACAGTATCGCCAGCAGAATGATTTCGAACGCCTGAAACGCGCATTGCGTGAGGGTCTTCATCACGATCTTGGCAACATGGGTAACCCTGAGCTGTATACACACTCCAGGGTGGGTACCAAGCACCTCATTGAGGAATACATTGCTCAGGCCTGCGAAGCGTTGGATTTCCTCTGCGATCACCCGGTACCGGGGTTTCCGGTTGCTGAGAAACTTCAGTTTTTCCGCGATACCCTCACCAGCTATGGTCGGCCAACGCTGCTGCTAAGCGGTGGTGCCAGCCTCGGCATGTTTCACTTCGGGGTTATCAAAGCGCTCTGGGAAAAAGGCCTGCTGCCTCAGGTTGTCACCGGCTCAAGCATAGGTGCCATCATTGCAGGCATGCTGGGTGTGCACACAGACGCCGAAATTCCTGAAATGCTGGTTCCTGAAAATCACAATCTCAAAGCGTGGAAGTGGCGTGGCCTACTAAGCGCTATGCGAGGCGAAGGGTTGATGGACCAGGAGCAGCTGCGCACCTGCCTTCGAACCAACATTGGTGAATACACGTTTGAAGAGGCTTACCAGCGTACCGGTCGCTCGATAAATATGAGTGTGTCGCCTATACAGGCGCACCAAAAAGCACGTTTGTTGTCGGGTTATACCTCGCCCTATCTCATGGTATGGAGTGGGGCGCTTGCCAGCGCCGCCGTGCCCGGTATATTCCCGCCGGTCACTTTGATGAAAAAGGACATTCATGGGCAGGCTCTGCCCTACATGCCCAGGCTGAAATTTGTTGACGGTTCAGTGGTTAGTGATCTGCCTATTGATCGGTTGATGCACCTTTACGATGTGAACTTCACCATCGTCAGCCAGACCAACCCCCATGTAGTGCCGTTTCTCAATGCACGTGGCCGAGATGAGAAGCTTTCCTTAGCTAGCTTGCCTTTGCATTTGTTAAAATCTGAGGTTCAGTTTCACGGTGAGGGCGTATTTGATTATCTACGTAAGCGAGTTCGGCCAGAATTGCTACGCCAAGTTTATGGCCAGATGTACACCATTATGGCTCAACGGTATTCCGGAGACGTCACCATCGCACCAACATATTCTTTTAAGGATTACCGGCGAATGCTGGCGGATCCCAAACCGGAATTTGTGCGTGAAATGATTCTGGCGGGCGAACGCGCAACCTGGCCCAAAATTTCCATGATTCGATCCCATGCACGTATTTCTAAAACGTTGGAGCGTTGTGTGCGACGCCTGAAACACCAGAACACCTTGAGTATTTGACTGGACGCCCATGTATTACGACTTCTTCGGCTTCAGAGAACCGCCGTTCTCTATCGCGCCTGATCCTCGCTACCTTTATTTGAGCGAACGTCACAAAGAGGCGCTTGCTCATCTTATGTATGGCGTGCAGGGCCAGGGCGGCTTTATCGTAATTACTGGAGAAGTTGGCACCGGTAAAACCACCGTGAGCCGGTGCTTTATTGAAAATGCTCCGGCTCACGTAGACATCGCCCTGATTCTGAACCCACGGCTTTCTGCCCGTGAACTGCTTTCCGCTATTTGTGATGAGCTGGAAATCGCTCATCCAGCTGGCGCCACCATTAAACAAATGGTGGACCTGATCAACCGAGACCTGCTCAAAGCCCACGGGGCAGGGCGACATAAGGTTTTGATGATTGACGAAGCCCAGAACCTCTCGGCCGATGTGCTTGAGCAGCTACGCCTGCTAACCAACCTTGAAACCGCAGAAAAGAAGCTGCTGCAGATTGTTTTATTAGGCCAGCCAGAGTTGCAGAAGATTCTTGCGCTTCCGAAGCTGCGCCAGCTGAATCAACGGGTAACTGCCCGCTATCATCTGGATGCAATAAGCCGTAACGAACTGCCGGCTTATCTTAGCTATCGGCTGGGTGTTGCCGGCATGCGAGGCGATGTGTTCTCGCCTGCAGCCGTGCGGAAGCTCTACCGTTCGAGTAATGGCATACCCCGCCTGATCAACCTGATCAGCGACCGTGCGCTGTTGGGCGCCTATGCCGAAGGCGAGCACGAAGTGAGCTCTGCGCACATTCGCCGGGCCGCTAAGGAAGTCGCAGGGAGCCGCAACGCCGGGCCAAAGCCCGCGGGTGTTGCAGGCAAGGCAGATCTTCCCGGTGTTTTGGTGCTCGCCGCCTCACTGCTGTTAGCGATCGTTAGTACATACTGGCTTTACCAGCAATGGTCTGGGCCAGAGGTTGTAGCCGGCGTTAATCCTGCCCCCGTTGAGTACGACGGCAGGGTTCAGCGTGAAAACCAACCAGAAGAGCAACAACCCTCAGCTTTCGGGGCGTCCATTTCCGTGAAGCAGAGCCCCGACAGCTCAACCGGCGAGCAGCCTTCTTTCAGCTTTGAAGAGCAGGCACTGAATTTACAAGAGGCTTTCGGCGGGCTGTTTAATATATGGGGCGCGCAATACAGCCCTCGGGAGTCTCCGATTGCTTGTGATTTTGCTCGTGAGTCTGGTCTGGCCTGCCTTGAGCGGCAGGGTAGTCGCACAAGCCTGGCGTTTCTAGACCGGCCAGCCATGCTGATGCTTCAAAATGAAAGCGGCAAACGTGGTTATGCTGTGCTGCGCCAGCTTGAAGGCGACGTCGCGGAAATTGTATTGCCCATTGGGTCGGTTCAGGTGTCTTTTTCCAGCCTTGAGCCCTTCTGGTTTGGTGAATATCGGGTGCTGTGGCAGCTGCCGGAATATGTCACCCGCATGCCTGATTCTGATAATCCTGCCGGTGAGGAACTGTGGATAGGCGTGCGCATGATGGAGCTTGCAGATACCCACGGCGAATCGCCTGCTGACAATGCAAAGATCAAGCGTATGTCTGCGCAAGATCAAGTGCGCTGGTATCAGTCCCTTAGAGGGTTAACGGTGGATGGCATTGCCGGCGCCATGACAGTGATTCAGATTAATAACGACCTGAATGCAGATGTACCAAGGCTGGTAAATTCTAAGCTGGGCGGGAAGGGATAGAATATGTCCTACATTCTTGACGCCCTCAGAAAATCAGAAACCGAACGCCGCCAAGGTAAGGTTCCAGATCTTGGTCAGCAGGTACAACTGATTCATCGACCCAAAAAACGGCGGAAGTCTCCGGTGGTATGGGTGGCGCTGGCGTTACTGGTGAACGCTGGAGTGCTGGCTGTTGTGTTCTGGCCAGAATCCGCAAGTGAGTTGCCTATTGTGCAGGCCCCAAAACCGGTTGCGCCTGAGGCTCCATTGGAACAGCCTGCGAAACCAGAAGCGAAGCAGGCTCCTGTTGAAATCGATACCGTTGTTATTCCGGAACCAAAACCGGAGCTGGTGAACGAACCGATAGCAGAACCGATTCGCGAGCGGCCAACCATTATCACGCCGTCTATACGTCAGGAGCGCCAGGCGACTGCACTGCGCCCAGATGAGCCCAGGTCAAGAGTTGGCGCAAGAGTGCCGCACCTGGTCGAATTGCCGCTATCATTTCAGAAGAGTGTGCCGGACCTGATGTTCAACAGCCACATTTACTCCACAGATCCTTACGGCAGCCGGGTGACGATTAATGGCCACTATCTTCGCCCGGGAGAATCCTTCTCTGGTATTACTGTAGAAGAAGTCACCGAAGATGGCATTGTGCTCAGCAAGCAAGGCCGAACTTTTCGCGTGGGTATTGTCCGCGACTGGGTGAGCCCGAACTAATGGCATTATCCGACGATATTAAACAGCAAATCCAACAGAGTTACCGTGACGTTCTAGCCGGCAAAGACGTTCGCGCCCGCTACGGTCAGCGCCTGATGATTGCTGAGGTTGCCCGCTACATGGGCGATATTACCGAGAACGACGGTCAACGCACTTCACCGCCTGCTGCTTGTGTGGTTGAGGCGGGCACGGGTACCGGTAAAACCCTGGCTTATTTGATTGCGGCTATTCCCGTGGCCCGGGCACTCAATAAAACCCTGGTTATATCCACGGCAACGGTGGCGTTGCAGGATCAGATTGTGCTCAAAGATCTACCGGATCTGAAAAAGCACAGCAAGATGAACTTTAGCTGGACTCTTGCCAAAGGCCGCGGCCGATACCTGTGCATGTCCCGCTTGGAGTCGCGCCTGCACGATGAAGGCAACGGTGATAGCGACACCATGCCGTTGTTTCTGCTGGATAGCCCCGGCACTGAGGAGCCTGGCACCCGGGCATTCTTTGAGGAAATGCTGGCAAGCTATGGCTCGCGTAAGTGGGATGGTGACAGAGACCACTGGCCGGAGCAGATACCCGATGATGTTTGGCGCCAGGTAACAACCGATCATCGCCAGTGTACCAACCGGCATTGCAGTTATTTTGATAGCTGCGCGTTTTTCGATGCCCGTAAGGATCTGGACGAAGTGGATATTGTGGTGGCCAATCATGATCTGGTTCTTGCGGATCTTGCTTTAGGTGGCGGCGCAATCCTGCCAGAGCCTGAAAACGCCTTATTTATTTTTGACGAAGCACATCACCTGCCAGACAAGGCTCTGAATCACTTTGCGGCGTCTGTACCGCTGAACTCCACCCGGCAATGGCTTAAGCAGCTATCTCAAGCGCTGGTCAAAATGCAGCCCTATTTGGCAGCGGGCACTCAGGGTGCAAAAACGATTGATCGTATAAGTGGCGCTTCTCGGGATGTGGATCTGGTGCTGTCTCGAGTTTATGAAGAAGCTGAGCATAACACCGGTTGGGAGTTCAACGACGAGCGCCGTTCCGCGCAATGGCGGTATCCTGAAGGCGAGTTGCCAGAAGCTCTGGCCGAGTTAGCCTCCGAGAGCCGGATAGCCACCGCAAACCTGGTGCGGCACCTTGGCGCATTAGCCGACGAGCTTCAGGGTGCGTTCGACGAACGCAAGCAGCACGAGATTGATCGGGATACCGCAGAAGCCTGGTACCCGGTGATTGGTGCGTTTCATAGCCGCTCAGAAGACCAGTTGCGGCTCTGGACAGCCTGGACAGAGCAGATTGATGGCCCGAACAAAGGCAAAAATCCCCCTCCAGCACGCTGGAGTGTACGGCAGCGCTGGGATCACGCAGAAGATATCGCTTTGTTCAGCTCGCCGGTACTGGCAGACAATCTTTTGTACTCAAGGCTTTGGTCCCGAGCCTACGGCGCCGTTCTTACCAGTGCCACTTTGACCGCGCTGGGCACCTTCGATCGTCTCCAATCCCGGGCAGGTCTGCCTGCTGCCAGTCGGTTATTGGTGGTGCCAAGTTCCTTCCGTTATGGCGAAAAAGCGACAGTAGAAGTGCCCGCTATGGCGTGTATGCCTACCGACGACGGTTTCGCGGATGAGCTGATTAAGCGCTTGCCAGGAGTTTGGGCTGGTGAGACAGCTACGCTTGTGTTGTTCACGTCCCGCAGGCAAATGCACCAGGTTAGGGATGCCTTGGCGCCAGATCATCCGGACTTGATCATTACCCAGGATGATATGTCCCGGGGTGAGGTGTTGCGTCAGCATCGGATTCGCATAGATGAGGGCCGGGCCAGCGTATTGTTTGGCGTGGCCAGCTTCGCAGAAGGGATCGATTTACCCGGCAAGTATCTGCACCACGTGGTAATCACCCGATTGCCTTTCTCTGTACCAGACGATCCTATCGAGGCCGGCTTGGCCGAATGGGTAACCCAGCGTGGTGGCAATCCGTTTATGGAAATTACCGTGCCGGGCGCATCCATAAAACTTGTGCAGGCTGTAGGCCGCTTGTTACGTACGGAGGAAGATACAGGAAGGGTTACGATTCTGGATCGACGTATTGTCGCAAGGCGTTATGGTCAGCTGCTGCTGGATGCATTGCCGCCGTTCCGGCGCATTATTGAGAGATAGAGAGATAGAGAGGTAAAGAGGTAAAGAGGTAAAAAAAGAGCCAGCCCGAAGGCTGGCTTATATCAAGGGGTCCTCGAAAAAACCCGTGCGTTGAATCAACGCTGTATAAGAAGTCTGAAGGCCTGAAGTTCCAGAATTCGTGGTAAGGGCTTGCCTTACCGTGGAATCAATAATAGGGGAGTAGAGGGCGTAGCCGAATCGTCCAAAGGGCGTAGCTTGGGTCAAAAGTTCTTGCTGAATGTGATGGGCGTCACAAAAAGGCAGCGAAACTTACTGAGTGAGAAGGCCCAGTTCCCGCGCTCGGGCAAGGGCTTCGGTTCTTCGACCAACGCCGAGCTTGCCATAAAGATTGCGTATGTGAGCTTTTACCGTGGCTGGCGCTACGCCCATGCGCACGGCGATGTCTTTGTTCGCGTCGCCCGCGTTGATCAGTTCCAGCACCTCCAGTTCCCTTTGGCTAAGAGGCTCAGCAAGTCCCTGGCCTTGGCTAACCGCTGCGGGTTTGGTTTCTTTCTGGCCTGTCGTGCCTGGATTCGCTTGGCCCTGTAACATGGATTTCAAGCTGCGCTGCCAGCTGCCTTCGCTTTGCAGGGCAGGTAATTCCAACAAAAGCGCCTGCAGGCGCGAGCTTTCTTCAGCGAATAGCCGCATAAACCCGGCCTCCGCTGCCACACTTACTGCCTGCTCGAGTCGCTCAATGCATTCGCTGTGTCGGCCTTGCAACG
This sequence comes from Marinobacter sp., assembly GCA_052089485.1. GTDB lineage: Bacteria > Pseudomonadota > Gammaproteobacteria > Pseudomonadales > Oleiphilaceae > Marinobacter. The sequence goes on along the minus strand of JBQCZX010000112.1, from coordinate 4,362 downwards.
CGAGGGCCTCACCGCAAACCAGCAGTGCTTCTACCAGGTGGCGGTTGTGCTCGTTCTGCTTTGTTTCTGACATCAACACATCAAGAATGTCTAGCGCCCGTTTCGGCGTGCCCTCGGCAACCAGCAACCGGGCGTAGCTGATGCTGTTCTGCTCCCGGTTTAGGGGGTTGGTAACGGCCTGGCTGTTCAGCGAGTCCAAGCTGCGACGGGCCTGTGCAATCTGCCCAGCTGCCAGAAAGCATCGTGCCTTAAACGCGGTGCTGGCTGGGGGCTCGAAGACAATGTGTTCTCTGCGTTTTCGGCCAACCTGCTCGGCGTCTTCAAGCGCTTCTATCGCTTGCGCAAAATGGCCATCGCTAAAGGCAAGATGCCCCCGGACATGTTGAATGATCACATGTTGCCCCGGTTCCGTGCCTTGATCTACATGCTCCAGCAAAGGCGCGAGATGAGCGGCTGCATCGCGTGGTTGATTGCGTTCTCGGTGAATTTCGGTGAGTGCAGCACTAAGCCAACAGGAGATCAGCCGCGGCTGAGCGGGATCCGCGTAGTGTTGATCAACCCACCGACGTACCTCGGTGCAGGTGTCCAGCGCGAGATCCATATCACCCCGGTTGTACTGTATCCAAGCCAGCAAACCACCGCTGGAAAGAACCGTGCTTGGCTTTCGCTCAACCTGCCCGTAGTGGATCGCAGACTTTAGCGTTTTTTCAGCACCTGTCAGGTCGCCTTTGCCGTAATCGTCCAGCCCTAAGCCGTAATAGGTCACGGATTTCAGTGGAATTCGGGTGTGGTCGATATCCGCAAGCACTTGGCGGGTCAGGTTGCTTGCGCTTTTATCATCGTTGCGCGACCGGGCCAAGTAGGAACGTATAAGCGATATCTCGCTCTGCAGGCCCAGCGCACCCTCTGCATCCGGGGCGGAATCTGCAACACGACGATCAAGCAGATCTTCAACGTTGGCCAGCAATGGCTCAAGATGATCAAATCGGTTGGCAAAAAAACGGCTCCACACACGCAACATCTGCAGTTGTGCGCTTTCTTCCATTTGCTCCGGGGGTAGTGATTCAAGCCAGTTTAGAACCGGCAGATGATAACCCCCATGGATCAGATTGTTGCCGTGAGTGGCCAGTACGTTCGCCAACCATGACCAATCTTCCTTTGGCACAATCTGAACAATCGCTTCCTGTACCTGACCGTGATCTAAAAGCCACTCTACCGTTCGGTGCCAGAGAAGATGGGCACGCTCAGGGTCGGCATGGCGAATCCTCTGAAGCAACGCGTCCCGAAACAAATCGTGATAGCGGAACCATTCATTGTGATTATCCAGGGGAATCAGAAACAGGTTCTGTGAAAGCAGGGCCTCTAACTTTTCCTGGCCGTCGTCTGTGTTGCGAAGGGTGTTGCACATAGACGCGCATAGTCGTGGGCAGCAGGCAGTATCCAGTAAGAAGGCAACAATAGTCTCTGGTTGCTTGTCCAGCACCTCGCTGAGCACATAGTCGCTTATGTGCCGTTCATCTATGCTAAGCGCAGCTTGCGGCATATCTGGCTCAGCGGCTCGCGGATCTTGCACCAGGGCGCTGTTACTTCCTGATAGTGCGGCGAGCTGCATGGCGGCCACCCAGCCTTCTGTTCGCCGGCAAATGGCCTGTACTTCCTGCTCTGAAATGACAAGCCCCATGGTGCTGTGGAAAAACTCACGACACTCGTCTTCAGAAAAGGCCAGTAATGTCGGGTGGATCTCCTGTACCCAGCGGCGTACACGCCAGCGGGGCAGTGGCAGGGGAGGCTCAGTGCGGGAGGCTAGAGTAACGGTCACGCCTGCGGGAAGGTAATCGACAAAATATCCGAACTGGCGCTGAATCGAGTCGCTGGCAACAAACTGAAAATCATCCAGCACCATAATCCATTGACCACCGTCGAATGAAAGTGCATTGATTAGTGCCGTAATCGCGCTATTGAGGTTGTCGTCGGTATTGCCGGCCAGGCTTTTTTGGCAGTCTTCCAGCCCGGTCAGGCCGGCGTGTTCAAACGCGCTGGCAACATACTGCCAAAAGCGCTGGGGTTCATCATCGTGTTCGTCCAGTGACAACCAGGCAATTGGGCCGGTTGTACGCGCGCACCATTGGCTTACCAGCGTTGTTTTGCCAAACCCTGCTGGCGCTATCACAAGGTTGAGGCGTTTGGGGTGGCCTGGCGCCAGAAGCGAACTCAGGCGTTCTCGGCGAACGGCTCGTGGGTCAGAGGCGGGCCTGAGGAACTTGGTCGTTAAAAGCATTGATGTTCCAGGTGCCGGATAAGTGATGATCTCGGATTGTGTGCTTTGTCTCAGTCAAGTCAAGGGTTGGAGAAACAAACATCGCTATCATAAGCTGCGCAAATGCGATTTTGGTCTAAACTGAGTCAGAGAACTCTTCTATACTAATAAAGAATGAAAAGTGCCCGCGTTATGCGTATTCTTGAGCGCTGGTTACCCGTCTATATTCATATGCAGCCCGCCGCAGGCCAAAAACTCAGGGAGCGACAGAGTCAATGAAATTACAACAGTTGCGCTATATTTGGGAAGTTGCGCACCATGATCTCAACGTGTCGGCAACTGCCCAGAGTCTTTTTACGTCTCAGCCGGGCATTTCCAAGCAAATCCGCCTTCTTGAAGATGAGCTGGGCTTGGAAATATTCGCCCGGAGCGGAAAACACCTGACTCGCATCACCCCAGGGGGTGAAATTATTGTCCGCGAAGCGGGCGAAATTCTGCGCCGTGCCGAAGGCATTAAAAAGATTGCGCAGGAGTTCAGCAACCAGCGTAAGGGCGATCTTAGTATTGCCACAACCCATACCCAAGCTCGTTATGCATTGCCGCCGGTTATCAGTGGCTTCATTGAATCCTATCCTGATGTATCCTTGCATATGCACCAGGGCACGCCGATGCAGATTTCCGAAATGGCAGCCAATGGTGCTGTTGATTTCGCCATCGCTACAGAGGCTATGGAGTTGTTTAACGATCTCATCATGATGCCTTGTTATCGCTGGAATCGTACGGTGGTAGTGCCCAAGGATCATCCGCTCGCCCGGTTGTCTGAGTTAACGCTGGAAAAGCTGGCGGAGTACCCGCTGGTAACATACGTTTTTGGATTTACCGGGCGATCGAAGCTTGATGAGGCGTTCCAGTCCAAAGGTCTGACGCCAAAAGTGGTGTTCACTGCTGCAGATGCAGACGTAATCAAAACTTACGTGCGCCTGGGTCTGGGCGTTGGGATCATCGCAAGCATGGCGTTCGACCCAAAAACCGATACCGATCTAGTGGCACTGGACGCAAAAAAACTGTTCAGCCCAAGTGTGACTCGCATTGGTTTTCGCAAGGGTACGTTTCTGCGGGGTTATATGTACGATTTCATCCAGCACTTTGCGCCCCATCTCACGAAAGAGGCTATCGATGAGGCTGTCGCTCGCCAAAGTAGCCGTAGCGAGATAGAGGCTTTGTTCAAAGACGTAGAGCTACCCACCTATTGAGTAATCGATAATTTAAACAGGTGGGCCCCCGCCAAGTGCTACTGGCGGGCGATAAGGTTACCCGCATGCAGGCCGCACTCTTTCTGTGTGGCTTCTTCCCACCACCAGCGGCCTTCACGTTCGTGTTGCCCGGGCAGTACTGGACGGGTGCACGGCTGGCAGCCAATGCTGACAAAACCTTTCTCGTGAAGCGCGTTATAGGGTGCTTCCGTCATTCGGATATAGTCCCACACCTCTTTTGACGTCCAGTTTGCCAACGGGTTGAACTTGATCAGTGTTTTATTTGGGCCAGAGAGGTTGGCGTCTTCCTGAATAACCGGAACCTCGTTGCGAGTGCCCGGGCTCTGATCTTTGCGCTGGCCAGTAATCCAGGCATCAACGCTTGCAAGCTTTCGCTTAAGCGGGCCTACCTTACGAACACCGCAGCACTCGCTGTGGCCGTCTTGGTAAAAGCTAAACAATCCCTTGCGGTTCACCAGATCCTGAACTTCGTTTGTGTCGGGAAACAGCACTTCAATGTTGATGTCATAGTGCTTGCGGACGCGCTCGATGAATTCGTAGGTTTCTGGGTGCAGGCGACCAGTGTCCAGGGTGAACACTTTCAGATTATCGGTGAGCTTGTGGGCCATTTCGATGAGCACCACGTCTTCGGCGCCACTAAAAGAAATAGCGATGTTGTCATAGCGTTTAAAAGCAGCCTTCAGAATTGCTCTTGGGGTTTCGTTCCCCAACTCATCCTGTAGCTCGCGGATATTGCTCATAAAATGTCAGTACCTAATGCGGGTTTCGAAGAAGGTTATCATTAAACGACTCATTCCATGAAGGAATGACAATCTATATGGTTATACCCTG
>JBQCZX010000111.1:0-13155 GCA_052089485.1 Marinobacter sp. | reverse complement strand
CACCAATAATCAGCCATGCGGGTGCGCGTGGTGCGTCTTTGAGTGCGTTTTATGAAAATCTCCCGGTCAGTTACCAGAGTTCTGGTAGTTCCTTTTGCGTTTAGCCCCCTATCATTTGTTGTCGCTCAGGATGCTCAGACTTCGCAGTTAGATCCGATTGTTGTCACGGCAACTCTTGGCCCTAAAACGGTTGGTGAGAGTCTTGCGTCCGTTACGGTCATTGAAGAAGAGGATATTCGCTCTAAGGCACCATCTGATTTTTCCGATCTTTTGCGTGGTCAGCCTGGCATTAACGTCACCGGTAACGGCTCTTTCGGCAAAACAACGAGTGTGTATACCCGTGGCGTCCAAAATGCCGGTACGGTTTTTTTACTTGATGGTGTAAAGCTGCATTCTGCGACTGGTGGCGGGGCCCCTTGGCAATTTATCCCGACAGAACTCGTTCAGCGAGTAGAAGTTGTGCGCGGCCCGCGCAGCTCACTTTATGGCGCAGATGCTATGGGTGGAGTAGTGCAAGCCTTTACGCTGGACCCAAAGTACGGGCAGCGAGGTTGGGTTGAAGCGGGAGCGGGCAACTTTAATACTCAGAAGGTAAGTGCCGGTATTTCGGGTTCAACTGGCGATACACGCTACAGCATTAGTGGTCTGCACAAAGACACCGACGGCACAGCGATTGTTGAAAACGGTGAGGACCGGGGCTTCCGTAACACCTCTGGGCTTGGTCGAGTTGTGCATGATTTTGATAACGGTGGCGAAGCCAGCGTTATGCTGATGCAGTCTGAGGGAAATACCGAATACGAGGGTGGCAACACTGATTACACGATTCGTACTGTCGGCTTTGGGCTGATGACGCCACTGAACGACTACTGGCAAACAGGTATCCAGTTCGCAGAGTCTCGGGATGACGAAAAATCTTTCTCCGGCGGCAGTGAAAGTTACTACAACACCCGCCTGCGACAGGCCCGCTGGGAAAACACTTTCACCTATAGTGTCCACGAGCTGGTTGTTGGCGCGGAGCTGCAACAGGACGAAGTCAGCAGCTCTATGGACTTCAACGAAACCAGCAGAACCAATACGGCCGTGTTCAGTCAGTTACGTATGAACTTTGGTCCGGTTGATGCGCAGGTCAGTTTGCGCAGTGATGACAACGAAGCTTACGGAACCAAAGAAACAGGCGGTTTGGCATTAGGCTATAGCTTTGACCGTTCTCACCGCATTCGTGCCAGTTACGGAACCGCTTTTCGGGCGCCTACTTTTAATAACCTGTATTACCCGGCCACATCGCCAACCAGCTATCGAGGTAACCCCGACCTGAAGCCCGAAGACTCAGAAACCTTTGAGCTGGGTGCCAGCGGGAATTATGAAAGGTGGTTCTGGGATCTGGCTGTTTATCAAATGAATATTGACGACCTGATTAGCACGGGAACCATTGGCGGTGCTAGCACTCCAGTTAACGTTGATAAAGCAAGAATCCGCGGAGCGGAGCTGGCCGGCGGGTATGAGCACAATGGCTGGCGTGCAAAAGTTGCTTTGACGTACATGGACCCGAAAGACCGTGACACCGAAAAGCAGTTAGCTCGTCGCACCAAGCGCACTGCCCGCTTTGATTTGGACAAGGCAGTCAGTAACTTCACATTTGGTGGTTCTGTGATTGCAGAAGGTGACCGCTACGATGATGGCGCTAACACGAATCTGCTTGCGGGCTTTGCAACCTTGGATCTGCGCGCAGGCTGGAACTTTGCCCCTGACTGGAGCACCCGCCTGACTCTGGTAAACGCACTCGATAAAGAGTACTCAACTGCGGAACACTGGCAGCTCGGAAAATATGTCGCGGCTGGCCGGACAGCGATGCTGTCGGTTCGTTACGATATTCAGTAATAAAACACGGGAGTATTAACGTGGTTTCTCACCGGCTGTCGTTACGTTTTGCATTGGGGTTTATGTGTGCTTTTTTCGTAGCATCCCCGGTATCAGCCAGCGAGACCCAACGTTGTGCTGTGGATGACGCCGGCGAGGAGCTGTGTATATCGGGCCCAGCCCAACGCATAGCCACGTTGTCGCCAGGCGCGACCGAGCTTATGTTTGCGGCTGGCGCCGGCGAGAAGGTAGTCGCGGGTGTTAACCACAGCGACTACCCACCCGCCGCACGCAAGTTGCCCCTGGTAGGCACTCACACGAGAATAGATCTGGAAGCCCTACTGGCATTGAAGCCGGATCTGGTGATTACTTGGCTAACGGGCAACCCACCCGCGCAGATAGAAATGCTGAAAGAGCTTGGTTTCCCCATGTTTGCCATCGAGCCTCGTACCTTCGAGGGGGTTTCCAGTGCCATTGAGCGGCTCTCGATTCTGGCAGGAACGGAACAGGAGGGGTTTGACGAAGCTGAACGTTTCCGTGTGGGTATGGCCGCGATCTCTGAGCAGTATCGTAATGCTGAGCCCATACCGGTTTTCTATCAGGTGTGGGAAACACCTTTGATGACCATCAACAACGAGCATTTGATTGGCAAAGTGTTGCAGTTGTGTGGAGGCGTGAATGTGTTTGGCGATATGCCGCGCATGGTGCCCCGAATCAGCGCAGAAGTTGTGCTGCAGGCTGATCCCCATGCCATCCTTACCGGAAGTGTTGAAGGTGCCAGTGATGACGAGCTGGACCACTGGAAAGACTATTCCGAGATGAGTGCGGTTGCCCGAGATAACCTGTTCTTTGTTCCCGCGTCACCTATTTCGAGGCCCACCCCAAGGCTCCTTGAAGCTAGCAAGCTAATCTGTAAAAAGTTGGATATTGCCCGTGCGCATTGATTATTCACATGAGAACCTGCGGGCTGGTAATCAATGACCCGCTCTCTGCTTGGCCTTGGCATGGTGGCACTGACCGCTATGCTGCTGGCCCTGGCTGTAGGCAGTGTGAGCATCTCGCCCACTGATCTCTGGCAGGCTATTCAGGGCGAGGGCAGCGCGTTGCATCGTACTCTCTTGTGGGATCTTCGGCTGCCGCGCACACTCGCGGCATTTGCCACTGGTGGTTTGCTGGCTGTTGCGGGCGCTCTTATGCAGGTGTTGCTGCGCAACCCGCTGGCTGACCCATACGTGCTGGGGCTGTCTGGTGGCGCCGCAGTTGGGGCACTGCTGGCCATGCTGGCGGGTATGGGAACGCTGTTGATATCGGGTTCGGCCTTTGCCGGCGCCATGCTAGCAACGGTGCTGGTATTCGGTCTTGCCCACGGCACGGGTAGCTGGACGCCCTCACGTCTCCTGTTAACAGGCGTTGTGGTTGCGGCAGGTTGGGGCGCGGTGATTACGCTCATGCTGGCAATCACGCCCTCTTACAAGCTCCCTGGCATGCTGTATTGGCTGATGGGCGATGTTTCTTATGCCCGCACACCCTGGCCGCCGCTGATCGTGCTGGCCTTGTCCATCGTGGTGATTCTGCCCCTTGCCCGTAATCTCAATGTTCTGGCGCGCGGGCCTATGCAGGCAGCCGCGCTTGGCGTATCTGTTCGACCTCTGGAATGGACAATTTACATTCTCGCTAGCCTGCTGACGGCTACTGCGGTGACCACCGCGGGCAGTATCGGTTTTGTCGGCTTGATCGTGCCGCATATGCTTCGGCTGGTGCTGGGCAACGATCAGCGCATTATCTTGCCTGCCTGTGCCTTGGCTGGCGGCACCTTGCTGGTACTGGCGGACACATTGGCACGCACGGCGATTGCGCCCGAGCAGTTACCGGTTGGCGTGATTACCGCGTTGCTGGGTGTTCCCACGTTCCTGTATCTACTGCATCGGAGCCGCTGATGAGCAAGCTGCGTACCCGTGATTTAATTATTAATGTACCGGGGCGGCCTGATAGCTATGCCTTGAGCATGGAAATTGAGCCAGGCCAGACCTGGGGTGTGCTTGGCCCAAACGGTGCCGGCAAAACCACGTTGCTTCATACGCTCGCCGGTTTACTTCCCGCTCGTAGCGGTGAGGTAATGCTCAACGAGACGCCGTTAACAGAGTTGAGGCGCCGTGATATTGCCCGGCATCTGGGCCTGGTATTTCAGGAGCGACAGGACAGTTTTCCTGCAACGGTCATAGAAACCGCCTTGATTGGACGTCACCCCTGGCTGTCAGCTTGGGAAAGTGAACAGGGTGAAGATCTGAACCGTGCACAACATGCCTTGGCCGCTTTGGATGTAGATCATTTGTCTGAGCGCCTGCTGAACACATTGTCTGGCGGCGAGCGTCAGCGTGTTGCGATAGCAACGCTGATGACTCAAAACCCGGACGTTTGGCTGTTGGATGAACCCACCAATCATCTGGATTTGCATCACCAGGTCAGGGTGATGAATATACTTCGAGACCAGGCGGGCGCAGGGAAAACAGTATTCATGTGCCTGCACGATCTGAACCTGGCCGCACGCTGGTGTAGCCATGTTCTGTTGCTATATACCAACGGCGATGCCTGCTGGGGCTCTGCTGATTCCATGCTTAAACCATCGGCATTAGAAAAGCTGTATAACCAGAAACTGGCCACCGTAGAGGTCGATGGCGCACCCGTGTTTGTGCCGGTGTCCTGCGAACTCAATTTATGAAATGGGTGAACTGATGAGTGTAGCTGTGCCGGCAGTGATGATTACCGCTCCCGCCTCCGGGCAGGGTAAATCCATGGTGACAGCCGCGCTGGCCCGTTTGCATCGGAATGCTGGGCGAAAAGTGCGAGTGTTCAAACATGGGCCGGATTATCTGGATCCAATGGTGCTGGAAGTGGCGTCGGGGCATCCCGTTTACCAATTGCACCCCTGGATGACTGGCGAAGACGAGTGTCGGTGGAGGTTAGCCGAAGCAGCTCAGGATGCAGACCTTATTTTGATTGAAGGTTCCATGGGGCTCTTTGACGGCGATCCGTCCAGTGCCGATCTGGCCAAGCTAATGGGCATCCCCGCTTTGCCGGTGATTGATGCTGGCGGCATGGCGCAAACCTTCGGTGCCCTGGTTCTGGGTCTTGCCAGTTATGATCCTGAACTCTCTGTTTATGAGGTTATTGCGAACAAAATTGGCAGCCCGCGCCATGGTGAAATGCTGAGCGAAGGGCTGCCTGAAGGCGTCAACCTGTTGGGTGCTATTCCCAGAAACGACGCCATGAATATTCCCGACCGGCACATGGGCTTGGTGCAACCGGCCGAGTTGGATAATCTCGATCAGCAGCTTGATCAAGCTGCCGAGGTGCTTAAAGCCGCTGGGCTTGATGAGCTACCGAAAGCGGTACCTATCCCACGGGCTGAGCGGGCTAAGCCAGAAGCTTTGCTTGCTGGGGTGCGTATAGCTATTGCTCGTGATCTTGTTTTCAGCTTTATTTACCGCGCAAATACAGAACTTCTGTTGGCTATGGGTGCCGAGCTGCGTTATTTCTCTCCGTTGGCTGACTCGGAGTTACCACCGGCTGACGCCTTGTGGCTTCCAGGCGGTTATCCTGATCTCCATGGCAGCACCCTGGCAAACAATACGGCTATGGGTGATGCTATTCGAGAGTTTTATAACGCCGGCAAGCCGATCCTTGCGGAATGCGGCGGCCTGATGGCCTGTACCGACGAGTTGACGAATAAAGAAGGCGCCGCACACCCCCAGTTTGGGTTAATTCCTGGTCGCGCTGCTATCGTAAAACGCCTTCAGGGCATAGGGATGCAGAGCCTGAATACCACTGAGGGGCGGTTGCGGGGCCATACTTTTCACCGTTCTACTCTGGATACCTCTTGGCAACCTGCAGCAAAGACCGAAAAACAGGCGGGCACCGGTGGTGAGGCGGTATTCTGCTATAAAGGACTGGTTGCCAGTTATTTTTACGCCTATTTTCCATCGGCGCCGGAGGTTGTTGCCGCTATTTTTACGGGCCAGCCGCTGACATTTCATAATGACAAGGAAACTACACATGCGTGAACGCGCAAAAGACCCCGAACGCCACGCCAAGCGCATGGCCGCTAAGCAAAAAATGATGCATGAACGCATCGCCAATGCCCAGAAAGAGCAGGGCGTATTACTAGTGCTGACCGGCCCGGGCAAAGGTAAAAGTAGCTCCGGTTTTGGCATGGTGGCTCGTTCTTTAGGCCACGGCATGAAAGTAGGCATTGTGCAGTTCATCAAAGGTGCGTTCAGCACCGGCGAAGAAGCCTTCTTTCGGGATTTGCCCAATGTGGACTACCACGTAATGGGGCAGGGCTACACTTGGGATACTCAAGACCGCGAGCAGGATGTTGAGTCCGCCAACGCGGCATGGGACATAGTGGCTGGCATGTTGAAAGACGACAGCTATGATCTGATTTTGCTGGACGAACTCAACATCGCGCTGAAGTACGATTACATTGATCTGGATCGTGTGCTGGACGACTTGCAGGGCCGCCCTGAGATGCAGCATGTGGTGGTCACTGGCCGTAACGCTCCGCAAGAATTGATTGATATTGCAGATACCGTCACTGAAATGGGCGTTGTGAAGCATGCCTTCAAGGATCAGGGCATCAAAGCTCAGAAGGGCGTAGAGCTTTAAGCTATGACCACGCTGATGATTCAGGGCACTACGTCCGACGCCGGTAAAACCACCGTTGTTGCGGCCTTGTGCCGTTGGCTGGCCCGGCAAGGTGTGTCGGTAGCGCCGTTCAAGCCTCAGAACATGGCATTGAACAGTGCGGTCACCACCGACGGCGGTGAAATCGGTCGCTCCACAGCGTTGCAAGCGCTGGCCTGTGGTGTTGAACCCCACAGCGACATGAATCCGGTATTGCTGAAGCCCCAAAGCGACTGTGGTGCGCAGGTGATTCTGCGCGGCCAGGTGCATGGCAATATGCATGCGCTGGATTATCACGCTTATAAAGCCGAGGCGATGAAGGCGGTGATGGAGGCCTGGCGCTCACTCAGCGAACGTTACGATGTGATCATTGCCGAGGGTGCCGGCAGCCCGGCGGAAGTTAACCTGCGCACCAACGACATCGCCAACATGGGCTTTGCTGAAGCGGCGGATTGCCCGGTGTTGCTGGTTGGGGATATCGACCGGGGCGGGGTGTTTGCTCAATTGGTGGGCACTCTTGAACTGATCTCCAGCAGCGAACAGCAGCGCACAAAAGGTTTTGTCATCAATCGCTTTCGTGGCGATATCAGTTTGCTGGAGCCGGGTTTGGACTGGCTAACTGAGCGCACGGGCAAGCCGGTAATCGGCGTGCTGCCCCACCTTCACGGCCTGATTGTCGATTCTGAAGACAGCGTCGGTACCTCTGGCACCAGCGAGGCCGGGGCTCTCAACGTGATCGTTCCCGTGTTGCCCCGTATCAGTAACCACAACGATTTTGATCCCTTGCGCCTGCACTCTGGTGTAAACCTGCAGTTTATCGGCCTGGACCAACCCATCCCGGCGGCGGATCTAATTATTCTGCCCGGCAGCAAAAGCACTCGTACCGATCTGGCCTGGTTGCACTCCCAGGGCTGGGCGCAGGCCATTCGTAAACACCTGCGTTATGGCGGCAAGGTGTTTGGTATATGCGGTGGTTTTCAGATGCTGGGTGAGCAGGTGGATGACCCTGGCGGATTGGAAGGCAGTGCCGGTTCTACGGATGGACTGGGTTTGTTGGCAATGACCACCACCATGGTGGCCGGTAAACAGCTGAGGAATGTCAGAGGTACACTAACCTTTCAAGCGGATACGTCTGGCAGTGACGGTGTGGTTTTCAGCGGTTATGAAATGCATAACGGTGTGAGCCAAGGTGAAGCCCTTGCGCAAGCTCTCGGGCAGATGAATGGCAAGCCTGAAGGCGCTATAAGTGTAGATGGCCAAGTTGCCGGCACCTATGTACACGGGATTTTTGACGAACCTTTGGCATGCGAAGCCTTGCTGAAATGGGCCGGGCTTGACCACGCAGGCGTTGCCGTGGATTACCAACAGCATCGACTTGAGCAGCTTGACCGGCTGGCGGATCAGGTGGAGCAGTGCCTGGACACCGATTGGCTGCGTAATCTGCTGAAGCTGAACCAGCCTACGACCAATCTGGGGGAGACCGAACATGAGCGACCCTGATCACACCTTCAGTGACGACGAACGTGCCGGCCTTTACCGCGCTATTTATGAGCGCCGCGATGTGCGTTCGCAGTTTTTGCCCGACCCCATTCCCCGACCCGTGCTGGCGCGGCTACTGAAGGCGGCGCACCATGCGCCGTCGGTGGGTTTTATGCAGCCCTGGGATTTTATCCTCATCGACAGCGCCGAAGTACGCCAGCAAGTGCTGGCCATCTTTAACGAAGAAAACGCCAAAGCCGCAGAAAACTATACCGGTGAGCGCCAACAAACCTACCGCAGCTTGAAACTGCAGGGCATTACCGAAAGCCCGATGAATCTGTGCATCACCTGTGATCGCAGCCGAGGCGGTACCCACGTATTGGGGCGAAACTCCATTGTTGAAATGGATCTGTTCAGCACCTGCCTGGCCGTACAGAATTTGTGGCTGGCCGCGCGAGCGGAAGGTATTGGTGTAGGCTGGGTTAGCATCATCGATCAAAGTAAGCTGGCACAGATCCTCAACCTGCCGGATAACGTATACCCGCTGGCCTATCTGTGCCTTGGCTACGTTAGCGAGTTTGCGGATCAGCCCGAGTTGGAAGCCAAAGGCTGGCGTTCACGTTTGCCACTGGACGAACTGGTGCATAGTAACGGTTGGGGTGCGCCACTGGATGATGAGGCGTTGCTGGCCAAATTGACAAAGTGAGCGGCTATGAAATTTTCTGACATCCATGAGCGTGCCATCGCCCGCAAAGGCGGTGTGGCGGAACTGAACGCGCTGCTTCCACAGTTACCGCCTGCCAGCGAGTTGGAAAAACGCAGCGACGACCGCTACCTCGCAGAAATTACCCGTTGCGTATTCAAAGCAGGTTTTGTGTGGCGAGTGATCGACAACAAATGGCCGGGCTTTGAGGCAGCCTTTGACGGGTTTGTACCTGCATACTGGCAACAGATCCCGCCGGAGGTTCTGGAACAACTGGCCGGTGATCAGCGCATCGTGCGTAACTTGCAGAAAATCCGCACGGTTCCGGAAAACGCTCGCATGATTATGGATGCGGTGCATGAGCACGGCAGCTTTGGGGTTTTTTTGAGCCAGTGGCCGTCGGAAGATCAAGTTGGTTTATTGATGTGGCTGAAACGCCACGGTTCCCGTTTGGGCGGCAACAGCGCGCAGTATTTCCTACGCCTTGTAGGCTGGGATGGCTTTATTTTGTCCCACGATGTGGTTGCAGGCCTGCGTTTGGCAGGTCTTTTAGATGCCTCGCCAACCAGCAAAAAAGGACTGCAGCAAGCGCAAGCGGCGTTTACCAACTGGCATCAGGAAACAGGCCTGCCATACAGCCAGTTATCGCGTATTTTATCGTGTTCGGTGGAGGGTTAGACGCCTACTCTGCGTAAGCGCTATCATGCCTGTCACTATTGGATCTGTTCCCACCGCGTCCGCACCTAAAGGCAGTTCATGAGCAAGCAGTCGTCTTCCGCAAAAAAGAACACCCGTACCTTCGAACAAAGCCTCTGGGACACCGCCGACAAGTTGCGCGGCACGGTGGAGTCGTCGGAATACAAACACGTGGTGCTAAGCCTGATTTTCCTCAAATTTGTGAGCGATAAATTTGAAGCTCGCAAGCAGGCACTGATTAACGAGGGGCAAGAAGCCTACGTAGACATGGTGGAGTTTTACACCATGAAAAACGTGTTCTACCTGCCCGAGCATGCCCGCTGGAACACCTTGCAAAAACAGGCCAAGCAGGACGACATAGCGGTAAAAATCGACACCGCCCTGTATGCCATTGAAAAGCTGAACCCATCGTTAAAAGGCGCACTGCCAGATAACTATTTCTCCCGCATGGGGCTGGAAGCCAGCAAGCTGGCGGCGCTGATTGATTCCATCAACAACATTGCCACGGTGAGCGACCAAAGCAGTGCCGAGCCAGGTGGCAGCGAGCAAGGCGGCAACGAACAAGATCTGGTAGGCCGGGTGTATGAATACTTTCTGGGCAAATTTGCCGCTACCGAAGGCAAGGGCGGTGGCGAGTTTTATACCCCCAAGTGCATCGTTAACCTGCTGGCGGAAATGATCGAGCCTTATAAAGGCAAAATTTACGACCCCTGTTGTGGCTCCGGCGGTATGTTTGTGCAGTCGGTGAAGTTTATACGCAACCACGAAGGCAGCCAGAAAGACATCTCCATCTACGGCCAGGAATACACCGCCACCACCTACAAACTGGCGAAAATGAACCTGGCCATTCGCGGCATCGCCAGCAACCTTGGCGACGTACCGGCGGACAGCTTCTTTAAAGACCAGCACCCGGATTTGAAAGCCGACTTCATCATGGCTAACCCGCCGTTCAACATGAAAGCCTGGCGCGGCCCAGATGAACTCACTACCGACCCGCGCTGGGCCGGTTACGAAGTGCCGCCCACCGGCAACGCCAACTACGCCTGGATACTGCACATGGTGTCCAAACTGTCGGCACAGGGCACCGCCGGTTTTGTGATGGCCAACGGCTCCATGTCCACCAACACCAGCGGCGAAGGCGCCATTCGCCAGAAGCTGATCGAAAATGACCTGGTGGATTGCATGATCGCCCTGCCGGGCCAGTTGTTTTACACCACCCAGATTCCGGTGTGCTTGTGGTTTGTCACCAAGAACAAAAAGGCCCAAACCATCCCCGGCCACAGCGATAGCAACCACCGCAACCGCGAAGGCGAAACCCTGTTTATCGACGCCCGCAACATGGGCTCTATGATCAGCCGCACCCACAAAGAACTCACCGCCGACGACATTGCCGAAATCACCCGCACCTACCACGCCTGGCGCGGCGAGGCGAAAGACGGTGATTACGAAGACATACCCGGTTACTGCAAAACCACCACTCTGGCGGATATTAAAGCCAACGATTACGTACTCACCCCCGGCCGCTATGTGGGCGCTGCTGCCATTGAAGACGATGGCATTCCCTTTGAAGTGAAAATGACCGAGTTGAGCCAAGCTCTTTACCAGCAGATGGCGGAAGCTGAAAAGTTGGATGTGGTGATTCGGGAGAATTTGGAGGGGTTGGGTTATGGGGAGTGAGTGGCCTCGAGTCTGTATTGCCGACGTCTGTGAGTTAATTGTGGACTGTGTAAACAAAACGGCACCGGTTGTTGATTTTCCGACACCATACAAGATGATTCGGACACCAAATGTTAAAAGTGGACGGGTGTCGACAGATGGCTGTAAGTTTGTACAAAAGGAAACTTTCGAAAAGTGGACTCGTCGTGCGGAAGTGAAAGCCAATGATGTATTGCTGACACGAGAGGCTCCTCTTGGCGAGGTGGGCATCGTTAAAAGCGATGAACACCTGTTCTTAGGTCAGAGGCTAATGCAGTATCGTGCTGACCCTACCGTGCTTGATTCAGATTATTTAGTTTATGCGTTTCTCTCCAACGATCTTCAGCACCAGTTTAAAATGCACGAGGGATCGGGTTCAGTTGTGAGTCATATACGGGTGGGTGATTGTTCGAGATTTGAACTCAATCTCCCTCCGCTGGCTGTCCAGAAGCAGATTGCAAACATCCTTGGAGCCTTAGATAAGAAAATAGAGTTGAGCGGCCAAATAAACACCACCCTCGAATCCATGGCCCAAGCCCTGTTCAAAAGCTGGTTCGTCGATTTCGACCCGGTGATCGACAACGCCCTAGCTGCGGGCAACCCCATCCCCGAACTACTCCATGCCCGCGCCGAAGCCCGCAAAGCTCTGGGTGACCAGCGCAAACCTCTGCCTGCGGCCATTCAGCAGCAGTTCCCGGATCGGTTTGTGTTTGCTGGAGAAATGGGATGGGTGCCGGAGGGTTGGGAGCCGGTCTCACTCGATGAAATCGTCGATTTGATCGGTGGTGGCACGCCAAAAACCTCTGTTGAGGACTACTGGGGAGGTGATATCCCTTGGTTCTCAGTGGTAGATGCGCCGTCGTCATCGGACGTATTTGTGTTCAGGACGGAAAAGTCTATTTCGCAACTCGGGCTGGAAAACTCGTCCACTAAGCTGTTGCCTAAAGGCACTACGATTATCAGTGCCCGCGGAACGGTGGGGAAATGTGCACTCGCCGGACAACCCATGACCATGAACCAGTCCTGCTATGGGGTTCGAGGTAAAACTGGCATCGCCGACTACTTCGTCTATTACACGATCTTGCTGCGGGTATCGGAATTACAGCAGCGGGGGCATGGTTCTGTGTTCAATACGATTACCCGCGATACGTTTAAATCGATAGTGACACCACGCTGCCCAGCAAGTTTGACCGCAGCATTTCACGACACGATTGCGCCTTACTTTTCCAGAATTCTGGAGAGTAACCAGCAATCCGAGAGCTTAATGCGATTGCGCGACACGCTCCTCCCCAAACTCCTATCCGGCGAACTCCGAGTACCGGCGGCGGAAGCGCAAATCGTCGAAGCTCTCTAGTCGCAACCGAATTTTTTGAATCTTAATATCCTGTTTGAAGAGAAGTGGTTGATTGGTATCAATAGTGATACTACTTGCTTGTGGAAAAACTTGACGATCTTCTCAAATCCATGCGAGACAACCCGAAAGGGGGCCGCTTTTCTGACTTGTGCAAAGTGTGCGATCTTTATTCCGGCTAGCCACGACAATCTGGGTCCAGTCACAGGGTCTACAAGACGCCATGGCTTGGCGATCCGCGGGTCAATATTCAGAATGCCAAAGGCAAAGCTAAGGCGTATCAAGTGAAACAGGTGTTGCAGGCTATAGAGCGTCTGGAGGTGAAAAATGGATAAAACGATTGATCGATATACCTATCGAGTGACTTGGTCGGAAGAGGATCAGGAACATGTGGGCTTGTGCGTTGAGTTCCCTAGCCTAAGCTGGCTGGAAGAAACACCCGAAAAAGCCCTCAAGGGTATTCGTAAGTTAGTTCGAGATTGCATCAAAGATCTACAGGAAGAGGCTCAGGATATACCCCAGCCCATTGCTACAAAGTCCTTCAGTGGAAAATTCATGGTGCGAGTCCCGCCAGACACACACCGTTCGCTTGTAATTCAAGCTGCTGAATCTGGTGTTAGCTTGAACCGTTTCATTTCAAGCAAACTGCACTGATTTATGTGATTGATCATTCCGAGCCGGAAAGCGACCA
>JBQCZX010000110.1:0-13312 GCA_052089485.1 Marinobacter sp. | reverse complement strand
GAATATAAACGCAAACGGCTGCCACCAACGCAGGTACTGCCACCAGAACCAGGCCGTTCAGAATGCCCGATTCACGGCCGGCCTTCACAACACTGCCTTGATGGAACCAACGCCGCCAAAGCTCATCGCCAGAAACTGCGTTCAGACTGTCGAGGCGCCGCCGCACCAGATAGGCAACAAGGAAGACCACCAGAACCATTTACTTACCTCCTTTGCACAACTATTCACCAGATTGGGCATCCAGCAGCGATGCCCAATAATTGGGCCAGTCAAACGCCGGCCCGGGATCGGTTTTGCGGCCGGGTGCAATATCACAGTGGCCGGTAATCCGGTCGCTGGTAACAGCCGGCCAGGCTGAACGTATCACTGTCGTGAGCACTGCAAGCGAACGATACTGCTCCGGCGTATACGGAATGTCATCAACACCCTCCAGCTCAATACCGAGGGAGAAGTCGTTGCATTCCTCAACGCCTTGAAAGCACGAGCGCCCTGCGTGCCAAGCTCTTTCCAGCAGGCTGACGAACTGCACTACGGCTCCGTCCCGACGAATCAAGGCATGGGCCGAAACGCGCATATCAGCAATGGTTAAAAAATACGGATGCTCGGCGGGATTCAAGCAATTGGTGAAAAACTGTTCAATGTGGCATCCGCCAAACTGACCGGGAGGAAGGCTGATGCTGTGCACCACGAGAAGGCTTATAGAAGAACCTTCCGGCCGGGGGCCACAATTTGGTGACGGGCACCAGCGGGCAGTTGAAAGACGCCCCGTTTGGCGGAGAACCTTTATGTCTTCGCCGTAAACGGTCGCGCCGCAGTGATCAGAGGCTGAGTGGGGCAAGATGATTCCATAGTTATCAGAGCATTACATTGTGGCCTGATTGAATCACAAAGTACGTCCTGTTGCTACGGATCAATCCTTGCGGCTGCTACGAAGGTTATCGATGATGGATTCCAGCGCCCTGTCGAAGATAAGCCCGTCATCGAGCATGCTGACAGCACCGTTAGCCATTGTGGCAGCCAGTTCCTGACGGCGGTACTCAGCAACCTTCGCGCCACTGCGGTTGACGAAGATATACTTGCCTGTAGCTCTGATAAACGCCGCCAACTTGCAGCGTAGTTTGATTCCATCTCGAGTGAGTTCAATCCAGGCTCCAACACGAAGACTATCGGCCTGATCCAGCCATTGCTGGGGGATCACCTCGGCATCATCCGAAGCGGGCGCCTCATCTACAGTGTTTGAAAGCACAGGCGGCGCTCTCTCAGCTTCGTACGATTCAGCCTCGCTCACTTTTGGCTCTACGGTGAACGCTTCGGCGTCCCTTGGCTCAAGGTCTCTTACCGGCTCGGCTCGCGCTTGGATTATGGGCTTATCTTCAACCGTCGAAGGCGCGGATTGAGATGGCGCAGTAGCCAAACGCTGAAACACATCAACGTGAGCCAGTTCTAGATCGCGCACCGCGGTATCTGTGGCGAACGGATCCCAGGATATTTCCTGAAGAGCGATGCGAAAATCGTCAACAATAGCCGGAATTGCCCGAAGCAGTTCGCTTCGAGTGGTATCTTCAACCGGCTGTGGATCCACACTCCAAACAATATGGCCCGTGAGCTCACTCGCATCAGCCCAGCGCTCACCGTCCTCGCCTTCCCGCAAGAACACCCACTGCAGATACTTTGTCCAGACTTCGTTTAGCATCCCGAGAACAGGCCCCGGCAAATCTCGCTCGGCTGTAAAATCCTTAACCCGCGATTCTGCAACCTGGCACGCCCGCTCCTGGCGTGCTCTACCCTCCTCGGCATCTCGCAGCCGCTGCTCTACCAGCTCCCCTCGGCGGCGGTCGAGGTCAGTAAAATGACAGTAATCTTTCAGCAGCTCATCAAAGAGCGACACATTATCGGTGAACTCATTCAGCACCCGATTCACAACCGATTCAATTTTCTCATGCAAAGGATCACGCTGGCCGGGGCGCTTCTCACTCCAACCAATGGCAGAAAGGGCAAGCTCATTCAAAAGCTTACGAACCGGGTGACCACCTCGGTTAAAAAAGGTTTTATCGCTCAGGGCAACCTTCAACACTGGTATCTGCAAGCGCCCGATAAGAGCCTTCATTACGGGGTGCAACTGCCGGTCTTCCAAAATAAAGTCGAACAGCATGGACACCAGGTTGATGACATCGCTGTCCACCTGGCCGATACGGGCTTTCTGGCCATTGGCCGCTTGCAGCACCGGCTGAAGTTGCTGATCGAGAGACGCCATTTTCCCGCCTTTCCACTGGCCGAAGGAAGTCTGCGCTTCGCTAAGACGAGCCATCAGCCGATCAGTATCGAAATAGGCTTCACCTGTGGTGGCCGGCTGGTCCGTGGTAAGGGAGCTACCGCTCTGATGCAGGAGCGCGCTTAATTCGGAAAACGTCGCATAAGAAACCCCACTCTGAATCTGGTCATAACCATAATTATGGCCACTGTGTGGCTCGCCTGCCCCACCCTCTGATCCATGCTGCGCTGCGCTTGGTGGCACAGGTGCTGACGTCGCTGACCTGGCGCCGGAGGCGCGCTCTGGCGCACGGGCCTGTGGCCGCTTAACATCAGGCAATATGCCTTCAGAAATCAGCGTTCGGTTGGCGTCCTGATAAAATTCACCCAGCGTATCTGCCAGCAACCGATCGAACAGCTTCAGCACAATCAATTTTGCGCGAATATCGATATCCAGATCGGCGCAGGCTTCAGCCACACCGCCGCAGATCACTTCTGGGCTGAGAGGCATCTGGCTGTCAGCCAGCTCAAGGCCGGGAAACAGGTGATTCACCCGCATCGACAAAAGCTGGATCGGGCCCTGGTGACGACTGCGTAGTTTATTGATCAGATTATCAACAGCAACCTGCTGCTCCAGATCTGAATGCTCAACCAGGCTTAAGGAATCCTGATCAACTTCGTCCAGCGCCCCACTTGAGTGTCGGGGCCGGAATTTGCCGATATCGTTAAATGCCTGGCTTACGTACTGCAGGACTGAGACAGCCATGGCTTTACGCCGCAGCCGCAATTCACGCATGGCATCAAAATACACAGCCTGGTCTTTGTTGGAGCCAGCTCGATCAGCCAATTCAAACAAGGCATCATCAGCACGCTCGAAAAATCGCCCCAAGACGCCCTTCAGAGCCTGGCCTGAAGTATCACGCAAGCGAACAAGGGCCGGTGGCAGATCGAACCGGGAAAACGGCTTTTGGCCGGAAAAACTGACAACCTTGTTATCCTGCTTCATTCATCGGCTCCCGACCAGGGCATGTAGTGCGCTTAGCCATAGGTTTAAAACTACTCTGATTACACATCATACGAGTTGCGCGCGTCACCTTGTGTCAGAATTTGTCACCTTTTGTGTAGACCAGACCCGGGTCACACATTCTTCAGAATTTGGCGAAACCACTGGCGGACGATAGAATCATGCCCCAAAGCATTTCAGACCCCTTCGGCCTCAGACACAAGCGGATACCTAACCATGAATTTCACTGAACGCCTACGCCAAGCACGAATTGAGACAGTCGCATTGAGCCTGCGCGAGGATATAGGCGATGGCGACATAACGGCTCGGCTTATTCCGGCGAAAAAACAGGCCACAGGGCGTGTCATTACCCGGGAGCAGGCAACGATAGCGGGGCGCGAGTGGGTGGACGAAGTGTTTCGCCAAGTGGACGGCTCTGTGTCGCTGGAATGGCTGGTTCAGGATGGCGAATCTGTGTCCCCTGATCAGGTTTTGTTCCGCATGAAAGGGACTGCCAGAAGCCTGCTAACCGCTGAAAGATCCGCACTGAACTGGCTGCAGACCCTGTCCGGGGTTGCAACAAACTGCGCAGGTTACGCGGCTCGTGTGGCTCACACTGGCGTACGCCTACTGGATACCCGCAAAACCCTGCCCGGATTGCGGCTCGCCCAGAAATACGCGGTAACTTGTGGCGGCTGTGACAACCACAGAATCGGCCTGTGGGATGCCTTTCTCATCAAGGAAAACCATATCTCGGCGTGCGGATCCATCGCCGATGCAATCAACGAAGCTCATCGGATTGCGCCGGGTAAGCCGGTAGAAGTAGAAACCGAAAATTTGGCAGAGTTGGAACAAGCCCTTAGCGCCGGTGCTGACATCATCATGCTTGATGAATTCTCTATGGAGGATTTGCACGCTGCAGTCGCCATGAACAAAGGGCGGGCAAAACTGGAAGCATCAGGAGGCATCAACGCGGACACATTGGTTCCCATTGCGGAAACCGGGGTCGACTATATTTCAATTGGCGCGCTGACCAAAGACGTCACAGCGCTAGATCTCTCCATGCGTCTTGACTGATCAGTTTCCTGACAGCAGCTGATCAACAGCCTCAAACTCCCGAATCAACTGTTGCCCTGATTCGGGGCGGCCTCGAAAATACTCCTCAGCCATGGGCGCAATGCCTGAAACGGCCGGCAATGGATGGTCATTTTCGATGATCAACTTCATGCGCTCCAGAAATACGAACTGAACCCACTGGGTAAACGCCAGCGTGTCGATGCAAAACGGCTCTGTACTTTGAAACGCATCCTCATGGGGCCGCTCGCTCTCCCACATGCCAAGCTGGCGCAACGCCATCTCGATGTCCAGAAGACAATCCGCAATCTGCCCTGTAACGTCACTAGAATCTGTCATAAAAACCTGTTTCAGTCTGCCAGAGGCTCGAGTTCTACCGCTTCGCCATTCAGCACTCGGTAAAGATCTTCGAACTGGCGTGTAAGCGGGTGTTTTGGCGCCATGTGAATAAGCGGCTGCCGGCACTGGTGGGATTCTTTCATTTTCACGGAACTGGACAAGCGCACCGGCAACACCGGCAGGCCTTCCTCCATCAACTCCTTTACGAGCTTCTTGGGCAGGCTAGCACGCGGCTGGAATTGATTGGCGACAATACCTTCCACCACAAGATCTTCGTTATGATCTTCTTGCAAATCACGGATTTCATTAAGGATGTTATAAAGCGCCTGGCGTGAAAAATCGTCACAATCGAAAGGGATCAGGCAGCGCTGAGCCGCGATAAGTGCCGAGCGGGTATAAAAGTTCAAAGCCGGAGCAGTATCAATGTAGATCTCATCGAAAGATTCGCCCAGTTTTTTAAGCGCCTCCCGCAGTTTATAAATCTTATGCTTTGCCTCCAGCTTGCGCTCAAGGAAATCCAGTTCAGGGCTGGAAGGCAACACGAAAAGATTGTTGAATGGTGACGCGTGAACAAACTCTTCGGGGCGCCGGTTAAATACCTTAAACGCTACTGTCTGTTCCAGCATATCTGCAACCGTGTCTTCAAGCTCACTGGCAGGCTTACCTAGAAGATAATGGGTTGAGTTTCCCTGCGGGTCCAGATCAACCACCAGCGTCCGTTTGCCCCGGGCAGCGCTAATCGCAGCCAGGTTACAGGTAATACTGGACTTTCCTACCCCACCTTTCTGGTTGAATACTACCCGTCTCATGTTGTCTCTCCATCTGACACTTTATTCAGTGCCTTATCGTTTGAATGCTGTCTCTGTGTATTGTTATGCCGAGCTTTGTGTTGCTACCACCGCATCACCGTTTTCACAAACGGAATGGTGAGGCGTCGCTGGGCCTGCAAGGAATTTTCATCAAGGGTGTCAAGAATACTCAGCAACTCTCCCAGACGTCTCGATGCCCGACGCATGATAAAACCTGCGACATCGTCCGTCATTGTCAGCCCACGCTGTTCAGCCCGAGCCATAAGAATCCTCAGCCGATCATCATCCCGGTAAATTCCAAGCTGAATCGTAAGCCCATGATGCAGCCTGGAAACCAGATCCGGCAATACAAAAGGCAAGGAGCCAGGGACTTCCGAGAGACTTACAACCAGCATATGACCGCCATCGTGCAAGCGGTTATACAGGTGAAAAACCGCTTCTTCCCAGTCTGCTTTTCCCGCCACTCTGTCAAAATCATCAAGCGCGACAACGTCCATGGCATCCAAGCCTGCAAGCGCTTCCGGCCCGAAGGGTTCCAACTCAGCAATGCTAATACAGACAGCAGTCTTTCCTTGAGCTTCCGCTTGATGGCAGGCAGCCTGAAGCAGATGGCTTTTACCGGTATCTGAATCACCACAGACAACTACCACCGGCAGCTCGGCTGGCTGCTTGAATACCGACAACAGGCGCATCGCCGCATCTCGGTTGCGGTCACCATGAAAATTGTCGAAACGTGCATCGTCCCGAAGTCTAACACCAAGAACCAGTTGAGAAGCGCTCACGACTGCCTGGCCCTCCATGCCCTTGCACCCCAGAGCGCGATATAATGGCTGCCACTGAAAACAGTCGAGGCGGCAACCAGCCAGATTCCCACATCCTGCCAAACCGGCTGTACCGGCAATCCGGCCTGGATGACAATAACGCCCAGAATCACCAGCACCTGAATTAGCGTATTCAACTTGCCAGGCACGCTGGGTGCCATATCAAAACGACCGATGCAGTAATGGTAAACAAGCGCACCGCTAACAATCAGGAGATCCCGGCCGAGCACCAAAGCAAACAACCATAACGGCAAAACTGATGTATATGTCAGCATCAGGTAAGCCGTGACCAGTAGAGCTTTATCCGCCAAAGGATCAGCTACCGCCCCAAACCGTGAACGCCAGTTGAAATGCCGTGCGAGGAAGCCATCAAGGCCATCTGTAACCGAAGCGACCGCAAAAATCAGCAAAGCGAGACGATATTCCTGAACCAGCAACGCTCTGGCGAAAGGCGCAATCAGCAGAATACGCACAAACGTCAAAGCATTGGGAATCCAGCGCCAAGCGTGTGATGTCACAGAGCTGCCTCCGATGGTGGCTTACTGCCCGCCGTCATTCTCGATAACCGACGCGGGTTGCCAGCGGTAATAAAGAACCTGATAAAGCGATTCAAATGCCTGCTCAGCTTCTTCTTCGTCTTCTGGAGAAGGCTGGTAAGTAAGCATAGCCTGCTCAGAAGAACCTGTGCCAGCTTGATCTTTCGAAGTTGCCTCTGGCTCACCCTCAGCGGTCTGAGCCTGGGCTGGCTTTGCAGAAGCTACTGGCGCTTTCGCAGAAGCCGACTGCGTGTCTTGCGGCTCCCCCTCAACGGGCACGAAGCGAGAATCCAGAGCAATATACTGCTTGAGCTGATCCAGCTCACCAGAAAACGCTACTTTAAGCGTTAACTGCTCGCCCTTAACCCGGGACGCACCCACATTTACCACAGGGGTCAAACCCTCAAGAACCTGACTGGCTTTGCCGTAGTCAGAAACAGAGGTAACACCCCGCAATACAATATCCACCTGAGGCGAGTCTCCAACCTCTCCCGCCGCAACTGCGTAACGGCCGGCATACAGTTCCGCCCAACGATTAACTAACGCTTCTGCCAGGGCTTCGCGCGTATCGGCGCTCACCGACTCTTCGCTACTATTGAGCTTTGCACCCTCAAATACCCAGCCTGCGCGCCACTGGCCACCTGATCTGCTCACCCGCACCAGCGCAAGAACGTCGTGCTCCGCACCTTCAGACGCTTTACGCACACGCCCGGTAAACTGCCCCCAGATATCTGACAGCAACTCTCTATTACCATCGAATTCGTTTGATGGCAGTCTAATCGGCAACCCCCGCTCCCGGGCAGCCCCGGCAAATGCTGAAGACCAGGCACCATTACCGGCCTGGCCGTCGCTGTTACCTGTCACTAGCTTGCGAACGCCGCGATTCTCTACCGCTACCCAAGCCAGGGTCAAAGGACGGTTAGCACCCCAAACAGGCGCTTCAACCGAAGCCAGAGCGCGGTTTACGCCGACAGCGCCAAACGCCATACTCAGGCGGTTTTTGCCGTTACTCCCACGAAGCACCTGGTAAGACAACAGTAACGATTCGGCATCTGCCAGCAGAGCCTGCACACCATCTAGCTCAAGCACCTCACGTGTGCCCGAAATTCGCACGAAAACCCGCGCTAAGCCGTCTGAATAGCCCTGAGCAAGAGCACTGGGCTCAGAGCCAGATACAGGAACATCAACAGAGTAAAGCCCTGATACCGTTACGGCAGCCGCCGGAGCGGACGCCATGGCCAGTACAAGTGCAAACAACGCGGCAAGCCTTAAGGCCGGCTGCGGCTTAAAAACTGGGATCTGGTCTGATACTGGCATGAAACACCCTGCAGTTCGCATGAATGGCGCATAGGATACACCATGCCCCGAAGCCTGAGTAGCCGACCCGAGTGTCCGAAAGGCAATAATAACGGCACAAATACCACCAAGCACACGAATCAAAGCGCCCGAGGGGCAATTGCACTTGGAGCCCTACACCGCACCTGCTAAAATCCGCCGCCTGACCCACTGATCAAACGGTTAAGAACACCATGAGCGAACAGAAGCCTTCCCTGACCTACCGCGATGCGGGCGTTGATATTGATGCCGGCAATGAACTTGTTAGCCGAATCAAGGAAACGGCTGCACGTACCCGGCGCCCCGAGGTTTTGGGAGGACTTGGCGGGTTTGGTGCCATGGTCGCAATTCCTGCCGGATACAAAGAGCCGGTTATGGTATCTGGCACCGATGGCGTAGGTACCAAGTTAAGACTGGCGATGCAGCTTGAAAAGCACGACAGCATTGGCATTGATCTGGTTGCCATGTGTGTAAACGACCTTATCGTGGGCGGCGCAGAGCCTCTCTTTTTCCTCGACTATTACGCCACCGGCAAGCTCAATATAGATATTGCCGCAAACGTGGTCGAAGGCATTGGTCAGGGCTGTGAGCAGGCCGGCTGTGCACTGGTGGGTGGCGAAACTGCAGAAATGCCTGGCATGTATGAGGGTGACGACTACGACCTCGCCGGCTTCTGCGTGGGCGTGGCCGAGCGCAGCGAAATCATTGATGGCCGCAATGTACGGGCAGGCGATGCGCTGCTGGCACTGGCATCCTCTGGGCCGCACTCCAACGGTTACTCGTTGATCCGGAAAATTCTTGAGGTCAGCAACGCCGACCTGAACCAACCCATTGGCGATACTACTCTGGCAAACGCCTTGATGGCACCTACCCGGATATACGTTAAAAACCTGCTGCAGCTGATCCGTCAGGTAAATGTAAGCGCCCTCTCCCACATCACCGGCGGCGGCTTACCAGAAAACATTCCGCGGGTTCTGCCAAAAGGCATGATTGCCGCCATCGACACCACAAGCTGGGAGCTACCTCCCGTGTTCCAGTGGCTTCAGGACGCCGGCGGCGTGGCCAACGAAGAAATGTATCGCACATTTAACTGCGGCATCGGCATGGTTGTTTGTGTGCCGGAAAACCAAAAAGAGTTAGCGATGGATGCCTTCAAGGTTCTGGGCGAGAAAGCTTGGCAGGTAGGCGTGATAGAGCGCGCGGAAGATACCGAGAAAGATGCAGTGGTGCGCTACGCACCGGGGCTCTTGGCAGAATGAAGGCAGATCAACCAACACTACCGAAAATTCTGGTACTGGCCTCCGGCAGCGGAACCAACTTTCAAGCTTTGATGGACGCTAGTCGGGAACGAGATTTTCCCGGGCAGATTATTGCTTTGGGCTGCAACCAGCCCAAAGCCTTCGCACTAGAGCGAGCTGCTCAAGCTAACGTTGAAACCTTTACGGTTAACCATAAAGAGTTTGGCTCCCGAGAAGAGTTCGACGCTGCGCTCATGGCTCACATTCTTCGCCACAACCCCGATCTGATCGTGCTTGCAGGCTTCATGCGAATCCTGACCACAGACTTCGCGCGGGCGTTTCGCGGCAAGCTGATAAATATTCACCCCTCGCTACTGCCAAAACACACCGGCCTGAACACCCATCAGAGAGCTCTGGATGCAGGTGATCGCACCCACGGCGTCTCCATTCACTTCGTAACCGAAGAGCTCGATGGCGGCCCGGTGATCGCTCAAGCCGAGGTAGCTGTGGCACCGGAAGACTCTAGCGAAACCTTGGCAGACAAGGTGCAAAAGAAAGAGCACCTGCTTTACCCGATTGTCGTGCGCTGGTTCTGCGAAGGCAGGATTCAGCTGGGTCGTGATCATGCACTGTTCGATGGCCAAGCCCTGGAAAACCCCATGCGCCTCCCAGCTAGCTGAGGCGCACCTTAACAGACTGTCACCCCACGAAGCCCGCTGACCCGCTAAACTTTCAACAAACCTGAAGGATTTGAGGTCAACGAAATGTTTCCAGCACAATTGACTAAGCCAATCCTCAAGAGAGGCAGAATTACTGCAACCAGCTTGCTGTGCATGTTAGCACTGCTACTAGGCAGCGCTGCTCATGCAGAGTCAGCTCCAGATCTGTTCCCCTTTGAAGTCAGTTATGGCGCCTCTATGGAAAAGGGTGTGTCCCTCAATGGCAGTGCCAAACGCATTCTTACCTCTCAGGGCAACAATGTTTGGCTGTACCGCACCGAGGTAAAATCCTTTATTGCCGACCTCGACGAGTCCCTGGTTCTTCTGTGGGAAGACGGCCAAGTGGTTCCGCTCAGGTACCGGTATCGCCTGTCAGGCCTTCTTATCAAGGACAGAAAGCAGTCCATTGATTTTGACTGGAAGGCGAACGTAGCAACAGGAGAGTACAAAGGAAAATCATTCAAGGTAGAACTGGAAGAAGGTGTTCTTGACCCGCTCGGTTTTCAGGTGCAACTACACCAAGATATCTTGAACGGTAAACGGGAGATGGCGTATCAGGTTCTGGACCGCGGCAGCATTGACGAAGAACGCTTTGCCGTTGTGAGTGATGACAGCACGAGTGCCGATGACAGCCAATCTTCCCTGCTCAAAGCAGAGAAGATTCGTGAAAACTCCAAGCGACAAACCCTGATGTGGTTTGATCCAGACAACCAATACGTGCTGGTGCGCCTGCTTCAGGTTGAGCCAGACGGCAGCAAGTACGAACTGAAGCTAAAGAATGTGGATCTGGGAGGTTAAACCTCCCCACCCGCCTCGACCCATACGGCCTTCACTTCGTCCGCGATAATGCGTAACCCTTGTGCCACACGCTCGTCGTCCTGTGAATAGGTCACGCGCAGGCACTCGTGGCGATGTCGCCAGTCGTCGTCCGGCAACCCCGGGAAGAAGTAATGGCCTGACACCACCAGAACACCGCGCGCTTTTAACCGCTGGTAAAGCTCCAGACTGGTAATGGGCAAATCCGGAAACCACAGCCACAGAAACATGGCACCTTCTGGCTTGTGCACATACCAGCGGCAGCTATCTTCGCCCATCGCTTCACGGAACGCTGTCACTGCACGCTGCATTTTCCGCTTATAAAATGGGCAGATCACATCCCGGCTCAGGGATAGGATCTCGCCGGAACGAACCAGGGGCTCGGCGAGCATGGCCCCAAAGCTGCCCGTCGCCAGATTCATGATTGCGTTGATCCCGGACAGCGCCTTTATTACCGGTTCTGCAGCAATCACGATTCCCGTGCGGGCAGCCGGCAGCCCAAGCTTAGACAGGCTCAGGCACAGGATAATCTGCTCGTTCCAGGTTGGTTTCGCATCTACGAATAACAGGCTTGGAAAAGGTGTGCCGTAGGCACCGTCTACAATCAGCGGGATATTGTACTGGCGCGCCATTTCCTCTAGTCGGGCCATTTCTTCGTCGGTCACCACGTTGCCGGTCGGGTTGGTTGGCCGGGATACGCAAATGGCTCCGGTTTCGCCGGTCACTTCTACCGCATCAAAATCCACACGGTATTTGAATTCGTGGGCATCGGTGAATGAAATATCCGGCTGAACGGCGTGAAACAGATCCGGCTCGATGCCGGCGTCTGCATAGCCGATATACTCAGGCGCCAAAGGCAGCAATATGTGTTTACGCTGGCCCTCACCATAGTCGCCGCCAAACATATTAAACAGCATGAAGAACGCGGCCTGGCTGCCATTGGTGAGCGCGATATTGCCGGGTTTCAGATCCCAGCCGTATTCCCGGCTAAGCAACTCTGCCAGCGATGCAATAAACTGCTTCTCACCCTGGGGCGGATCGTAAATACCTACCAGACGGCGAACGTCGCTTTCACTCCGGCTCATATCACCGAGAATTTCCTGTACTCGCGCCTGAATCTCAGGAATGTGCCCTGGGTTTCCACCCCCCATCATGATCATGTCGTCGCCAGAAGCCATGGCGTTGCCCAGATCATCCATCAACGAGGTTATGCCGGCATCAGCAGTGAACTTGCGACCAAACGTGGAGAGTTTCATGGGGTTACATTCATCCAATCAGTACTGAACATTTAATGGGTATTTACAAAGTGCCTAGCGAGCCCGCCGGGGAACCCTTAGTCCGCCAGCGAGATGCCAAGATTACTTACGCCTTCATTTACGGCGTCTTCTCGAATTTCTGTGATGAACTGCTCTATTGGCGTACGTTGGCGCTTTAGGGCCAGCACGAGGTTCCTTTGAAAGGTCTTGTCTTCTTTCATCAGGGGGTGAGAATCCAGCAAGCGAACCAGCTCATCGTCTTCCAACCCCTCGCCTTCAGATAACTCAATAAAGCTCATCACCGTGCCGGTTGCCAGCTGTGAGGCCTCTGTGGCCCGATGCTTTGAGGGGTTCAGGCGGTTAAGCAGTGCCTGCTCCAAAAGCTGACAAAAGTCGAATGCCGGGTATACACCGTAGGCGTCATAAGCTTCTACGTCTGGTGACAGGCCTTCCAGCTTTGCCAATAGTGGTGGGATAGCCTTTTCTACTTCTGCTTCCTGAAGCATGCCCCAGGCAAGATCCAGCATCTGATGCATTTTCCCGCCGGTTTTCAGGTCAACTGCTTCGGCAAACAGCGCATAATTGGGGAATGAGCGCTCAGCAAGCGCTAGCAGGAAGGCGCACTCGCGCCATCCCTGCAGCTGTGAAACCGCTTTAAGAAACTGGTTGGCGTTCATGTCCGTGGAAGGGTCACGCCGGTTTGGCCGAAGTATTTTCCGCCTCGGTCTTTGTAGCTGGTTTCGCAAACTTCGTCAGATTCGAAGAAGAGCATTTGGGCGATGCCTTCGTTGGCGTAAATTTTGGCCGGCAGGTTGGTGGTGTTGGAGAACTCCAAGGTAACGTGCCCTTCCCACTCGGGTTCCAGTGGGGTGACGTTTACGATGATGCCACAGCGCGCGTAGGTGGATTTACCCAGGCAAATGGTGAGAACGCTGCGGGGTATACGGAAGTATTCCACGGTGCGTGCAAGGGCAAAGGAGTTCGGCGGGATAACGCATACGTCGCCGGTGAAGTCTACGAAGCTTTTTTCGTCGAAGTTTTTGGGGTCGACGGTGGCTGAGTGTACGTTGGTGAAGATTTTGAATTCGTTGCTGCAACGTACGTCGTAGCCGTAGC
>JBQCZX010000109.1:0-13350 GCA_052089485.1 Marinobacter sp. | reverse complement strand
CTCATTGCAATCACAAAACATTCATCTATTATATTAGTTAACAGAAGATGGGAGGTGAACCATGAGATACCAAAGCATTCTTGGCAACTGCAACGAAACAACCATTGGCCGGATGGTCGAGCAATGCCCCGAAACATCCAGCGTCTTCCAAAGCTACAGCCTGAGCGTAAGCGAAGACCGGAGCAAAACCGTACAACAGGCGGCAGCGCAGGCGGGTATTGCGGGGAACACCCTGTGCCGGCAATTATTCGATGTATGCATGGAGCACAAGCCACTGGAAGAAATGGAGACAGATACACTACTCGAACTCCTGAGCACCGAGTATGACGCCGTTCACCTTCAACAGCTGCCGGCCCTGCATCGCCTGGCGAGAAAGATTGAAGCCGTGCATCGCGCCAGTCCAGACGTACCCCTGGGGATCACCCGTGCTGTAAAGCAGTTGGAGCAAACATTGGCGGATCACGTAAAGCGGGAAGAGGCCTATGTGCTGCCCCGGCTGGAGAATGATCAGCCACCCAGCCCCGACACACCTATCGGCCAGATGAATGACGAGCATGAAGTCATCAAAAAACAGCTCAGAGGGTTGCGGGAACTGACCCACAACTACCAGGTGCCAGAAGCAGCCTGCCGCTCATGGCGCCGGTTGTATGATGAACTGAAAGCCCTGGACTTCAGTTTGTCGGAACAAATCTATCTCGAGCGGGATATTCTGTTCCCAAGGTTCCAGTTCTGAGGCGTTCAGGGTAAAAATCTATTGAACGAAAGCCCGGACACAGAAAGGCACGGGTAAGCCCTCCAAGAGCTTACCCGTGCTTGCTAATGTAACTCTCATAAACACTAATCGATGTTTGCAGGCAATCCCGATAAGCCGCGCCATACTGATTACCGCCAGACTCTGCCTCACGAATGGCGGCGGCATACTGCCGGGAACCCTGCTGGGCAAACGCAACGGCAGCCGATACCCCGTCCCGTCCCGCCACAAAAGCAAGACGTTCCCACTCTTTGGTTTCTGCGTCGCTCATAGGGC
The DNA here is from genome assembly GCA_052089485.1 of Marinobacter sp. Taxonomy (GTDB): domain Bacteria; phylum Pseudomonadota; class Gammaproteobacteria; order Pseudomonadales; family Oleiphilaceae; genus Marinobacter. The sequence continues at coordinate 12,323 of JBQCZX010000109.1, read as the reverse complement.
TCCCATCCCGGTGGTCATTGTTATTTCAATGGCTGATGCAACATAGCCGGTGTGCGCTCTTCCTCCACAATACCAGTCCTGACCAAAAAATCACCAAACCGCTCTTCCGCAGAACGATCCTGCTGATACGAACGAAACAGTGGCCGCAGCTCCTCCAGTACCGTGTCTGTATCTATGTTCTCCCGATACAGCCTGTTCATACGCTGGCCTGAAAAATCGGCCCCCAGATAAAGATTGTATTTACCCGGAGCCTTACCGGTCAGCCCAATCTCACCCAGATACGGGCGGGCGCAACCGTTTGGGCACCCGGTAATGCGCAGGTTAATCGCATCAGCTTCCAGCCCTTCCTCCGCCATGGTTTGCTCCACGCGGGTGACAAAGCCTGGCAGAAAGCGCTCAGCCTCAGCCATAGCCAAGCCACAGGTGGGAAAAGCCACACAGGCCATGGAATTCTGGCGTAATGGCGTGCTGCGGTTGCCAGCATCCAGCTTGTATTCCTCTACGATGGCATTCACCGCGGCCACTGTTTCCGGAAGCACGTTGGCGACCACCAGATTCTGATTACAAGTAATACGAAAGCTGCCACTGTGAACCTCTGCAATTTTACGCAAGGCGGTTCTTAGCAGCCCGTTTTCAGTATCTGCCACCCGGCCGGTGGGAATAAGCAGCGTCAGGTGCTGGTTGCCATCTTCGCCTTCTACCCAACCAAACCGATCGCCATTACGGCTGAGGCTGAAAGAGCGCGGTTTTTCAAAAGCCTGCCCGTGGTACTGGGCAAACTGTTGCTGAAACCAGTCCATGCCATGGTCATCAATCGTGTACTTGAAACGGGCGTGGGCGCGGTTGGTGCGGTCGCCGAAATCCCGCTGAATGGCACAAATGGCTTCGCAGGCATCCACAATCTGCTCTTTCGGCACATAACCGGCCATAGTCGCCAGGCGCGGATAGGTAGCCGGGTCGCCATAGGTTAAGCCCATGCCACCGCCAACCACTATATTGAAGCCACGGATTTGCTCGTCTTCAATAATAGCGATCAGGCCTATGTCGTTGGCGAACACATCACAGTCGTTCTCCGGCGGCACCGCCAGCGCAATTTTGAATTTACGGGGCAGGTACTTATGGCCATAGAAAGGCTCCTCTTCTTCGCCCAACTTCTCAACGCACTCGTCGCCCAGCCAGATCTCCGCGTACGCCGCCGACCGCCAGCGCAAACGCTCACTGATCGCCAACGACAACTCGTGTATTTCACCGTGCAGTTGCGACTGGTGCGGGTTCACGTTACTGATCACGTTACGATTAACGTCGCCGCAGGCACCACGGCTATCCAGACCCAGGGCATTTATTTTCTGCATGAACGGCTGCATCTGCTCCTTGAACACGCCATGAAACTGAAAGGTTTGTCGCGTGGTCAGGCGCAGGGTGGAATCAGCACACTCGTCGGCAATCCTGTCCAGCCCCAACCATTGGTCTGTGGTCAACACGCCACCCGGCAAACGCAGGCGCACCATAAACTGATACAGAGGTTCCAGCTTCTGTCGCCGGCGCTCATCCCGCACTTCCCGGTCGTCTTGTTGGTAAGAGCCGTGGAACTTGGTCAACTTGGTGTCATCTTCTGGCAAGGCACCGGTGGTACGGTCAGCCAGGCCTTCCAGAATGGTTCCGCGAAGGTAGTTGCTCTCACGCTTGATTACTTCAGCTTCTGGCAGTTTTTCACTCATTAGTACACATCCCGCAAATAACGTTTATCCCGATTTAGCTGGCGCAGGTAGTCTTCGGCTTGTTCCGGGTTAAGCCCACCGTGCTCACTGACAATATCCAGCAATGCCTGATGCACATCCGGCGCCATCTTGTCGGCATCGCCGCACACATACAGGCTCGCGCTCCGTTGCAGCCAGGCCCACACATCGGCCCCCTTCTCTTTCAGGCTGTGTTGCACATAGCGTTTTTCAGCCTGATCCCGGGAGAAAGCCACATCCAGCCGCGTTAACAAGCCATCGCGGCGCCACTTGAGCCATTCCGCCTGATAAAGAAAATCACTGCGGAACCGGCGATCGCCAAAGAACAGCCAGTTTTCACCCTCGGCCTCGCGCTCTTCGCGCTCCTGCAAGAAGGCACGAAACGGCGCAACGCCAGTGCCCGGGCCAATCATAATCATCGGTGCACTGTCTTCGGGCAGAGCAAACTTTTTATTCGGGTCAATATATACCCGAACCTCATCCCCCTCAGCCATACGATCCGATAGCCAGGCAGACGCAACTCCTTCGCGATCCCGGTCGTGGCTTGAATAACGCACGGCGGCCACGGTGATATGCACTTCATCGTCCACCGCCGCCTGGCTGGAACTGATGGAATACAACCTTGGGGGAAGCTTGCGCAGTAGATTAACCAGTGCCTGTGGTTCCAGCTTTGCGACTGGCCAGGCCTGAACCAGATCCAGAACATCTCGCCCTTCTGTCCATGCCCTCAGCTCGCCGCTATCGGCGACGAGTGCATTGAGGTCATCGGCACCCACAAGCTCCGCCCAGTGTTTCATCAGCGGGGGTGTCAGCAACGTGACTTCACGATAAAAGGCCAAAGCTTCACGCAGCGAGATTTCATGGTCATCGGCCGACACAGTCTGTTCGCTGTCAAAACCCAAGGCACTTAACAGTTCGTCGACCAGAGCCGGGTTGTTTTCCGGATAAATACCCACCGCATCCCCGGGGTTGTAGGTAAGCCCCGAGTCTTCCAACGATAGTTCAATGTGTCGCACCTCTTTATCAGAGCCACGCCCACTCAACAGCTGGTTGGTCAAAATAGCGGCCGCATACGGGTTCTTGCGGTTGTAAACCGAAGCAGGTGCCTGCTCTGCGCCCACCGCGTTGGCAGCCGCCGGCTGGCTGGCGCCGGCTTCACTGGCAATGCTTTCCAGTACCCGGTTAATCCAGTCTTCCGCCAGATCCTCATAGTCCACATCGCAATCCACCCGCTCTGCCAAAGCGGTTGCACCCAGGGCGGCCAGGCGATGGTCAAAATCCTGGCCGGTTTTGCAAAACTGCTCGTAACTGGAATCACCCAGCGACAACACGCTGTAACGAAGACCTTCCAGCTTGGGTGCCTTCTTGCCATTAATAAACTCGTGAAAATCCAGCGCATTGTCTGGTGGATCACCCTCCCCCTGAGTGGACGTGAGCACCGCAAGGTACTGCTCCTTCTTCAGCTGCTTCGGTTTGTAGTCCGCCATGTCCACCACCTTGGCAGACACACCTTTATCTGCCGCGCGAGCCACCAGCTGTTGTGCAAGCTCTTCGGCGTTGCCGGTTTGCGAGCCGAACAAAACCGTCAGTTCAGGCGCTGCAGAGGCAGGCGCGCTCGCGGCTGCAGCCGTATGACTTGCTGCGCCTGCTGAGCTGCCAGAGCATTTGCCGGCAAGAAAGCCAGCAAGCCAGAAAAGCTGCCCTTCATTTATGTCCGTAAGAAGGTCTGCCAATCGTGCTTGCTGATCCCCTGAAAGAGGAGACGAGTTCAGATCTGTCGTCATGTTGGATGATCCGTGTGAGCTGTAAATAAATGGTTGCGTTCAGATACACCTGAATAAAACCTGCACACACTCTAAAAACCAGAAAATGAACGACAAAATGGAATAGACAGGACAAATAAATCGAATAAATCGATTTACAAGCCATCTAGCTGATTTTTATAGATATTAAACATATTCCAAATAACTATAAATGAAATGACCTTAATCATTTCCTGGAATAACGAATTTATTTTAAGCTACCGCCACTTAATTTCCATACCAGGGAGCCACTGAACATGCTCCTTTAAGGAGTTGTTGTAATGTCTGAGAGCACATCCTTCCAAACCCATCAGGTAGTGGTAATCGGCGCGGGTGCCGCTGGTACCAGTGTTGCTGCCTCTCTACTCCGGCAGCGGCCGGGCTTGGATGTAGCCATCGTTGAACCCAGCGATGTTCACTATTATCAGCCAGCCTTTACGCTTGTGGGCGGTGGTGCTTACTCTCTGGCAAAAACCGCACGCCCCCAGGCCAGTACACTGCCAACAGGTGCGCGCTGGGTTCGGGCGGCTGCCCGTGAGCTTCAACCAGAGCATAACCGGGTTGTTCTGGAAGACGGGCGAGAGATTGGTTACGAGGCGCTGGTGGTTACACCGGGCCTTAAGCTTGACTGGGACAAAATAACAGGCTTACGGGAAACTCTCGGTCGCAACGGCGTGTGCAGCAATTACGATCCCTCACTGGCCGCATACACCTGGCAATGCATTCGCCAGTTCCGGGGCGGCAAAGCCTTTTTCACTCAACCCCCTGCCCCCATTAAATGCGCCGGGGCACCCCAAAAAATTGCGTACCTGGCGGCAGATTACTTCCGCAAAAAACAGATATCCGGCCAAAGCGAATTAAGATTTTACGCCGCCGGTGGTGCGCTTTTCAGTGTGCCGGATTTCGTTCCGCATCTGGAAAAGGTGGCCCGCAGGTACAACATTGGCCTGCTTATGAACCACAACCTGGTTGCCGTGAATGGTGACAAAAAAGAAGCCACCTTCCGCTTCACTGACGGTGAGGGAACAGTTCAGGAAATAACCGAATCCTTTGACCTGCTGCACGTAACGCCGCCGCAGTGCGCTCAGGATTTTGTGAAAAACAGCCCACTTGCCAATGCCGACGGCTGGGTAGATGTGGATCAACACACTCTGCAACACGTTCACTTTGCCAACGTGTTCAGTTTGGGCGACAGCAGCTCACTGCCCACCTCAAAAACGGCAGCCGCGGTTCGCAAGCAGTCTCCCGTAGCGGTAGCCAACATTCTGGCGCAGCTTGCCAAGGGGCAACTGAAAGCCAGCTACGACGGCTACACCTCCTGCCCCATTGTTACTGGCTATGGCAAGGTGATGTTGGCGGAATTTGTGTATGGTGGCAAGGTAACACCTACGCTACCGCTAAGCCCTTTCAAAGAATCTGCGTTCTATTGGCAGGTGAAGAAGCGCGCTCTGCCTCCATTCTACTTTGACTACATGCTTAAAGGCCGTGAGGGCGACATTGCCCATAAATCACGAGACTGAGTTACGGTAGGCCCCTGCTTCGACTTAGGGGTATTATTGATGTGGACGACATAGCACAAATGCAGTACTTCCTTAGCAAAAAGCCAAAGGATGCTCGCTATTAGGTGATATGTAGTGTGATTTACACTCACCTACAAAAAACCTCAAGCACGCGCACTGCGACTTGAGGTTTTTTACGTGTAAAAGCCGAAAATTACCGGTTAACGGCGGTGGCTACATAATGCGCAACTGCCTTCATCTGCTCCTGGCTGAGCGTTTCTGAAAAATCCGGCATAACACCAATTCCGCCGTTAAGCGCATTAAGAACCTGATCCTCGGTCGGTTGCAGCTCATTAAGGTTTGGGCCTATGGCGCCCGTTGAGCCAGCGTCCCCCAGAGTATGACAAATCGAACACGATGGCTGAGCTTGCTCCGTAAACACCTTTTTACCCTCATCAAACAAATCATCCGCTCCGGCGAGTGTTGAGCACAAAGCTAAAACCACAGCTACTGCAACCTGTCTCATTATAATTTTACCCTTATGCAACATTGACAGTAACACCATGATCTTTCCAACTGGTGTTGCCGTAACCCCGCTCGTTTTTGGTACGCTCAGGGGGCTGTGTATTGCCGTTGCTATCGGTAGCGCGGCTAACGATACGGTGCTCACCCGCTGACATATCCAGCGCCAGCACAAACGGCCGCCAGGCGTAAGGCCCCAAATCCGGCCCAAGGAAGCGAGCTTCCTTCCAGGACTCACCGCCATCAGCAGACACTTCTACCTTGGCAACATCGTGCACGCCGCCAAACGCAACACCATAAATCATGTTGCGTCCTTGACGGGCCTTCTCAAGCGGCGCCGTTATCCATGATTTAACCGACATTTCCCACATAGACGGCTGGTCCGGCGCACCTTTCTCGCCCACATCCCGTATCCGATAACCCGAGGCTTGTATTTTTGCGTCCGTTTGCTCCTTGGTAAAGGCTATCGACTTTACGTATTTCACGTTGTTCACCCCGTAGTACCCCGGGATAACCAGGCGCAACGGGCCTCCATGACTTACAGGCAGTGGTTCATCGTTCAACTGCCAGGCCAGGATGGCCTGATCCAGCGCTGCAACCGGCACAGAACGCTCAACAACCAGCGTCTTCGGGTCCAGCCCTTCTGGCAATTCCTCTCCACCCGTACCAGTAATGTATTTGGCGTCGGCATTGGCACCACCGAGGGTTTCCAGAACGTCTTTCAAAGGCACCCCTGTCCAGACAACGCAGCCAGCCGCGCCTACGCTCCACTGTGTCCCTCCCGGGCCATGGGTAAAAAAGGCCCGCCCATTGCCAGAACATTGAAGCACGGAGGCAACAGAGGTCACACCCAAACGCTTTAATTCGGCCAGCGTGAGGGATTTCGGGTTTTCAACACCCGCAAACGAGACTTCCCACGCATCTGCGTTGGTAACAATCTCTTCTTCGGGAGGCGGCAGGTTATTACGCACATACAAGTGGGCACTGGGCGTAACCACGCCACTGCCAATAGCGCCGCGCTCGGTTTCCATGGTGTTTGCGCTGTGTACGATCAGGGCGGTTTGATCTTTCCACTTGGCGTAATCCGGCAGTGTTTTGGCCTCATCCGCCCTCGCAAGCGGCACGACGCCCAGCAAGCTCACTGAGGCAAGTGCGCCGGCACTACCAACCAATAAACGGCGACGACTGGGGTTCTTCAGGGCGGGATCCGTTACGCTTTCTGTACGGCTATTCGGTGGCATTACCATGATTCGTTCCCTCTCGTTGTTTTTGGTCGAACCTGATAACAGCTTAGCTTCTGGTTAGTGTTTGACCAGAATTTTTTTGATCCCCAAACGCAAAAAAGGCAGACCAGTATGTAACTGATCTGCCATTCTTTTATATGGTAGCGGGGGGCAGGATGGAGGTCACAATCAGTAACTCACCAAGCACCGAATGGACACTCTCAACAGACTTCAGCTCTATCCAAAGACAACCTCCGAGGCGCCACGACGCCTGGTTTCCCATAAACCCAGTAGAAAAATCGTCTATTGCCCCTTTTGTCGATACTCTATCTGTAAAGCTGCCACTCCCTATTCAAACCGCCCTGCGCTCTGCTTTTGTAAAAGCTGAAAACAGCTTGTTCCTCTGGAGTCGTTGCTAGTAGAGCAAATCAGGCGCGCTACCGAAGCACTCAACGCTACTCAAAATAAAGACAGCATCTATTACCACAACAGGCTTGCCCCCCTACTTGAAGGGTATGACACTCCTGCTACCACCAACCTGAATGCAAATATAGATAGCGATTCAGTTCGTAAGCTCATCCTTGATTCTCAGAACGCCCGATCACGACGAGCAATCCCGAGGCCCAGTACCGAATTATTGCTCGCGCGGATCGCCCTGATATGACTGAGGGGGGGGGGTTCTACCCTGTTCCCACGGACGGTTTTCAAACGGCTTGAAACTTCTGACCCTGATCGGCAACTCTACGTTGCATCCAGGAACTATGAAACCGCTTAATATAGTCGAATACATCAGCCCCCGCTCCGTTCTAAGTACTGTAGCACTGGTGATGAATTGTCTGCCCCCAGGGTGTTCCTGACAAAAGCCCGCTGACTCTCGAATGGAATTGTATTGGTCAGGGCTTCGGGCAGAATTTCAACCGGATCCTGGCGGTTTTGCGGTCATAGTGGTCCCGGAGGTCGTCGCCTGAGCCCCAATACGTTGGTATACACAAGCGGAGATACCGGATCTGGATGCGGATGCCCTGGCGTCCGAGCGCACCTTGGCGGTACGCTCTGGGTTCAAGAATGCGCTAACGCGCTGTATTGCGCCCCTTTCTTGCCCTGCTCTCCACTGCAGCCGCACAGGCATGGGATGCTTGGGTACGGGCCAGTGGCGCCTACACTGGTACTGCGTGACTGAGGTCCCCACGCCGCTGGGAGTTTAATGAAGCAGCACATCGTCAGGTCCGCCATCTATACTATAGGAAGAAATTCAGTGCCCTGGAGGAGAATGGTAATGGAAAGGCCTACCAATCTTGAAGGCATCCTGGCTCGCATCGCAAAAGCCGAAAGCGAGGGCGGCGGCTACACCTCTACCAGAGCGGTGGTGAACGCACTGGGGCGCCGCTCCTATGCGCCACTGCTTTTATTGCCCGGACTCGCCACCTTATCGCCTATAGGAGGCGTCCCGGGGGTCCCTACGGTAATTAGCGCACTGATCTTGCTAGTGTCGATGCAATTGCTATTCGGTCGGCGCTCGTTTTGGCTCCCTGAGTGGCTTCTTAATCGCTCCGTCTCTCGCTCCAAGCTGGCAACGTCTCGCCGCTGGATGCTACGTCCCGCTAGATTTATTGACTTCTTCCTCCGTCCACGCCTCACCTTCATGACCAAAGGAGCTGGGGTTTATCTCATCGCCCTTATCAGCATTGTTATAGCGCTGATGATGCCGCCGATGGAGCTTGTACCCTTCTCCGCGATAGGCGCGGGGCTGGCGCTCACCCTGCTCGGCCTAGCCCTGTTAGCGCACGACGGCTTGGTGGCCCTTTTGGGTATCCTTGTGACGACCTCTACACTGTGGCTGCTTTACTCTGGTGTAACCGGGTCTTAGAGGTTCATCTTCACTCAAGTTGGCTGGGCAATACCGCAGGCCTCTCACCGTGGTTGGTAAAGTTTCAAAAGTTCCATCTCATCAACTTCTGAATAAGTCGAGAGGCAATTCAGATGTTTCGCGTCATTCCAAGGCATTGGCCAGCTTGGAAGGCTTCACTGCATGGCGGTGCATACTAGCCCAGGGGTCTTCCTTTTTGGCGAGTCGTCGCTGGATATTGCCAAGAGTATAGCGCTGTGGATGAAGTTTTCTGTCGTCCAACTCTGACCAGTCGAGCGGGGTTGCGACCGGAGCGCCGGGTTTTGCGCGAACCGAATAGGGAGCCACCGCCGTTTGCCCAAAGGCGTTGCGCAAGACATCCAGATACAGGCGCCCGTGTCGCTGGTTGATCCGTTGTTCCGTGGTCAGTTTTTCCGGGTATTGCTCGGCAAGGCGAGTCGCCAGTTTCTGCGCTAATTGACGGACGTCATCAAATGAAGCGTCAGGACGTAACGGGGCAACCACATGCAGGCCTTCAGACCCGGTTGTCATCACATGGGGCGATGCTCCCAGGTCCCGCATGCCTTCGGCAACCCACCTTGCGCCCTCTCGAACCAGTTCGAAATCACCTTCAGGCGGGTCCAGATCAAATACCATCAGATTCGGACACTCTGAGGCAGCCTGCTGGCTGAGCCAACGGTGAAGTGTTATAGCGCCCTGGTTTGCCAGATAGACCAGCGATGCCCTGTCATTGGCGATGACATGTTCAACGTGGCCCGTTTTACCACCATGGTCGATATCCAAACCCTGTAACCAATCCGGAAAGTGATCTGCCCGGTTCTGCTGAAAGAAACCACTCGTGCCGATGCCATCGGGAAAACGATGCAGGGTTAACGGACGCTCCTTGAGATGAGGCAGCATGACCTTGGCCATCTTGTCGTAATAAGTGACCAGGTCTTCCTTGGTGAACTCGTCATCCGGGAACAGGATCTTGTCCAGATGACTCAGGTCAACGGCGTGTTTACCGAAGGTTTGACGAGTCATGAGCGGACTCCCGGGGATTCTCTGATGACGTCTTTGGGCGATTTATCGTCGCGCAACCCGAGAAAGCTTGGGTGGCGCAAACGATTGTCGGCTGTCCATTCCGTGAACGCGATTTCACCGACCAGCTCCGGTTTGACCCAGTGAACGCCTTTACTGTCAGCAGCCTCACTATCCGTAAGCGGAGAGGAGCCGGTCTCGCGTTTAGCTAAGTCAGCGTGCAGCGATTCCACTTCGATGGCAAGCTGCTTGTTGGAAGGATCCAGCGACGGCCCCTTGGGAACAGCCCAGGATTTCAGGGCCCCATCAATCGCCAGGCGAAAATCAAAATGAAGCTGACTGGCATCATGCTTCTGAATCACGAACTGGTTATTCTTTTGGGACCGGCGGTTGCCGATATCATGGGGTCCACCGCTTTGCTGAGTCTTGCGTTTGCGACTGTACTCGCTTTGCCCCTTACTCATAACGTTCTCCCTTACCAAAGAGACCCGACACCAACTATCCTGGTCAGCGCTCGTAGCCAGCGCCTACGAATAGCCGAACCGCCTTAAACGTCCAGCTCTGGATAGTGCCGAAATATGCCATCCTCACTAAAAGTCTGATGACGGTCAGAATCGAGGTAGTCTCTAATATTCTTCCGCTCGCCTACCTGCGCAACTAGCGCTGTGACTTTTGGTATATTGGGTTCCAGGTGCGCCATTGCTTTGGGAAAGGCGTAGCGCAACCCGGCCACGGTCTGATACAGCGACAGATCAATATAAGAGAGCTTGGCGCCCACCAAGTGAGCATCACCCGCCGGGTTATTCGCCAGCACCTGCTCAAAATAACCCAGGAACTTGGGCAGGCGTTCATCATGAAAGGCTTGTGCCCGTCGTCTGGACTCGTCTTTCTGATCTTCGTAATACAGCCCCGTTCCCACGGGATGATGGACGTCGTGAGTCTCGGCCACGAAATCCGTCAATGTGAGTTGTAGGCCGTGGGCCCAAAAACGCGACGCTTCGTCCTCAGGCACCAGTTGCAACCGGGGGCCGAGAAACTGCAGGATATTGGCAACATGAGAAACCACGAGCTCGCCGGCTTTCAGAAAAGGCGGCGCAAACGGCGGGTATGACGTTTCATCGCCGTCGAGAAAAGCGGTGATGGCGGGGATACCCAAGCCGTCCTTACCGGATTCCCGGCCTACATCAATATAATCCGCGCCGGCTTCTTCCAGTGCCAACCGGATAAACTCCCCGCGTCCGGGAATACCCGGCCAGTAGTAAAGTTCATAGAGTTATTGTCAAATCTGGTGTATGACCATCAGGCAGCGTTCCTGTCAGATTGATCTTCCACCTCTATTCCATCCTGAAACTGTACGTTGTCCACGACCAGCTTCAGTTGGTCGAACCCCTTGATCCGCTTCCAGCGCTTTTGGGCGGACTGGAGCAGTTTGAACACCATCGATAACGTGGTGTCGCGGTTGCCGCAAGAGCGGCTTCGCTTGGTTCTCAGTCGCACTGTGGCGAAGGTGGATTCAATCGGATTGGTCGTCCGTAAGTGAATCCAGTGAATCGCCGGAAAATCGTAGAAGGCCAGCAGCTCGTCACGATCCTTCTCCAGGTTTTCCATGGCCTTTGGGTACTTGTCCCGAAACCGCCTCAAGGTGCTATCGAACGCCTTGTGAGCGCTGTCTCTTGTCTCGGCCAGATAGATCTCGTGCAGTGCCGATTTCACCTTTGGCTGCACGGACTTGGGCAGTTTGTCCAGCACGTTAGCCGTCTTGTGGACCCAGCACCGCTGGTGCCGGGTGTCCGGAAACACCTTGCTCAGGGCCTTCCAGAAGCCCAGTGCGCCGTCGCCAACAGCTAGCTTGGGCGAAGGCTCCAGGCCTCTTTCCCGTATGTCCGTGAGCAGCTCTCGCCAGCTGGCTTCGGACTCCCGGTGGCCGTCCTCGACCGCAACCAGCTCCTTGTGGCCGTGCTCGGTCACGCCAATGATCACCAGCAGGCAGAGCCGGTCATCCAGGCGGACGTTGCTGTACACGCCGTCCGCCCACCAGTAGACGTAACGCTTCTGGCTCAGGTCTCGTCGCTGCCAGTCCTTGTGCTCATCAAGCCACTTCGCCTTGAGCCGAGACACTGTGTTGGCCGACAGGCCATTGGCTTGTTCACCAACCAGCGCACTCAGGGCCTCCTGGAAATCACCGGAGGAAACACCTCGCAGGTAGAGCCAGGGAATCAGTTCCTCCAGGCTCCGGGCGCGCTTCAGGTAGGGTGGCAGCAGGTGGCTGTTGAAGCGAATGCCAGAGCCACTGCGGTCCCGGACCTTGGGAACCTGGACTTCTACGTCGCTGACGCCTGTCTGAACAGCGCGTTTGGGAAGGTGCCCATTGCGCACCACAGCACGGCGGCCATCCGGCGTCTTGACGTCCGCGTACTGCTTCAACAGGCTCTCCAGCTCCGTCTCAACGGCCTGTGCGATCAGATCCCGGGCACCCTGCCGGATCAACTCGTGCAACGGGTCGTTGCTGGCTACTTCTGGTTGTGAAAGAGCATGCAGGTTAGACTTGGGCATGGCGTATCATTCCTCTGTTGGTTGTGATCTTGGCGGAGATCAACCAACAGGATACGCCACCCCTTCAGCCTGCTTCCATACACCAGAAATCACCATAACTC
>JBQCZX010000108.1:0-13384 GCA_052089485.1 Marinobacter sp. | reverse complement strand
GGCGGAATACGCAGGCTCAGGGTTTCCAGCCGATAGTAGAGATCTTCCCGAAAGCTGCCCTCCCTCACCGCCTTGAGCAAATCCACATGGGTTGCTGCCAAAATTCGCACGTCCACCGGTTCCTCTTGATCCGAACCAACCGGTTTAACCATGCCCTCTTGCAATACCCGGAGCAGCTTCGCCTGCAATCCCAGGGGCATTTCCCCAATCTCGTCCAGCAACAACGTGCCGCCGTGGGCTTCTGCGAACAGGCCTTTGCGGGCCTGACGGGCACCGGTAAACGCACCCGCTTCGTGGCCAAAAAACTCACTCTCCATGAGTTCCCCCGGAATACCCGCGCAGTTAACCGCCACGAAAGGCTTGGAATCTCGCCCACTGGCACGGTGTATAGCCCTGGCCACAAGCTCTTTGCCCGTTCCGCTTTCGCCACAGACCAACACTGCCGCTTCACTACGGGCAATCTGGCGAATTTCAGTGCGCAGGCGAACCATGCTTTCATGCTCGCCAATCAAACCAAGGGATTCGTCCGCGCCATTGCGGGCGAGAAACTGCTGAAGTTGCCGGGAGAGATCCGCCTGGGTCAGCAAGCGGCGTATTTTTAGCCGCAGGTGGTCAGTGGACAGCGGCTTGGTCAGAAAGTCATCCGCGCCTGCTTTCAGCGCATCAACTGCCTGATCCACGGTTCCGAATGCAGTAATGATAATAAAAGGCAGGCTGTGCCCGTCGGTCTGGGTTGCTTTAAGGAGTTCCAGTCCATCACCATCCGGTAAGCGCAAGTCTGAAACAACCAAGCCTGGCGTTTCTGTGGCTAGCAGCCGACAGCCCTCGTTCACCGTGCCGGCACGAGTTACCCGGTAGCCATCCAACTCAAGCTCTTCGCTCAATAGCTGCCCTAAACTGGCATCGTCTTCTAGCAGCAGTATGGTTGCCCTATTCTCGCTCATGTCATCGCCTCCATCGGCCAAAACAGGCTCATTCTGCAGCCTCCTAACTCATTGGTTCCGATTTCAATTCGGCCACCATGTTCTTTCAGTACACTGCTGACGACCGCCAGCCCCAGCCCCGTGCCTTCTCCGGCCGGCCGGGTACTATAAAAAGGTTCAAACACCGCTTCGCGCTTTTCCGCGGCTATGCCTGGGCCATCATCGTCTACTCGCACCTCCCACTCGCTGTGGGCATCATGCAGCGATAAGACAACCTCGGAGTGCGCTGCCTGGCAAGCATTGCGCACCACGTTAAGGCACGCCAACTCCAACCTGACGGGCTCCGCCTTCACTCTCGCATCCACTTCAAGGCCTGCACTGAGCAAGCGCTTTCCGCGACACTTTTTATCCTCACCGGCACGATCCAATACATTTTTCAGAACCGCATCAAGGCTGACCGGCCTACGTGAATCAGGCACATGACGAAAACAATCCAGCAGCTGCTGAATAATAGTGGTCATGCGCCCTACCTGGTAGCTGATATCATCCAGTTGTCGACGTTGCTCACCCGATAGTTCATGACGTGCCAGGATATCAGCGCGCCCCTGAATCACATTCAAGGGCGCGCCGAGTTCATGAGCGACGCCACCAGCCACGCGACCGATCATGGCTATTTTTTCCTGGTATTCTAGCCGTTCAGCAAGTTGACGCTCTTTCTCCGTACGCTGTTCTATTTCCTCTTCCGCTTGGGCCATGCGCTCGCCCATCTCCCGCACGCCACCATATATCTGCCGCAACTCACGGGGGCCAGAGGGCTTAGCATGTAGCCGCCAATGACCAGGCGCCAGCTCATCCATGGCATTCAGTAGTCTGCTTACATGGCGGCCAACAGCGCCATAATGCCCAAGCACCACCACCAGAATGATCGTGACCGCCAGCGCCGACCAGATAGACACAGCCCACAGGCGGATTGAAGCCAGCAGCTCATAAAAATCGCTGCGCCTCCGAGTGATCTGCAACAACCCCTGTATTCGACCATCGTTGGCCACTAGTGGCGTGAAGTGGGAGAACACCGACTGCCCGTCTACCCGCCGAAAGGCTCCGCCAAGTTCACCGCTGTTGATAACCTGTTCCGCGCTGGCGCTGTTCCCCACATCTGTGTCAGCAAGGCCCAGGCTGGCGATTCTAGCGCCATCTTTATCAAATACCGACGCACCAGAGACCCGCCCGATCCGGAAAATTGATTTCAGGGAATCCCCAATCACCAGCTCGTCTTTTTCTTGCATCGCCCGAGAAAGCGGGCCGCTGGTTGCGCGAGCTACCAGCTCCAGATCTTCCTGCAAGCGATCATTCAAAGCTTTCTCTACAGCGCCAAAACCCAGGTATATGGCAAGCGCACTGATAATGAGCAGAGGAACCACAATACTCAATACGAGAGTTAACTGTATCGACCCGATAACCTGACCAGCGTTTCTAAACGAAGGTTTCATTCTGCCTCCAACGACATAATTGCCACACACTTTTGCCACATGTGGCATTTAGTCACAACTCTCATTACCAGGGATTAACCAATGAAAACTATTAACAACATGTTTTAAAAGGATAAATTAATATTTAAAGAACCTGGCATGGCACGTGTAATAGTATTTGGTGACTGCAAATGAAACAGGAGATGTTGATTATGAATAAGCTACTTGTATCCATTACCGCATCCATCGCACTGCTTGCTGCTTCGCCAGCCATGGCTGAGCAGAATCAGCAAAACCCGGCAGCCACCGGAGATTCCAGCAGCTATTCCAACCCAGCCGCTGCAGGAACCCAGAAAACAAACTATACCGACGGTGAACTGAAGCAATTCATCTCGGCTCAAGAAGGCATTACAGAGGTACGAGAAGAGTACATCGAGAAAATCGAAGGGGCTGACTCTCAGGAAAAAGCGCAAGAACTGCAGATGGAAGCCAACGATGAGATGGTGTCAGTAATTGAGGGTGCAGAGATGGACATCCCAACCTACAACGCCATCGCCACTGCATACAGCAGCGAGCCGAAGGTACGCAATCGTATTGAAGCGCTGATGTAAATACCGGCAGCAATCGAGCAAGCTGTTCGTCAGTTTAGCCCCGCACTTGCGGGGCTTTTTGCATTATGCCTCCGCCAGCTACTTCAGTTTCCCGTAACGGGCGCGGACACAAATCTCACGCCTTGGCGTGCCAGCTCTGCCGAGCCGCGCGCGGTGAGTTCGGAGATAAACTGAAACTGCTCTTTGGGATCAAAAGGGTACGCTTTCAATCGGTAATGCATACCCCAAGGCTTGTTAAACACAATCACCACCACAGGCTGCCAGGTTTTTGTTCGCGGGCTGGTAAACGCTACGTCTCGAAGCAGCTCTCGTACCAGGGCAACATCATGGTTCGCCTCAAGATGAAAATCTGCAACACACATCAGATTGTCGGTACCATCGTTACCATTGGTGATCAACGAATTCCACAACTTGTTGTGGGGGATAATCACAATTGTGTCGTCGGGCGTCACTATCTCGGCCGCGCGGGCACCTATCTCTCGCACCTCGCCATAATGGCCGTCCACTTCAATCCAATCACCTGGCCGGTAAGGCATTTCGTATAACGTAACAATGCCAGCGATCAAACTGTTGGCGTAATCTTTGAAAGCAAAACCAAGGGCCAAAGCCAGAGCGCCGAAGATGGCCACCATGTTCTGGAATGACGGCTTAACCAGTATTGGAATCACGATCACAATAGTGGCCAGAATAATCAGCAGGCGAAGTAGAGGAATGGAAGCCAGCAGATACAGGCGAGATTTGCCTCCCAACTTCTCCGCCACCCGGGGCAGTACTTTCTGAATCGTCAGGGTGATCAGTGCAGCGATCACAACCACGAGCAAAGCTTTCAGCAGCGCCTGCCCGGTAATAGAGGCAAAAGCTTCCTTGATTCCGAGGTCTTCCATCATAGCTGGCTCCTAAAATTGATCTACCGGGAATCCCCAGCTCAGCAGGTGGCGCCTGACGGTGGGATAGCCGATGGCGGTTACTTGCCAGCGCTCACAAGACTGGTCATAGGTCACCAGCTCCGCGCGCTTCAGGCGAGACAGTACAAGGCTAAGCTCGGGGGCAGAAACACCGGTAACACCCGCCAGTGAGGCCGCATCAAGGCCGTTGTGCAGCAACAATCCATGAAGCACAAAACCGGTGACGCTCTCTTGGCTCAGTGGCATGGTTGGCAGGCTCAACTGGGCCAGAGGCACAACCCAGCAATCTGCTGTTCGGCTTTGTTTTTCTGCTTCCTCGTCGGCCTCATCCAGATCCGCATTCTCATCCGGCCGCGCACGCAACGATCTCTGCCAAATAGCTAGAGCTACGCCGGCGTTACCACGGGATGTGGCGGCCAGGTCACGCAAAAAAGTGCTGTATTTACGTTTTTCACTACTTTTGTCTTTTTCAGCTTCGGTTGTTTCGGCTAACGGCAGCACATACAAACCATCACCCGTCATTCGTGCGATCACAGATGATTTACCACCACCCGAAGCAAGATGCGTAAACCAGACGCCCAGCAGTTCGGCATCCAGGGCTGCAGGTGTCCAGGGCGACATCTGGGCGTTCTCAAGGTACTGGTGCCAATACTGCCAGCACCAGCTTGAGCACCCAACAATACCTGCGCCTGCATCGCCATCTGCGATCCGGCGAAATAACTCTTTGATCAAAGCCAAACCCGAAAGACGCCTGAGCCAGAAATCTGCAAGCTCGGGAATCACCCAAGGCCGAGACAAATCCTGTTTATCCCACCATTCACTCGCACCCTGGTCATCAAACAACAAGTCGTTAGGTGGTGAAATGATACGCCAACCTTGATCACTGATGCCGCTAGAGACTACCTGATCGGGTTGTGAAAAGTGGGCAAGCGCCTGCTCCACTCCAGAAAACGGCGGGGCCACCAAACAGGCAACCTCTCGGATGAGCGAGCCGCCGGATCGCGCGTTCTTAAGGCCACACGCGATAGCTGCAGCCTGATCTGAATGATTCGGTTCTGGCACCAGCCGTCTTTTCTGAACAGCAGATAACTCCGGCAATTCATCCATGCTTTCAAAAGGATCTTCGGACTGAGACACGCCTGCCCGCAACTGCTCAAGGCCGTGGCGAATCGCATCCTTGAGTGAACGGTGCACGGATGTTTCCGGCAATGTCCATTGCTCGACTGGCAACAGGCCGCCCGGAAAGCAAGGATCAACCTTATTTTCGTTAGTATTATCCTTCATTCTGGTATCAGCCAACCGTGTTCGTGCGAAAGGCCCAAGGCCTGCTCTGCAGCGATATCTTCAATCATGGCAGCAAAGCGGCCGTCAAACCCCCATGGTGGGTTAATCACCAGCAGTCCGGAACCCGTCATACCTCGTTCCGGAGGTGTTTTCAGGTGGACTTCGCTGCACCACGCTTTGCGCAAAGGGCTGTCTTTTATCGCCTGCTTCAGCGTGGCTTGCAAACCGCTGGTCAGGATCGGGTACCAAACAAGATAAACCCCGTGGCGGCACTTGCGCCAGGCTTTCTGCAAGGTCTTTGCAACATCAAGGTACTCAGATTTAATCTCGTAGGAGGGGTCAATCAGCGCCATTAGCCTGGGCTGCTTGGGTGGCAGCTGCCTCAACAGCCCCTTCAGGCCGTCTTCGTGCATAACCCGCACTTTCTGCTCTGCGGCCCAATCAGCAAGCTGGCCACTTTCAGAGGGGTGTAATTCAAAGGCCGTCAGTGTATCGCCCGGACGCAGACTCTGGCGAATCCAGGCTGGAGAACCAGGATAAACAGCCAGTTGGCCGTCATCTGCGTTAAACTGCGACAGCACCTGTATAACCGACTGCCAGTCTTCAGAACGCAGACCACTCTGGTGCGCCCAGAGCTTTTGCACGCCCGCATCCGCTTCTGCAGTTTTCCGGGCCCGCTCGCTCTTGAGATCGTAAATGGCGCTACCGGCGTGGGTATCAAAACAGGCAATGGCCGAGCGCTTAGCCTGCATCATGGAAAGAGTAAGCGTTAACGCCGCATGCTTCTGAACATCAGCGAAGTTCCCAGCGTGAAAAGCATGGAGGTAACTCAGCATAAATTGGCTCCCTAGCAACAGAAGCCATTAGGCCCGAGCGGACTCGGTCAGTGCAAGGAAATCAGCGGCTCATGACCAGCATCAAAGGTAAAATGTCACTCAGAACTGCTGCTTCCAGAAGATGGTTTATTTGCATCCCACTTCTCACTACTCCCTTTGCGCGCACGGTCCTTCTCAACCGATTTGCGAAGCGACTGCCAAGCTGAAAAAACACTTTTTGAAGAGCCTGCTACCCGAACCACTGATCCACTCATTGTCTCTTCCCCGAATAAAAAATATGTTCAGGGCGAAAGTTAGCATCACAAATCTCATTTGCAAATGATTCTCATTAAAAAATATTATAGTGCTCCGCTGACTCCGATTGGTGGGAAACGCAAAACCAAGCACTCTTGCGTTGCAACCCTTAAGTCAACATAATTGCGAACGATAATACATCCTATTACTATAACCGTTCTTTGAATTCCGGAGCTCTCAATGAAAGCAATGTTTCGACCGGCCCCCCTGGCACTGACTATTGCCGCCGCAGTAAGCGCAGGCTGTGCCAATACCACCCCGTCAGATTCAGCAGATACCCAGCCCGCCACCCAAGCCTCGGTTGTGGAGCACTACGCGAACCTGGCCCATGCCGGTTATGAGGACGCGCTGATTACTGCCAAGGCCTTGAATGAGGCTACCGACCAACTGCTCGCCAACCCAACAGAAGCCAACATGAAGGCAGCCAAAGAAGCCTGGCTTGCGGCGCGGGTGCCTTATCAGCAAACAGAAGTGTTTCGCTTCGGTAACACGGTTGTGGACGACTGGGAAGGTCAGTTGAATGCCTGGCCGCTAGACGAAGGCCTGGTCGATTATGTACAAGCGGACGACTACCAGTATGAACTGGGTAACGCCGGAGCCACCGCTAACATCATTGGTAGCAAAAGCGTAAATGTTGGTGGCGAAACCATTGATGTCACCAACCTGACCCCCGAACTGCTTGCCGACCTGAATGAAATTGGCGGTTCAGAAGCAAACGTAGCCACCGGTTACCACGCGGTTGAGTTTTTGCTTTGGGGCCAGGACCTACACGGCTTTGAGCAGGGTAACGGCGAGCGACTGGTAACCGATTACCTTACTGGCACCGACTGCACCAACGGCAATTGCGACCGCCGCGCGGACTACCTGGACGCAGTCACTGACCTTCTGGTGTCTGATCTGGAATGGATGGTAGATCAGTGGGCGGCAGATAACTCTGATAACTACCGCAGCCAGCTTATGAAAGCCGATGCTAACGATGGCGTTCAAAAAATGCTGTTCGGCATGGGTTCCCTGTCGCTTGGCGAACTGGCCGGCGAGCGCATGAAAGTGGCTCTGGAGGCCAACTCATACGAAGACGAGCACGATTGTTTTAGTGACAATACCCACAACTCTCACTACTACAACGGCCTGGGTATTCAGAACGTCTATACCGGCAATTATCGTCGTGTAGATGGCAGTCTGGTATCTGGCCCTTCACTGTCTGACCTGGTAGCACAGAGCAATCCTGAACTAGATGCCAACTTGAATGCGCAGTTAGAGGCATCCATGAAGGCTCTGGGCGTGATGCAGAGCAAGGCAGAATCAAGCCAGAACCCCATGCCGTTTGATATGATGATCGCACCTGGCAACACAGAAGGCGCAACCATCATAAATGGCGCGATTATGGCTCTGGTTGAGCAAACAGGCTCCATTGAGAAAGCAGCTCGTCAACTGGGCCTTGAGGCTCTGTCACCAGACGATGCTGGCCACGCTTTCTGATAGAAAACTCCAGAAGCGGACAGATCACCGGGGGCCTAGTGGCCCCCGGTGTTGACAGGATAAGAACAAGCCATGGAAAGCCTGCTTTGAAAAGAGCGGATTTTCCATGGCTTACTCATTTGTGTGTTGAGAATTTATGAACAGAAGACGACTTATGGCAGTACTGGTGCCACTGCTTCTTTGTGGTGGGCTGAGCGCTCACGCCGAAACCCATGCCGGCTTTCCGCTACAGGACACACCCGATACGGGCGGCGACGGCACCGTTGAGCAGCCAAACACCAACGCTTACTCGCTGCCCCAGGGCAACCTTTCGATGACAAAACGTCTGGACTTCAGTGTTGGCAACAGTTTCTTCCGTAACCCCTGGGTTGAAGCGCCAGCCAGCACAACCGCGCGGGATGGCTTAGGTCCTTTGTTCAATACCAACTCGTGCCAGGGCTGCCACATAAAAGACGGCCGAGGGCACCCGCCCAGCGATGTTGAACGACCAGTATCACTGTTCCTGCGTTTGGCCGTTCCGGCGGACCCAGACACAGACGCCGACATTCTGCGCACTCACGGGTTCAAACCCGCACCTGTGTACGGCAGCCAACTACAGACAGCCGCCCTACCCGCGGCCAAGCCAGAAGCCGACTTGGTGTTAACGTGGAAAGCCGTCACTAAAACCTATGCAGACGGCACCCAGGTGGAGTTGCGCGAGCCTGTTTACCGTATCGAGAACCCGAATTATGGCCCCCTGCCCGACAACCTTCTGATTTCGCCCCGCGTAGCGCCACCGATGATTGGCGTAGGGCTGCTGGAAACCATCCCGATTGCCGACCTCGAAGCGCTGGCTGATCCTCAAGACACAGACAATGATGGTATTTCCGGCAAGCTCAATCAGGTTTGGGATATGGCTACCGGGCAAACAGCACCCGGCCGTTTTGGCTGGAAAGCCGTTGAGCCAAACGTGCGCCAACAAAGCATGGGCGCGTTTGCAGGCGACATGGGGCTGACATCCAGTTTGCACCCCACCACCGACTGCACACCGGAACAGGCGTGTGATCGGTTTCCAGAAGGTGGCGAGCCGGAGATCAGCGACAAGATTGCAAACTTTGTAACCTTCTACTCCAAAAGCCTGGCGGTTCCGGCGCGACGGGATATGAATACTCCGTCTGTTACGCAAGGCGCCCAACTCTTCAATGAAACCGGTTGTGCCGCCTGCCATACGCCCAGGCACGTCACGGGAACCGACGAAGATCGCCCGGACTTGAGCAACCAGACCATCTGGCCTTATACCGATCTGCTGTTGCACGATATGGGGCCGGCCCTTGCGGATGGCCGCGACGAGTTTCTGGCCAACGGTAATGAATGGCGCACCGCGCCGCTTTGGGGCATTGGCCTGGCGCAAACAGTGAATCCGCAAGCCGGCTTTTTGCACGACGGCCGCGCACGCACTCTGGAAGAAGCCGTACTCTGGCACGGCGGTGAAGCCGCCCCCGCTGTGGCACGTTTCAGCCAGTTCAGCGCCGATAACCGCCAAGCACTCCTCGACTTCCTGAACTCACTTTAACGGAGCCTTCTATGCAGCGACTGACACTTTCTATCTGCCTGGCCTCATCGCTTGCAGCGTCCCCTTTGATGGCGGCTGATGTTAATAACGCTGACTATCGGGCGCAGTGGCACAGCGATATTCACACGGGTTATCAGAACCTGGCCACCCAAGGCAAGGCACTGGCAAGCCAAGCCGAAACTTATTGTGAGGCACCCTCTGCGCAGGGGCTTGAACAGACAAAGCAAGCCTGGCTGGATGCATTCCTCGCTTGGCAGAAGGTTCGTTTCGTGGATTTTGGCCCAGTAGAACAGGGAAATCGCGCCTGGCAATTCCAATTCTGGCCAGATCCCAAGAACTTGGTAGCGCGCAAAGCTTCTTATCTACTAAAAGATGAAGCGGCAATAACCGCCGGAAAAATCAACGAATCCGGCGTGGCCGTTCAAGGCTTCCCAATGGTGGAATACCTCTTGTACGACCAGGCATTCAACGAAGGCAGCAGAGCCCTGCCGGCTGATCGCAGTTGCCAGCTATTGGTTGGCGTATCCAACCACATCGCCAATAACGGCGAAACTCTGGCCAATGATTGGGGCAGCTTTAAAAGCGCCTACGTAGACAATGATCAATACACCAACACCACGATCCGTGCGGCAATGTCTGGGTTGGAACTTCTTGAAGAACGCCGGCTTGCCCAGCCAATGGGGTTACGTGGTACAGGCAAACGCTCGGTATACAGTGCCGATGCGTGGCGTAGCGGCGCCAGCCTGAGCGCGGCGAAAGCAACGGTGCAGGGACTCCAGCAGCAATTTTTGCCTACTTTCTCCAAGCTACTCAACGATCGCGGATATACTGACCTTGCAGAGCGTATTGAAGAACAGGCTGAGGAAGTGCAAGCCAAATTCCCCGAACTAGACCGCTCAATGACGTCGCTGTTGGCTAACGACAGCGAGTTCAGAATGCTACAAAGCCTCTATGTGCATGTTTCTCAGCTGACAGCGCTGATGAATGATCGCGCAGCCGTTGAGCTCGGTGTGGTACGCGGTTTTAATTCCAGCGATGGAGATTGAGGACAAGGCCCATGCCTGAATTGACTCGCAGAAGCCTCATCAAAGCAGCCCTCGCCGGTAGTGCGGCGGTCACGCTAACCGGGTGCAGCATGCTGCCAAGCAAAGCCAGCAGCGATAACCCGAAGCAGTACACTGGCGCCATTGGTCTGCCGGATGGCAGCTTTGCCGTGGGCGCCATCGCGCCGGACGGTAAAATGCTCTGGCAGTCGCCGGTAGACACTCGCTGCCACAGTGGCTGCAATCGCCCGGAAACCACCGAAGTGCTGTTCTTTGAACGCCGGCCCGGTTGGTCGTTCTACGTGCTCAACAGTGAAACCGGCGAGCGCCTGCATCGCATAGAGGCAGCTGAAGGCGAGCACTTTGTCGGCCACGGAGTATTCTCCACGGATGGACGGTTTCTTTATGCCACGGCAAGCCGCTACGACCCCGGAGAAGGTATTATTGCGGTTTACGACAGCCACAATAATTACCAGCGAGTGAACACCTTTGAGCTGAACGGCGTAGGCCCGCACCAACTTACCCTGCACCCGGATGGCCAAACACTGATCGTAGGATTAGGCGGCATTCTCACCCACCCGGATTACGACCGCATCAAGCTCAATCTGGATACCATGAAACCTGCGTTGGTTCTGGTGGACAGGCTCTCTGGTGAGACCCTTAGCCGGTTCAGTCCATCCCATCATCAGCTCAGTACCCGACATGTGGATGTAACACCAGACGGAACTATTTATGCCGCCTACCAATACCAGGGACCAGCGCATGAACTGCCGCCGCTGGTGGCGCGTTATCGCAACGGACGTTATGAAGAGATCAACCTTGGTGAATCAGTGCACCGGGAACTGGGCAACTATATCGCCAGCATTGTCGCGCATCCCGAGAACGACCTGGTTGCCATTGCATCACCCATTGGTGGCACCGCACTGATCTTCAACAGCCGCTCTGGAAAGGTCATTAAAAAAGCCTCTATAGCCGATTGTGCCGGGGTAGAAGCTTTGGCAGGTGGGGACTTCCTGGTTTCTTCCGGACGCGGAAAACTGGTTCGAATGGGCAAAGGGCAGCTGGCAACCGAGATCGCCAGCCTATCAGTGCAGTGGGATCATCACCTTGTCTGAAGAACATACTCATGCACGAATCGGCACTCTTGAGCGTTCTTCTGACCGGCTCTATAGCCTGATCGCTAACGAAGAAGATGTCCGAGTCTGCAAGGACATTCCGGAAGAAGCCTGCCAAGTCGTACCGCGCAATTTTTTCTTGATTCTGGCAGCCAACGTCCTGACCAAACTGGGCGACCTTCTGATCAGCCCAAAAACCGTACTGGCATGGCTAATGAGCGCCGTAGGTGCTCCGGCACTGGTGGCCTGGCTCGTCCCCATTCGGGAATCCGGCTCCATGGTGCCGCAGATGGTGATCGCGGCTTGGGTGCGCCGAAAGCCTGTACGCAAATGGTTCTGGACCCTGGGCAGTTTCGGCCAGGCTGTGAGCGTAGCCGCCATGGCAGCCTGCGTCTGGTTTTTGGAAGGCTATACCGCCGGTGGCGGCCTCATTGGAGCGCTGGTGTTGTTTTCCCTGTCACGGGGTTTTTGTTCCGTGGCGATGAAAGACGTACAGGGAAAATGCGTGCCAAAGACGCGCCGGGGCAGGCTCTCTGGCCTTGCATCCACCATTGGCGGCACCGCCACGGTGGCTCTAACGGTTTTGCTGTTCTGGAATCGCGGCGAGCCCACTCTCGTATTTTACAGCCTGCTGCTTCTGCTGGCGGCTGCACTCTGGGTTATTGCCGGGTTCCTGTTTGCCGGCGTAAAGGAGTATGAGGGCGAAACCGGGGGCGGTGGCAATGCCATGAAGGAAGCTTTCAAAAGCCTGTCTTTACTCCGCGATGACGCGCCATTTCGAAACTTCGTGATTACCCGCGCATTGTTGCTGTGCTCTGCTCTGGCTTCCCCCTACTTTGTGGTGCTTGCTCAAAAAGAATCGGATGCCAGTTGGATGTTGGGCGTGTTTCTTCTGGCAAGCAGCTTAGCCAGCTCTGTGTCTGCCAGCTTTTGGGGCTGGATGGCCGATGTATCGAGCCGCCGGGTGATGATTCGCGGCGCAGCCATCGCCAGCAGCGTGTGCCTGATTGTCGGGCTTACAGCGCTATTCGCCGGCACGGGCATCGGCAATGGCTGGTTTTATCCGCTGGCGTTTTTTGTGCTGAGCATTGCCCATGCCGGCGTAAGGCTGGGCCGAAAGACCTATCTGGTAGATATGGCAGGCGGCAACAAACGAACAGACTACACCGCCGTTAGTAACACCGTGATCGGATTTTTACTGCTCGCTACGGGGGGCTTCACGGCGCTGATATCCCTGATATCAAACGCCGCTGTTATTCTGGTACTCGGCTTGATGGGGCTGGCCGGAATGTTCAGCGCCCTTCGACTAAAAGAAGTCACCGACGACTAACACGCCGGCCGCCTCAACGGCCGCACCAAGAGCAAGCAGATTTGGCATTCTTATCCGCATTTTTTACCCGCGTTCAGGCGCCGATTACACCCCTGTCGTCGCGGGTAACGATAACGGTTGCATCCCGGGGGTGGTCACCCTCGCTGCCAAAGGGCCAGTCTTTAGCCGGGTGCTGAATATTCACAAACATGGTTTTGACATCCGGTGTAGTCACCACACCGGTTACCTCACAACCCTGCGGACCCACGAAGAAGCGCCTGATATCCCGGGTTTCGGGGTTGGCCGCGAGCATCATATTGTTCTGATACGGTGGCGCATCAGAGCCATCTGTCTGGATCCAGAGGCGGCCATTGTAATCAAACCACAAGCCGTCCGGGCTGTTGAATATGTTGTCGTCTGTTAGCGACACCACAACCTCCCCATTTGCGACCGTGTCTGTGCCCTGTTCCCCGGCAAACACAAAAATATCCCATTGGAAGCTAGTTGCGGCATAGTCATATCCTGACTCACTCCAGCGAATAATGTGGCCCGTGCGGTTTTCTG
>JBQCZX010000107.1:0-13591 GCA_052089485.1 Marinobacter sp. | reverse complement strand
GACCTTCCAGTACTCGCCAGAGAGCTTTACTGGAACCGAGCTGGACTTTGCAGTAGACGTTCTTGATGCGGTATCTGATGTGTGGCGCCCAGATGAAGGGCAGCCGGTTATCTTCAACTTGCCAGCCACCGTTGAAATGTCCACCCCGAACGTGTTCGCAGATCAGATCGAATATGTGTGCGACAACATTCGCCGCCGGGAACACATCAGCATCAGCGTGCACACCCATAATGACCGAGGTTGTGGCGTGGCTGCGGCTGAGTTGGCCGTTATGGCTGGTGCGGATCGTGTGGAAGGCACGCTTATGGGTAACGGTGAGCGCACGGGCAACATGGATTTAGTGACCATGGCTATGAACTTGTACTCCCAAGGTGTTGATCCGAAACTGGATTTGTCTGGCATGTCGGAAATCACAGAAGTTGTGGAAGCCTGTACGGAAATCTCCACTCATCCGCGCCACCCTTACGCTGGCGAACTGGTGTTCACTGCATTTTCTGGTAGCCACCAAGACGCCATTCGCAAGTGTTTGGCGCGCAGGAAGGATGGAGATGCGTGGAATGTGGCGTATCTGCCCATCGACCCGTTTGATCTGGGGCGCAGGTATGAAGAAGTGGTGCGTATCAACAGCCAATCGGGCAAGGGCGGCGTCGCCTATATTCTTGAGCGGGACTACAACATTAGCTTGCCCCGCTGGTTGCAGATTGAATTCAGCAAGGTGGTTCAGAAGGCTGCGGAAACCAATGGCGGCGAGATCGACTCAGCGGCCATTCACAGTTTGTTCGAGCAGCGGTATCTGAAAGTCCATAAAGACTGGGCATTGCGAGCTTACGATTTACACAGAGATGACCAAGGCGTGTGTGCTGATGTAACGTTTGGTATTGAATCCTCGCCGGCTCGTCTTGAAGGCAGGGGTCTGGGTGCTGTTGAGGCCGTGTCTGGCGCACTGGAAAAACGCTTTGGGCTTGCCATAGCGGTAGAAGCATACGATGAGTTCGCGTTGGGCGAGGGTACCCGTGCCAATGCTCTGGCCTGTATACGGCTGACCGCCGGAGGCAAGCATTGCAGTGCTGCGGCTTTGGCAGAAGACACAACTTCTGCAACGCTGCAGGCATTATTTTCTGCAGTGGCGCAATCGGTGGGTGAATCTGAAGATAAGGTTGGCAGTGAGGACGGTGCGGTAAGCGCTTGATAAAGCGAGCTTATGTTCGTTTCGCTTGCCCAAAATGCAACAAGCCGGCACAGGTGCTGGCTTGTTGCATTTTTCTATGCCCGTGAGGGGCAAGGGTCGGAAAAGTAACCTAGACTGGCGTTACGTTTTCCGCCTGTGGGCCTTTGGGGCCCTGTGTTACGGTGAACTGAACTTGCTGGCCTTCTGTCAGGGTGCGGAACCCGCCAGAATTGATGGCACTATAATGCACAAAGACGTCATCGCCGCCGTCCTGAGCAATGAACCCAAACCCTTTGGATTCGTTAAACCACTTTACGCTGCCTGTTTTTGTATCGGACATTGATCTTTCCTGTATTTCTGAGATTTCCCCTCACGGGGCGCTGAAGGTTTTCCACAGCAATTTCAGTATAGACCGACTTTGGAGGTCGTCAACGTTGCCTGAATAGACCCTGTCAGCGATGGAATTGCTCGCTGATTTCTTCAAGGATCGCAGGGTCGTCAATGGTGCTTGGCACCGCGTATTCCTCACCATCGGCAATCTGTCGGATAACTCGCCTCAGGATTTTGCCAGAGCGGGTTTTGGGCAAACGTTCGACCACAAGAGCCCGGCGGAAATAGGCAACTGCGCCTATCTTGTCCCGAACCATTTCAATGAGCTCTTCTTCTAGCTCGTCGTGATCAATGGTGGCGCCGTCATTAATCAGGACCAGCCCTAACGGAACCTGGCCTCTCATATCATCGTGAGCGCCAACTACGCAGCACTCGGCAATGGCTGGGTGCGAGGCAACCACTTCTTCCATCTCGCCGGTAGAAAGGCGGTGACCGGCCACATTAATGACATCATCGGTGCGCCCCATAACAAAGACATAACCGTCTTCGTCAATAAAGCCGCCGTCGCCCGAGCTGTAAAAGCCGGGAATAGGGTTTAGGTAGCTGTCCAGGAATCGTTGGTCATCTTCCCAAACGGTCATTAAGCAACCAGGAGGCAATGGCAGTTTAACTGCAATCTGGCCCTGTTCTCCCGCTGGCATCTGGCTGCCGCTTGGGCTTACAACTTGAACGTTATAGCCGGGCGACGGCACGGTTGCCGAACCTGGCTTGATAGCCATGGTTTCGATGCCAACCGGGTTGCAGCATATCGCCCAACCGGTTTCTGTCTGCCACCAGTGATCCAGTATGGGTAGCTGCGTGTGTTCCTTAAGCCACTCATAAGTGGGTGGGTCTAGGCGTTCACCTGCCAGAAAGATCTTCCGCAGTGAGTTGGTGTCGTACCGCGAAAGCTCGTCTGCCTCTGGGTCTTCCTTACGCACAGCGCGAAAAGCGGTAGGCGCAGTAAACAGAAGGTTCACTTTGTGATCCTGCACTACACGCCAAAAAGCGCCGGCGTCTGGTGTTCTGACTGGCTTGCCCTCATAAAGTACGGTTGCGCAGCCTGCGAAAAGCGGGGCGTACACAATATAACTGTGGCCGACCACCCAGCCCACATCAGACGCCGCCCAGAATACGTCGCCTGGGTTAGCGTCATAGACCAGTTTCATACTGTACTTGAGTGCCACCGCATGCCCGCCGTTGTCTCTCACCACACCTTTGGGCTTGCCTGTGGTGCCTGAGGTGTAAAGCACGTAAAGCGGATCCGTTGCCTTAACAGGCACCGGTTCGGCTGGTTCAGCGTTTGCCATTAGGTCGTTCCAGTCGTGATCACGACCAGCTTGCATCTGTGCTTTCGCTTGCGGGCGTTGATACACAACGCAGAAGTCAGGCTTGTGGGAGGCCTGCTCAATGGCTTTATCGACCAGGGGTTTGTATTCAATCACTTTGCTGACTTCGATGCCGCAAGAGGCCGTGATGACCGCTTTGGGTTGAGCACCCTCAATTCGCACGGCAAGCTCGTGGGCCGCAAAGCCGCCAAATACCACAGAGTGAACGGCGCCAATACGAGCGCAGGCCAGCATTGCAATGGCAGCCTCCGGGATCATCGGCATGTAGATGATGGCCCGATCACCCTTGCTGATGCCCTGTGCTTTCAGCGCCCCGGCAAAACGGGCAACTTCGTCGGTCAGTTCGCTGTAGGTGTAGGTGCGCTTTGAGCCAGTAACCGGGGAGTCGTAAATAAGGGCTGTCTGATCACCTCGGCCAGCACGCACGTTGGCATCCAAGGCTACATCAGACGTATTGAGTGTGCCGTCTGGAAACCACTCGCCATGGCCGTTATCTTTGGCTTGCCAGATGGTTTCCGGTGGCTTGATCCAGTCAATGTCGCTTGCCTTTTCACGCCAGAAGTCTTCCGGCTTATCAATCGATCTCCGGAACTCTGAGTGATAGTCCATACATTCTACCTCGTTGAGCCTGTTGTTATTGTGTTGCTAATGACTTCAACCTTAGGCGCTTTGAGATAGTGATCCAGTAGACAATAGGCTTAGTTACCGGGGTATTGGGGCCAGTTGTTATCGGCGCTGACCGATGTTACCTCGGCCGTAACGGTCCCGCTGGCCAGGTGTGTGAAAATCTGCTCGCCAGCCGAAACATCCAGTGCATTGCGCATAATGTTGCCACGCTCATCACGGGCGATGGCATATCCACGCCCCAGTGTGGCCAGCGGGCTTACCACGTTGAGGGTGCCGGCTGTGTGCTCCAGCGATTCCTGTAGGCGTGCCAGGATTCGATGCATTGCTTTGTCCCGTTGTGATGCACAGCGGTCAAGAGCTTCGCGGCTATTTGCAAGCTGTTTGCTGGGGGATTGCATAGTAAGACGCTGTGCCAAGTTAGAGTGTCGCACCTGTGAGCGATCCATCCGTTGCTCTATAGCTTTCCCTAAGCGCAGCTCAAGCTCGTCTAGGCGCTGCGCTTTTTCCAGCAGCTCGCGACGAGGATCCCGAAGCCGGGCTGATAAATGCTCCAGCCTTGTGTTCAACCGCTGGAAGGCCCTTTTCGCTGCGTTGGTAAGGCGGTGCTCACGATCGTTTATTTGCCGAAGCATCTCCCGCTGATCCGGTGATACTTTTTCAGCGGCGGCTGATGGGGTGGGTGCCCGCAGATCTGCAACAAAATCGGCAATGGTAACGTCGGTCTCATGGCCAACGGCGCTGACCATAGGAATAGAGCAGGTTGCGATTGCTCTGGCTACGGCTTCTTCATTGAAGCACCAAAGATCCTCCAGTGAGCCGCCGCCACGGCCAACAATCAGCACATCCGCTGCACCGTGGGCCTGAGCCCGTTCAATGGCCCGTACTATTTCTGCCGTCGCTGGCTGGCCTTGAACCGTGGTGGGGTAGAGGGTGACCGGAATGCCTGGGCAACGCCGAGCGAGCACGGTAAGAATATCGTGTATGGCGGCACCGGTTGGCGAAGTCACCACACCAATGTGCGCAGGCAGAGAGGGTATCGGTTTTTTTCGGCCCGCCTCAAACAAGCCTTCAGCCTGGAGTTTGCGTTTTAGCTCTTCGAAAGCCTGTTGTAATGCGCCCAGGCCGGCGGGCTCAATGTGCTCGACAATGATTTGGAAGTCGCCCCGGTTTTCGTACAGCGTCACTTTGCCACGAATACGAACCTTATCGCCTTCCTTCGGCATGGTGCGAATGCGCTGATTCATTCCCCGGAACATGGCGCAACGAATCTGGCACTTGCGATCCTTCAGGGAAAAGTACCAATGGCCAGATGATGGCCTGGAAAAGCCCGACAGTTCACCCTCAACCCATACCTGAATAAAGCTGGATTCCAGCAAGTGTCTGGCCTGATGATTTAGTTCGCTGACGGTCAGCGCCCTCGGCCGAGTGTCCTGAAACGGGTCATTCACCAAAAAACTCCTAACCGGCTTATACGCAATAGCCGAAGAATATGTATGTAAAATGGCGTAAATTCAATTGCATGCGACTTCTGTTAAAAAATTGCGCAGTTTACTGACTTGCGACACCTCTTTATAATAGGCCGATTACGCATTTTACTTTGCGGCTGCACCCTCCTTGCCTACAGGTTCCGCACGGAAGGTTCAAATTTAGCACGTTCAAAAGGCCTATCCCAATGCTGCGAATTGCCGAAGAAGCTCTCACATTCGATGACGTTCTGCTGGTACCCGGTTATTCCGAGGTTCTGCCCCACGAGGCGGATCTGCGCACCAGACTTACCCGGACCATTACGTTGAACATTCCGCTGGTGTCGGCGGCCATGGACACGGTAACCGATGCAGAGCTGGCGATTGCCATGGCCCAGGAAGGCGGCATTGGCATTATGCACAAGAATATGACCCCGGATCAGCAGGCCGCTGAAGTGCGCAGGGTGAAAAAGTTCGAAAGTGGCGTAGTAAAAGATCCAATTACCGTTAAACCAGAGAACACCGTACGCGAACTGGTTGAAATCACCATGGCTAATAATATTTCTGGCCTGCCCGTGGTCGATGGTAGCGAGCTGATTGGCATTGTAACCGGTCGGGATATCCGTTTTGAAAGTAGTTTGGATACCCTGGTGCGTGAAATCATGACGCCTAAAGAAAAACTGGTCACCGTGAAGGAGGGCTCTGACCTGGCCTCTGTGAAAGAACTGCTGCACCGTAATCGCATCGAGAAGGTGCTGGTGGTGAATGACAACTTCCAGCTTCGGGGCTTGGTGACCGCAAAAGACATACAGAAATCCAAAGACTACCCGTTGGCATGCAAAGATAGTCAAGGTCGCCTGCGGGTGGGTGCTGCGGTTGGCACCGGTGGAGATACCGAAGAGCGTATTACTGCTCTGGCCGGTGCCGGGGTAGATGTGATTGTGGTGGATACCGCCCACGGTCATTCTCGCGGTGTGATTGATCGCGTTAAGTGGATCAAGAAGCATTACCCGGAGCTGCAGGTGATTGGTGGAAACATTGCCACCAGTGAAGCCGCTATCGCGTTGGCCGATGCAGGCGCAGACGCCGTAAAAGTGGGTATCGGCCCCGGCTCTATCTGCACCACTCGTATTGTGGCCGGCGTGGGTGTGCCGCAGATTTCTGCAGTGTCTAACGTTGCGGAAGCGCTGAAAGACCGTGATATTCCATTGATTGCGGATGGTGGCGTGCGCTTCTCCGGCGATATTTCCAAGGCCATCGTTGCCGGTGCCCACTGTGTGATGATCGGCAGTCTGCTGGCGGGTACAGATGAATCGCCAGGCGAAATCGAACTTTATCAGGGTCGTAGCTATAAAGCCTATCGTGGCATGGGTTCCATAGGCGCCATGGGACAGGGGTCAAGCGACCGCTACTTCCAAGACGCCAGCAAAGGCATTGAGAAGCTGGTACCTGAAGGCATTGAGGGGCGCGTTGCTTGTAAAGGGCCAATGCGCAACATCATCCACCAGCTGATAGGTGGCCTGCGTGCGTCCATGGGCTACACAGGTAGCGCAACCATGAACGAGATGCGCACTAAACCCCAGTTTGTGCGCATTACCGGCGCTGGCATGCGCGAAAGCCATGTTCATGACGTAACCATCACTAAAGAAGCGCCGAACTATCGCGTAAGCTGAGAACAAACAGCCAGAGTGCGGCTCTGACCGGAGCCGCACAGCTTATTTGCTCCGAGGATTTCATGGCTCACAATATTCACGACCACCGTATTCTGATTCTAGATTTTGGTTCCCAGTACACTCAACTGATCGCACGGCGTGTGCGTGATATTGGTGTGTATTGTGAAGTCCGCGCGTTCGACATTACAGATGAAGAGCTGCAGGCGTTCAATCCCAAAGGCATTCTGCTGGCGGGTGGCCCGGAATCCGTCACAGAGCTGGGTGGTCCGCGCGCGCCAGAAGGGCTGTTCGAGCGTGGCATTCCGGTGCTGGGTATCTGTTACGGCATGCAGACCATGGCCGAACAACTGGGCGGACGAGTAGCCAGCTCTGATAAGCGTGAATTCGGTTATGCTCAGGTAAAGGTGCGCGCCAAAGGCCCACTGCTGGAAGACATCACCGATCACCTGACCGCCACTGGCGAATCCCTGCTAGACGTCTGGATGAGCCATGGTGACAAGGTTGTAGTCATGCCCGAAGGCTTTGAGCTACTTGCCTCCACCGAAAGCGCGCCCATTGCAGCCATGCAGGATTTGTCTCGCAATCTATATGGCCTACAGTTTCATCCAGAAGTGACGCATACCCTGCAGGGTAAACGCATTTTAGAGCACTTTGTTTTGACCATTTGTGGCTGCGAAGCACTGTGGACACCGGCCAAAATTGTAGAAGATGCGGTAGAAAAAATTCGCGAACAGGTAGGTACCGATAAAGTTCTGCTGGGCTTGTCTGGCGGTGTGGACTCCTCTGTTACGGCAGCGCTGCTGCACAAGGCCATTGGTGACCAGCTTACCTGTGTATTTGTAGACAACGGCTTGCTGCGCCTGAACGAAGGCGACCAGGTGATGGACATGTTCGGCAGTAGCATGGGCGTGAAAGTGATTCGTGCCGATGCGGAAGAACGCTTCCTGAACAAGCTAAAAGGCGTGAGCGACCCGGAGCAAAAGCGCAAGGTTATTGGTAACACCTTTATTGACGTGTTCGATGAAGAAGCCACCCGTATTAAAGATGTGAACTGGCTAGCCCAGGGCACCATCTACCCGGATGTGATCGAATCGGCCGCTTCGAAAACCGGAAAATCTCATGTGATCAAATCCCACCACAACGTAGGTGGATTGCCTGAAACCATGAAGATGAAGCTGGTAGAGCCGCTGCGCGAATTGTTCAAAGACGAAGTGCGCCGCATTGGTCTAGAGCTTGGCCTGCCGTACGACATGGTATACCGCCACCCGTTCCCGGGACCGGGACTGGGCGTGCGTATTCTGGGGGAAGTGAAAAAAGAGTACGCAGACATTCTGCGTCGCGCCGATGCCATCTTTCTTGAAGAACTGCACCGCGCTGATTTTTATCACAAAACCAGCCAGGCATTTGCAGTATTCCTACCGGTAAGATCTGTGGGTGTCGTCGGAGATGCCCGCCGTTACGAGTGGGTGGTGGCGCTTCGTGCTGTTGAAACCATCGACTTCATGACAGCCCGTTGGGCGCATCTGCCTTACGACCTGCTTGAAACGGTTTCTAACCGTATTATCAATGAAATATCTGGCATCTCTCGTGTGACCTATGATGTGTCCTCGAAGCCGCCGGCAACGATTGAGTGGGAATAGGCAAGCGTTGATACTGACTATTGTTAACACATACCAAAAACCACAAAGCCCAGCATTGTCTGGGCTTTGTGGTTTTTATCGGTTTCTAAAAGCCGCCGATTGTTGCTGCTTGGAAGGTCGTCAATTCTGGCTACTTAGAGTTGAATCGATTAAAGTGACCGAATCGAACGAAATTAAGGTTCACTCTAATGGACGCACTTTCAGCCAATGAAGCAAAAACCCATTTTGGCGATATGCTGTTGAAAGCCCAGCGATCGCCTGTTCAGATTAACAAAAACGGTAAACCGGTGGCTGTCGTCCTCTCTGTGGAAGAATACGAAAATATTGAAGCGCTCAAGTTGCAAATGCTGCAATCGAGAGCTGCACAGGTAGTGACGGATATTGAGGCAGGCAGGCTGGTCGACGGCGAGTCGTTTTTTGATGAGCTTGAAGCCGGCCATCACGATTGATGAAAGGCTATCGCTTAACTCAGGATGCTCGACCGGATTTAATTGAAATTCGTCGATATACAGTTGATCAATGGGGTGTCGCCCAATCCCACAGATATCTGTCAGAACTGCGAGAGACAATTTGTGTGCTAGCTGAGGCGCCTTTGATAGGAAGGGTTCGGCCAGAAGTCGGGTCTAAAGTTTTGAGCTTTCCTTATTCCAGTCACGTCATCTACTACGTGGTGCATGAGCAGAAAATGGTTATATTTGCCGTGCTGCATAAGCGCATGGTGCCGATTAATCACATCACTGAGCGAGAGATAATTTAGCGTCTAGACTGAATGGCCATCTGATACGGGATGCGCCGCGTGTGTGCCATGTATCGCCGTGGCATTGCTGCTTCCGGTTGAGTTAACTGCGCTTGGTAATAAAAATGAATAATGGTATTTTCATCGCCCTTACAGTCTCGCTAGCAGAATACCTGCACAGAAGCTTTCACGCAGAGCGATCACAATGACAGATTTAGAACACAGCGATGAATACTGGATGGCTCGTGCACTAGAGCTGGCGGCCCAAGGCGCTTCAGGAGGCGAAGTTCCTGTAGGCGCGGTTGTGGTTCGTGATGGCGAAGAACTTGGTGCCGGCTTCAATACGCCGATTACTGGGTGTGATCCCACGGCCCATGCCGAAATAAACGCCCTGCGCTATGCGTCTGCCAGAGTACAGAACTACCGCCTGACTGGCGCAACTCTGTATGTCACTCTGGAGCCCTGCACGATGTGTGTCGGCGCTATTGTGCACAGCCGCATAAGCCGACTTGTATACGGAGCCTGCGAACCTAAAGCGGGTGCGGTAGAATCTGCGCGGCGCACTCTAGACGAGCCCAACCTGAACTGGCGGGTAGAAACGCTTGGTGGCGTGCTGCAGGACGAATGCGGCCAGGTGATCAGTGATTTTTTCAGCCGCCGTCGGGCCGAAGTCCGACAGCGGCGCCAACAAAATTTAGCGAAGGAATAGTTCTTCATGAAAGTACTCGTTACCGGCGGTGCCGGATACATAGGCAGCCATGTGGTGCGCCAGTTGGCCGAAGCCGGTCATGATATTGTGGTGTTCGATAATCTGTCGACTGGTTACCCTTGGGCGGTGACTGCTGGTGAACTGGTCGTGGGCGACTTGGCGAACGAGGCTGAGATTGAACAGGTCTTCTCGAATCACGCGTTTGAAGCGGTTCTGCATTTTGCAGCCAATATTGTGGTGCCCGAGTCTGTGACCAACCCGCTCAAGTATTACAGCAATAACACCCGCAATACCCTGAATCTGCTTAAAGCGATCGATAAGCACAAAGTACCGTACATGGTGTTTTCTTCAACCGCTGCGGTTTATGGCATGCCCGATCAGACGGTTCTTACAGAAGATCTCCCGCTTGCGCCAATCAATCCGTACGGGGCATCCAAGATGATGAGCGAGCAGATGATCATGGATCTCGCAGCTGCTTCTGATCTCAACTATGTAGTGCTGCGCTACTTTAACGTGGCAGGCGCCAACCCCGATGGCTTGCTGGGCCAGTCAACGCCGGAGGCGACCCATTTAATCAAGGTTGCCTGTGAGTGTGTAACAGGTCAGCGCGAAGGCATGAGCGTGTTCGGCACCGATTACGAGACCCGCGATGGCACCTGTGTCCGTGATTATATTCACGTAGAAGACCTCGCCAGCGCCCATGTTATGGCTCTGGATTACATGGCCCGAGGTGGCGAGTCAAAAGTTATGAACTGCGGCTATGGCCGCGGGTTCACCGTACAGGAAGTGATTGATGTGGTGCACAGGCAGTCTGGTGTCGATTTCCCAGTTGCGAAAGCAGGCCGTCGGGCCGGTGACCCTGGTGCGCTGATGGCAGACAATACATTGATTAAGGAAACCTTAGGCTGGCAGCCTGCCTATGATGATCTGGACACGATTGTCGGCACTGCTTTGGCTTGGGAAGCGATCTGGCAGAAGAAAAAAGCTGCGGCTGGCCAGTAAGAATCTATTTTTAACATTTGATATGTCGGGATTTAACGGATGAAAATTACGATTTTTGGTACGGGTTATGTGGGGCTTGTTACAGGGGCCTGCTTGGCCGACGTTGGCCATGATGTACTGTGCATGGATGTTGATCAGGCAAAGATCGACAAGCTGAAGAATGGCCAAATCCCTATTTATGAGCCTGGGCTTGATAACATCGTAAAACACACGGTGGAGGCAGGGCGCCTTGCCTTCACAACCGATGTACAAGAGGCCGTGCAGCACGGCACGCTCCAGTTTATTGCGGTTGGTACACCCCCAGATGAAGACGGCTCGGCCGACCTGCAGTATGTAACGGCTGTGGCCACGTCTATCGGCCAGCACATGGATGACTATAAAGTTATCGTGGACAAATCCACGGTGCCAGTCGGCACCGGTGATAAGGTTAAGGCAGCCGTTCGTGCGCAACTCGAAAACCGTGGTTTGGACCTTGAATTCGACGTGGTTTCTAACCCCGAGTTCCTGAAAGAAGGCGCGGCGATCAACGACTTCATGAAGCCTGACCGCATCATCATCGGAACCGACAGTGATAGAGCCTCGGATGTGCTTCGGGAAGTGTACTACCCGTTCAACCGCAGCCACGATCGCATGATTTTTATGGATATCCGGTCTGCAGAGCTGACTAAGTACGCGGCCAACTCATTATTGGCTACCAAGATCAGTTTCATGAACGAAATCGCTAACCTGGCAGAGCGCTTGGGTGCCGATATCGAAGCGGTTCGTCGTGGCATCGGATCAGATCCGCGCATCGGTTATCACTTTATCTACCCTGGTTGTGGTTACGGCGGCTCCTGCTTCCCCAAAGATGTGCAGGCGCTGGCGCGCACGGCGAGCGATTGTGGCTATGATGCTCGTTTGCTAAATGCTGTAGAGGCGGTTAACTACGCGCAGAAGCACGTACTTTTCGATAAGATTAGTCATTATTTCGGTGGTGATCTGCAAGGTAAGGTGGTGGCGATCTGGGGGTTGGCG
Organism: Marinobacter sp.; assembly: GCA_052089485.1. Taxonomy (GTDB): domain Bacteria; phylum Pseudomonadota; class Gammaproteobacteria; order Pseudomonadales; family Oleiphilaceae; genus Marinobacter. Next base: position 1,841 of record JBQCZX010000107.1, on the reverse strand, counting down.
TTCAAGCCAAACACAGACGACATGCGCGAAGCCTCAGCCCGTACGCTGATGGAAAAGCTCTGGAAAGCCGGCGCGAAAGTGCAGGCGTTTGATCCCGAGGCCATGGAAGAAACCCAGCGTATCTATGGCGAGCACGAAGGCCTTGCGCTGTGCGGCACGAAAGAGCAAGCGTTGCGCGGTGCCGATGTGTTAACCATCTGCACTGAATGGAAAGAATTTCGTTCACCAGATTTTGCAGCGATTGCGTCGGCCCTGAGCGAGCCAGTTGTGTTTGATGGCCGCAATCTTTACGACCCGGAAATACTGGCTCGCCATAATCTGATTTACTATGCCATTGGGCGCGGCCGTAACCAGTTCGAATCGTAAGGGTACAGTGATGACTCAGAGTCAGGAGCAGGATCAGAATTACCGACTTCACGAACGGCTGGCGGCAGATACTGTCAGTCTTGGCTTTAGCCCTTTATGTGAAATCCGGCTGATGAATGATCAAAGTTGGCCCTGGGTATTGCTGGTGCCGGCACTTGCCGGCATTCGTGAAATCTACGAGTTGAGCGCGGAACAGCAGCAGGTGCTGATGCAGGAATCCTCGGCGCTCAGCCGTGGCCTGATGGAAGCATTTGGCGGCGACAAACTGAACGTTGCAGCCTTGGGGAACATGGTGCCTCAGCTGCACTTGCACCACATTGTCCGCTTTGAGGGTGATCCCGCTTGGCCCGGCCCAGTGTGGGGACAGCAAAAGCCGGTGCCTTATGACGACGACCGGCTGGCAGATGTGAAGAAAACTCTTGCGCCTGTGCTGGCTGAGCTAGGTGCCGCCTGAGTGGGAAGCTGGTTGCCTCTGACTACCGGGCCGACCTATGCTTGGCTAATCGCTGAGCGCCGATCAAAATCATCCGAAGTTCGATTTTAAGCTTAGCCTTCAGCTCCTCCCGTTCTTTTGGCGTTCCGTCCAGCGCATCCGCTCCTTGGTTAAATACCAGTGTAACCATGGCCTCGGCAACCAGTCTGGCTTTAGCGAGAGGCTTGCGCTGTTCTTCTGCAAGGCGCCGCAAATCGTCCGCAAGCTCGGTGACGAAATGATCAATCTCGGCTTTAATGGCCGTTCGGAATGGCTTTGAGCCGCCTGTGCGTTCCCGCAGCATTAGCCGGAACAGGTTGGCATTGTTGCCAAGATACTCCATAAAGGTTTCTACAGAGGTAGAGATGGCACTGCCGTCCCGGGCAATTCGCTTGCGCGCCTGGCGCATAAGCTGCCGTAAAGCTACACCGCCTTCGTCGACCAGTACCAGCCCCAACTCATCAAGATCTGCAAAGTGGCGATAGAAAGAGGTTGGCGCAATTCCGGCTTCCCGCGCCACTTCCCGCAGGCTTAGGCTCCCGAAACCGCGATCAGCGCTCAACTGGGCGAGGGCAGAATCCATTAGGGCGCGCCGGGTGAGAAGTTTCTGTTCGGCTCTTGTTGACAAGATTGCGGCTCCAGTAATACATGAACGCTGCATTCTAGCGATCTGCCTTCCGGTAGTCACCCGAACCCTTTTATTCTGGGGCAAACACGCCTGATTTCCGGCGCCAAACTGTTTATAATGGTGCGCTTTTCCAGTATGGTTCCTGCCTATTTACAGGGCAGGCCAGATTGGCGCAACAAGCAAGTGGGCAGGGCTTTCCGAAACACGCTGTGAATACGTCCGTGTACGCTCGGCTCCGCCATCCATGGCTCCGCACGGTTTCGGAAAGCCCTGCCCACTTGCTTGCCAGACTTCAATATTAACCTTAGACATCAGATACAGCGGGAACCGGTATGCGCAGTCATTATTGCGGTGGGATCAACGAATCCCACATTG
>JBQCZX010000106.1:0-13731 GCA_052089485.1 Marinobacter sp. | reverse complement strand
AAACCATGCCGGGAAGCTCAACATAAATGCCGTACACAGCCGTGCCCGTGGATTTGGCACGGGCATCAAGCCGACCCTTCTGCTTACCTATGTACTTCCATTCGCTTGCCGGCTTCAATGCGACATCACCACGCAACACTTCTTTGGAAGCCAACTCCACCAGCTGACCATAGCGCATGGAATCCAGGCCATTCGGATGAACCACTCGGCCCTGCCGCGCTGAGCATTCGGCTGTATCAACTCGCCAGACTCTCGCAGCGGCCATAATTAGCATCTGCCGCGCCGACGCACCGGCCGTGCGCAGTGGCTCCCAGCTGGTTGAAATGCTGGTGCTGCCACCGGTGAGCTGCAACTTGTACGCGGGATTGAGGTATTCCGGCGCCACTGGTGCAAACCTTGGCGTAATCGCTTCGGGATCAACTTCCAGTTCTTCTGCAATTAGGGTTGTTAGCCCAGTGTAGGTACCTTGCCCCATCTCAACACGAGACAACGTAAAGTGAATCTCATCGGTATCTGTTATCTCAAGCCAAGCATCCGGTTTCCATTGGCCGGTTTCCTCAGTGTAGCCGGTTGGCATACCCGAGCAGCCAGGAAGCGAGAGAGACAGCATTAGGGAGCCGGAGGTGCCAGCACTCACTTTCAGAAAGTCGCGTCGGTTCATAGCCATCAGCCTTGCTCCCCAACGGCGGCTGCGTCGTATGCCAGAGAGTCTCCAGCCACTGATTCTACCGCAGCAACGATTCGCGAGTAGGTACCACACCGGCACAGGTTACCGGTCATGGCGGCAACAATATCGTCCCGGGCGGGCGCGGGGTTAGTTGCCAGAAGGTGGGCCGCACTCATTATCTGACCGGACTGGCAATAACCACACTGAGGCACACCCTGTGCAATCCACGCTTTTTGCAAGGCATGCAATTGGCCATTATCGGCCAGGCCTTCAATGGTCGTTACTTCGCCGCCTACTGCGGATTCCACAGGCGTTGAACAAGAACGCACGGGCTGTCCGTTAAGGTGTACTGTGCAGGCGCCGCAAAGGCCAGCCCCACAGCCAAATTTTGTGCCCTTCAGCCCTAGTTCGTCACGTAACACCCATAACAGAGGGGTATCACCTTCAATATCAAGCGAACGCTGTTCACCATTAACTCTAAGGCTCAATGCCATTCCTGCTCTCTCCCATTCGTTCCCGGTGTTATGTGTGACAGCTTGGGCTCTTTATTGCTCACTTCACAACTTGTTCACCATCCTTGTTAACCCAGACTTCGCGATCGTCGGTTTCCATTTTTCCGTTGGAATCCCACACTTCCCGCTCCTCCGTCGAGTCGTCCACCTTGCCTTTGTCGTCCCAGATTACTCGATCCTTACAGCCCGCCAGAGCCAGAACAACAAACATCATTAACGCAATTTTTTTCATGACAAATATCTCGGTTCGGTTCAGTTTGGTAGACAGCTTGGATTAGCGCTTCTGAGCACCCTCATAGTAGATGCAGCCTTAAAGCGAGCCATACAGTTCACGATTATGTTGCTTGTCCCGATCACCCTTTCGCACCATCACATAAACTGCCCCGGTGCCACCATGACGCTTCTCGGCCGAGTGAAAAGCCAGCACGCTCGGGAGCTCCGGCAACCATTTGGCAAGATAGCTTTTGAGCTGCGCTATGCCGTCTGGATTACGCTCTCCTTTACCGTGAAGGATTATGACCGACCGCAACCCGTAACGAACGCAATCGCCGATGAACTGGAATACCTCTCGGCGCGCCTGCTCTACGGTCATGCGGTGCAAATCCAGCCTTGCTTCCAGGGGGTATTGCCCATGTTTGAGCTTGCGGAATACACCATGCTGAATGCCAGGGCGTTGCCAGCTGAGTATGTCGTGCGCAGTTAAGGGGTCGACCGTCTCGGAGGTCAGCGGGTTAGAATCTTTGAGCGGTTTTTCCACAGCGGCTCGCTGACGCTCCAGATGGCCGGGCGTCAGTTCACGGGGTGTGGTTATCTCGGCGCGATTAGGTTTTCGAATACGCCGGACATCCTTCATTTCCTCAAGAAAACTGAGGCGATCGTTTTTGCTGGTCATGGCCGTGCTTTCAATAACCTGTTGAATGGAAGAACTTTACCATCCGGCTCGCTCTCCATAAAGAATGCAGGGATTACGCGAACTTGTAACGAAACCTACATCACTAAATGGCGTTGCGACCAAAATCTTAGAGTGAACACCGGCTCCGGTGCTCTACACTGTAGCTTGACAGCAATAGCGAAAGAGCGGAACCGGCAATGGCAGCAACAAACCAAGACAGCACACGCCCGCAAAATATACGCGCCATAATGAGCTTTCTGCAGGCACACGCGCCCTTTTCTAGCATGGACGAGGATCACCTCGCCCATTTTGCTGAGCATGCCACGTTGCGATTCTATGCAGACGGCGATGTGGTTCTGTCGCCAGACCACGGTATCGTTCAAAGGTTTTACGTCGTTAAACAGGGACGGATCAGGGGCGAGCGCCTTAACCAGAAAGCTGACAAGACTGAAACCACGTTTGAGATCAGCCTAGGGGAATGCTTTCCACTAGGCGCCATTATAGGTGAGCGCCCCACCCGAACACTGCACCGCGCCGCCGGTGACACGTTTTGTTTGAGCATTGAACAGGATGCCTTTATCACCCTGTTTGCCGAAAGCGAGTCATTCCGCGATTTTTGTATGCGCGGTGTGAGTAGCCTGCTGGACCAAGTAAATCGGCGCATTCAATCCGGCGCTATGGCGTCTATGGGATCCAGCATATCACTTAGCACGCCTCTTGAGCGCTACGCCCTTCGCAATCCCATTGTGTGCTCGCCGGATCTATCGGTGCGTAAAGCCGTCGCCCGCATGCATGAAAACGGTGTAGGTAGCATTGTTATCACTGATGACAGCCGCCACCCAACTGGCATCTTTACCCTTCGCGACCTGCGTACGATGATTGCCAAAGATGCCGGCAGCCTTGATACCCCTGTGCGGCAGTTCATGACCAAAGATCCCTGTAGCCTGCCAGCACAGGCAGATGCGTTCGCGGCGGCCATGCTGATGGCAGAACACCACTTCGCACACCTTTGTGTTGTTGATGAGGAGAAACGACTGATCGGCATGGTGTCAGAACGGGATCTATTCTCCCTGCAGCGGGTCGACTTGGTTCACCTTGCCCGTACCATCAGCACCGCCACCCATCTGCGAACGCTGGTCAGTCTGCGTTCCGACGTATCCCGGCTAGTGGATGCCATGCTGGCCCATGGTGCGGACTCGGGGCAGGTTGTGAAAATTATTACCACGCTCAACGACGTCACCGTACGCAGGGTTCTGGAACTGAACATCAAGAAAAACGACCCGGGCATTCCGTTCACCTGGCTTACATTCGGTAGCGAAGGCCGGCAGGAACAGACCCTATTGACCGATCAGGATAACGGTATCCTATTCCAGACCCCGGAAGGTATGACCGAAGATCAGGTGCGCGAGAAGCTGCTGCCATTCGCTCAGACAGTCAACGATGAACTCGCCGATTGCGGTTTTACTCTGTGCAAGGGCAACATCATGGCCAGCAACCCTAAGCTGTGCCTGAGTGATCGAGAATGGGATGACTGGTTCGTCCGCTTCATTGATGCATCTACCCCACAGAACCTTGTCTATTCATCTATCTTTCTGGATATGAGATCAGTGTTCGGCCCAACAGACTCCCTGCACAGACTCCTTGAAAGAGTACTCACAAGAATCCGCAAGAACGACCTGTTTCAAAAGATGCTTGCGGGCAACGCATTTCAGAGAAAGCCGCCACTGACCATGTTCCGCAATTTCCGTTATGTTTCTGACGGTAAAAAACGCAACTTGGACCTAAAGCGCCAAGGCTTAGCGCCTTTCGTGGAATCTGTGCGTGTATTCGCGCTTGCCAACGGCGTTGAATCCGCGAACACACTTGAGCGGATGGATGAGCTTGCCCAGAAAGGCATTTTTGATACCAAAGACGCCAATGCCTGGAAAGATGCGTACAGCCTTATTCAGGCCATTCGCATGAGGTCACACCAGGAAATGCTCGACAAGGGCGAAGAGCTCACCAACTACATAGACCCGGACGACCTGAACCCATTGGACAAACGCATTCTTCGTGAATCGTTCCGGCAGGCTCAGCGCCTGCAACAAAAGCTCGAAATTACTTACCAACTCTGAACCCAGGCCGTCACCCCATGTTGGAAAAAATCAGACAATGGATTGAGCGTCGTCGCGTAGGCATGAACGGCAACATGCCGCCCGAGAACACGCCCAAACCCAAGAGCCCTGGGGATCAGTTGCTCAGTGAGTGTCGCCTGATTGTGCTGGATCTCGAGACCACGGGCCTGCACCCAGGCAAAGATGAAGTCATTGCCGTTGGCGCAGTCGCCATCACCGGCGGCGTAATCGACTTAAGTGACCAGTTTGACCTGATTTTGAGGCGCCCTGAGCTGGATATCACCGAAACAGTTCTGATCCACGGCATCGGGACAGAAGCTCTTACTCAAGGCCATGAAACCGAGGATGCGCTAGTGTTTCTTTTAGAGTGGATGAACGGCGACCCGGTACTTGCCTACCACTCAGCTTTCGATCAGAAATTCCTGGAAAAGACCCTAAAAGCCGAACTTGGGTACACTGAGAACCATACTTGGATGGACGCAGCAGACTTACTACCTGCGTTCTTTCCAAATGCCCATACCGGCGGCAAAGGACTTGATCATTGGGCTGACTTCTTTGGCCTTGAAGTCAGTGCAAGGCACCATGCAGCTTCCGATGCTCTGGCAACCGCCGAACTGACGCTGATTGCACTGAATAAAGCCCACAATGACGGCCTGAAAACCCTCAGGGAACTGCACGATAAACTCCGCTACTACCGCCGGCTGAAAAACATCCACCGCCTGTAACCTAACTGCCTGAAACCCCTAAAAATAGACGTCCGTCACAGCAAACAATTCAGAATTAGACTTTTTGCCAATATCTATAAATCGCTTGACCGGTAAAGTCAAAAAGGAGAACAAGTAGGGGAAGTACTAATATGAATAACAAACTCTCTAGTTCGCTCAGCTCACCAAAAAATTACTACATATCAACAACAATAAGACAGGAGTAATCCTATGTCAGGTCATAGCTACGATGCTGAACAATACTGGAAGGCGAACCTTCGCCTTATATTTGGGAGCCTGATCATATGGGCTCTATGCTCTTACGGCTTCGCAATCCTCTTACGCCCCATGCTATCCGGAATCGCTATCGGCGGCACGGATTTGGGCTTCTGGTTCGCCCAGCAAGGCTCAATTCTCACGTTCATTGCACTGATTTTCCACTACGCGTGGCGCATGAACAGACTCGATAAAAAATTCGGCGTGAACGAGGAGTAAGCGGATGAGTCAATTTGCGATTAACATTATGTTTGTAGGTGGATCCTTCCTCATCTACATCATGATTGCTGTTTGGGCCAAAGCTGGCAGCACGAAAGACTTCTACGTCGCCGGCGGCGGTGTTCACCCCATCACCAACGGTATGGCGATTGGTGCGGACTGGATGTCCGCAGCGTCATTCATTTCCATGGCAGGTATTATTGCAGCCAGTGGTTACGCAAGCTCTGCTTACCTGATGGGCTGGACGGGCGGCTATGTCCTGCTGGCCATGCTACTGGCACCCTACCTGCGCAAATTTGGCAAGTTTACGGTTCCGGAGTTTATCGGTGATCGCTTCTACAGCAAGCAGGCGCGCCTAGTTGCGGTTATTTGCCTGATTGTGGCTTCTGTAACCTATGTTATCGGCCAGATGGCCGGTGCTGGCGTGGCCTTCTCCCGGTTCTTGGAAGTCGACTCCACTACAGGCTTGATTATTGCCGCGATCGTGATCTTCATCTACTCGGTACTTGGCGGCATGAAGGGCATTACTTATACGCAGGTTGCTCAATACTGTGTACTAATTCTTGCCTACACCATTCCAGCCGTCTTTATCTCGTTTCAACTGACGGGCAACCCGATCCCTGCGCTGGGTCTGTTCTCCACGCATATCGATTCGGGAATGCCGATTCTCGACAAGTTGAACCAAGTAATCACTGACGTAGGCTTCACTGAATATTCCGCAGACGTCGACAGCCATCTGAACATGGTGCTGTTCACCCTGACCCTAATGATCGGTACTGCCGGCCTGCCTCACGTTATCATTCGCTTTTTCACCGTTCCGAAAGTTGCTGATGCTCGCTGGTCTGCTGGCTGGGCTTTGGTGTTCATTGCGCTGCTATATCTCACAGCCCCGGCTGTTGCATCTATGGCGCGCTTGAACCTGATGACCACGATTTATCCAGATGGCACGGCGGCTCAGCCGATTCAGTACGATGAGCGCCCGACCTGGATCAAAGAGTGGGAAGTCACTGGCCTGATCAAGTTCACCGACAAAAACGAAGATGGCCGCATTCAGATGTATAATGATGACTCGTCTGAAGCAGGCACGGCGTTCCAAACACAGGCAGACGCTCGCGGCTGGAACGGCAACGAGTTGGACGTAAACCGCGACATTCTGGTACTCGCGAACCCGGAAATTGCCAACCTGCCTGGCTGGGTTATCGGCCTGATCGCAGCCGGTGGTCTAGCAGCGGCGTTGTCGACGGCGGCTGGCCTGCTCTTGGCCATATCCTCGGCAATCAGTCATGACTTGATCAAAGGTTCGATTAATCCGGGCATTTCGGAAAAGGGCGAGCTATTAGCAGCCAGGATCTCGATGGCCGTTGCAATCGTGGTCGCAACTTGGCTGGGCGCTAATCCTCCAGGGTTCGCTGCTCAGGTTGTTGCTTTGGCATTCGGTATTGCGGCTGCTTCCCTGTTCCCGACACTGATGATGGGCATTTTCTCCAAGCGCATCAACAATAAGGGCGCTGTCGCAGGTATGCTGTGCGGCTTGGTGTTCACCTTGTCATACATCTTCGTGTACAAGGGATGGTTCTTCATTCCAGGCACGGCTAACCTTGCAGATACCGCAGAGAACTGGGTATTTGGTATCTCTCCTCTGTCGATCGGTGCCATTGGTGCACTCGTCAACTTTGCGGTAGCCTTCGCTGTATCCAATGCAACTGAAGAGCCACCCGTTGAGATTCAGGAACTGGTTGAAAGCGTTCGCTATCCACGCGGTGCCGGACAAGCTCAAGACCACTAAGCAGCAGCTTATCCTGACTCACTCAATGAGTTGACAGGTTGTTACCTGACGGGCTTCCTCTACGAGGGAGCCCGTTCTTTTTTAAGGAAACACTTTTATGTTTTGGACTTTAGTCGCCACTGTATTCTGTGGGTTGGGCGCCGCTGGCATAGCTCTCGGAATTCGGGCAGCCACCCGCAATAAAGCACCAAAATGGCTTATTCCGGTATTCGCAGGCGTGGGTATGCTGGCATACCTGATATACGGAGAGTACTCGTGGTACGACCATAAACAGTCGCGCTTACCTACTGAGGCTGTGGTTGTGAGTACAGAGCGCGACGGGATTTTCTGGCGCCCTTGGACTATGGTCTATCCTTATGTCACCGCATTTTCCACGGTGGACTCCCAGAGCATCACGCGGGACACCAGCAACCCGAATATTATCCGTTTCACGCTTTACCGCTTTGAGCAGAAGATAACAGACACAGTTTCTCACCGGATTCACATTATTAATTGCGCAACCCGGGAGCTGGTTCCAATCGGGTCTGATGGAGCACCGCGAGTAGACAACCTCAAAACTTTGAATGGCAGCGACGTACTTTATTCCACTGTGTGTGCCCGCTGAAACGCGAGTTTATGGAGCAGGTAACCCGCCCAACCTGACGGAATTGTATATATATGATTAGTGTCTGGCTGCTGGTTTTAATTTCCATCACCTACATCTCAATCCTGTTCATCATCGCTTGGGCGGGAGATAAACATCCCGGGCTGTATCGCAAACGCTTTGCGCGGACCCATGTCTACTCACTGTCATTGGCGGTCTATTTCACCTCTTGGACTTTCTATGGCGCTGTGGGAAGGGCTACCCAGGAGGGGCTGGGATTTCTGCCCATTTACCTCGGCCCCTTACTGGTTTTTGTTTTCGGCGCACCGCTACTGCGTCGAATTATCTATATAAGTAAGCGCAGCAACAGCACCTCCATCGCTGATTTTATTGCCTCCCGGTACGGCAAGTCCCAATTGCTGGCCGCAATGATCGCAACTTTCGCTTTGATTGGCAGCGTGCCTTACATTGCACTGCAACTGAAAGCCATCGCCATGGGCTTCAGTGTGCTGTCCAACACAGGTACAGATGCCGGGGAGCTGAGTACTGCTGCCTGGAACGATGCAGCTTGGTACATTACCTTGGCGTTAACCGCGTTCACCGTGCTTTTTGGTACCCGGCATTTAGAATCTACCGAACACCATCGCGGCATGATTCAGGCGGTAGCTTTTGAATCACTAATCAAGCTCGTTGCCTTTGTCGCCGTTGGGCTGTTTGTTGGGTACGGGCTTTATAACGGCTTTGGCGACTTACTGGAAAATGTAAAGCAGGCGGATCTAAGCGGTATTCTTACAACCGATGCCATTGAGGCTCCGGCATTCATCACCCAAACCCTCGTTGCGATGCTGGCCATTATCTGTCTGCCCCGGCAATTCCACGTTATGGTGGTGGAGAATGCCGATCACCGCGACTTCGAAGTTGCTCGCTGGGCTATGCCAGTATACCTCATTGTGGCCAGTGCGTTCGTGCTGCCTATAGCGGCGGCCGGGCTTTTGGCGCCCGAAACCTTAGCTGGCAATCCCGACATTCTTATCCTTCAGCTGCCGATTATGGCTGACAAAGAATGGCTCGCCATTCTTGCCTTCCTAGGCGGCGGCTCTGCTGCTGCGGCTATGGTTATCGTCTGCTCTGTTGCCATTGCCACAATGGTGAGCAACGAAATCATCATGCCGGCTTTGCTCAAGTTCTTTCGGCCGCGGATGAACCGCCAAACCGATTTGAGCTCTCTACTACTCGGCATTCGCAGGGTCGCAATCTTTGTGGTTTTGCTGACAGCCTACGGCTTTTACCGGATGGCAGGAGAAGATTACAGCCTGACCTCGTTTGGGCTCCTGTCCTTCGCCGCAGCAGCGCAATTTGGCCCGGCGTTGGTGGGTGGTATCCTCTGGCGCCGCGGCAACGCTACAGGCGCAACATGGGGCTTAGGCCTCGGTTTTTTCCTATGGTGTTACACGCTGCTCCTACCTGCGCTGGCATCCACGGACTGGTTTACCGATTCGCTGATCAACGAGGGCATCTGGGGACTTCACTGGACAAGGCCAACTGCGCTGTTCGGGCTGGATCTGGACCAAACCAGTCATGGCATTATCTGGAGCTTGGGCATCAATACGCTGGTCTACGTTGTACTTTCTTTAATCACACGCCAGCGGGTGCGTGAGAAAATCCAGATTGCCTCGTTCTTTCAGGATCCCCACCCCAAAGGCGATACGGTTCAGCATCAAAGTTGGCAGGAAGAGATACTAACGTCAGACCTGCAGGCTCTCACCGACAGATTCATGGGCGAAGAGCGCTCAGAAGTTGTATTCCGAAATTACGAGCGGCGCAATGCCATAAGGCTGCACCTGCACCGTCCTGCTTCACCGCACCTGATGAAGTACATAGAACGCCAGCTAGCTTCGGTAATTGGCGCATCTACAGCACGAGTGGTTCTGGAATCGACCCTTACGGGTCGAGACATGCAGATCGAAGATGTAGTCAGCATTGTTGACGAAGCAACTCAGGCCATGACATTCAGCCGGGAGCTACTGCAGTCGGCCATAGAAAACATCAGCTTGGGCGTATCTGTGGTCAACCAACAGCAACAACTCGTGGTGTGGAACCAGCGTTACCTGGAACTGTTCGCCTATCCTAAAGGGTTTGTGAGAGTCGGGCGTCCAGCAGAAGACCTGATGCGTTACAACCTCACCAATGCCAACCTGCCAGCCCGGCGGATTGATGAAATCGTCGCCAACCATTACAGCAACATGCGCGAAGGCCAGCTCATTTCCTATGAGCGCCAAAGACCGGACGGAACGGTCGTTCGAGTCGAGGGCAGCCCCATCCCCGGGGGCGGTTACGTAACGACGTTCCAGGACATTACAGCGATGCGCCGCACAGAGCAGGCGCTTAAAGAAACAAACACCTACCTCGAGCAGCGGGTTAAAGAACGCACCCAGGAACTACAAGTTATCAACGAGCAAATGCTCAAAGCCAAGTCCGTTGCTGAGCAAGCGAACCAAAGTAAAACTCGCTTTCTAGCCTCCGCCAGTCACGACTTGCTACAGCCATTGAATGCCGCACGCCTGTTTACATCAGCACTTGCAGGCAAAGCCAATAACACCGAAACAAAAGATCTTGTGGATCATATTGACAGCTCACTCGGCGCGGCAGAAGAAATCATCAGTACCCTTCTCGACATTTCAAAGCTCGACGCGGGTGCGCTGGAACCAGATCTTGGTGTGTTCCCGGTAAACGATATTATGCGCCACTTGGCCACCGACTTTACGGCTATTGCGGAAGACCAGGATCTTAAACTTCACGTGGTGCCGAGCAGCGCCTGGATTCATTCAGACTCCAAACTCCTACGCCGGGTTGTGCAGAATTTTCTATCCAACGCGATACGTTACACCCCAAGCGGGAAAATCCTCCTGGGCTGTCGCCGTCTTAAAGGGTATCTTCGTATAGAAGTATGGGATACCGGCCCGGGCATACCAGAGGATCAGCTAACTTTTATTTTTGAAGAGTTTCGGCGCTTTCAGCACGGCCGTGACAAGAAAGGCCTTGGGCTAGGCCTCGCGATTGTTGACCGAATCAGTGGCATGCTAAACCATCCTGTAAGCGTTCAATCGGTTCAAGGAAAAGGCAGCGTTTTTGGCATAACGGTTCCCCTTGCCCAAGCCGACCAAGCTTACCAGGCGGCTGAAACATCAGCCACAAGCACCCGGCGCGTTTCCAGCCTCGGCGGTCTAAAGGTACTTTGTATCGACAACGACCCCGCAATTCTTCAGGGAATGGTGGCGCTTCTGGGTAACTGGAAATGCGACGTCACGGCTGCAGAAAGCCTCGCAGACGCCCTGAACCAAATGCAGAATGGACAGCCTGATATTATACTCGCAGATTACCAGCTCGATGATGACAAGAACGGGCTGGATGCAATGGACGCAATACGCGGTACAGTCGGATGCAACATACCAGGCATATTGATAACCGGGTACATGGCCCCCGAAGTTCGCGACGACGCGATTGAGCGGGGTTACCAGATCCTCTATAAGCCGGTTAAACCAGCGGCCCTGAGAGCGATAGTGAACAAACTGCTGAAGCAAAAACGCTCATGAGTGGGCTCACGTCTAGACCTGCTTCCGACAGGAACGCGTTCGGAAAGCTCGCCTACCTTGTGATAGATGACTTTGAAAACTTTCGGCTCTCAATGCGTCATATGCTGCGCAGTTGCGGTGCCAATAATATTGAGTTGGCTGCAAACGCCAGAGCCGCCGTGCAGCACTGTACCTATAATCATGTTGACGTAGTGCTGTGCGACCACAACCTGGGCGAAGGCAAAAATGGCCAACACATTCTAGAAGAGCTCCGCCACAAGAAACTTCTCAAGCGATCGTCACTTTTTTTAATGGTAACCTCGGAGACTTCCAGAGAAATGGTTATGGGAGCTCGCGAAAATCAGCCAGACGCCTACCTGACCAAGCCGATCAACCGCGCCATGTTGGAAAAGCGTCTCAGTAGCCTTATCAATCAACGCAACGCTTTACTTCCGATCAACCGGGAAATCGACCGGGAGAATTATCCAGAAGCCATCTCACTTTGTGTGGCAGCCCTAGCTCGACTGCCACGCTATAAAACCTGGCTTATGAAGACCCTTGGGGAGCTCTACTTCCTGCTAGGAGATCTTTCCTACGCCATTAAAGTGTACGACGAAGTTCTCTCCCAACGCGAGTTGTCCTGGGCCAGATTCGGGCATAGCAAAGTACTACTAGCTAATCATCGTTACGACGAAGCTGTAGATAATTTACGGCAATTAATAGCCAATCACCCCGATTATATGGAAGCGTATGATCTTTTGGCAGAGGGCCTTGAGCGTCAGGGCCGCCCGGGACGGGCTCAAAAAATCCTAGAACGGGCTATTGGCCACTCGCCCAATGCGCTGCTCCGTCAAAAACACTTGGCTGAGTTGGCAGAATCAAACCAAGATATGGAAACCGCTGCGCAGGCATGGCTGAAAACAGTCAGCCTTGGGGCCCACTCCATTCATGACAATGCCGGTCACTACCTCTCTTTAAGCCAAGCCCTGTGCGACCTGAGCGAAGGCAATACGGGTAAAGAAGGTAAGACACTTTCCACAGAAGCATTTTTAACTCTTAGCAACTTAGAAGAGCGGTTCCCGGACAACGAAATTCTTAAACTTCGCAGCCAGATTATCCAATGCCGAATCTACGAAGGCCAGAAACACTCACAAGAGGCCGAAGCAATGCTGGACTGTGTTCGGCAGAAGCTAAGAAATACACGTTCTCTGGGCCTGGAGACAGGCTTAGACTACGCGAAAACACTTTACCGCCTTGGACACGGAAACGAAGCCAAAACTTTGCTTGGAGAACTGGCAAAGCAGTTCAGTGAAAACCCTGGCGCAATCAAAAAAATCGAAAGCTTGCTGGATGAGCCCGTTAGCTTTCGCACAAAAATCAAAGCCCGCCGCCTTAATCGAGAAGGAATAGCGGCCTTTGAGTCGGGCAACATGAAAGAGGCCGGGAATATCTTTACCAGAGCTCTAGAATTGATACCGAATCACCCTGCCCTAAACCTCAATCAGGTTCAGGTGCTGATGAAAGAGCATGAAACCACCGAAGGAAATAAAGGTCTGATAGAGCGCTGTCAGCATCATCTTAGCCGGTTGGTCGACCTCTCTGAACAGCATGGACAATATCGACGCTATCTTGCTCTGCAACGCAAACTGAAGGCCATGAACCCATGAACAACCGAAATATAGACTTCTCCATGGTTCTGGCTTCCGCAGTACATGACATGAAGAACTCGCTGGGAATGCTACTCAACTCGCTGGATGAATTGAGGACAGAGGACGAGGACGAAGACAAACAAAACGATTCCTCCAAGTTCAACACCCTCCAGTACGAAGCCGAGCGAATACACAATGATCTGGTGCAGCTGCTTGGAATTTACAGGTTGGGCGAAAACAATCTTTCAGCGCATATAGAGGAGCATTTTGTTCCTGACTTCTTATCTGAACATCTTGCCAGGCACACACCGCTCCTCAAAGGACTAGGGATCGAGTGGGCCATTGATACAGCAGAGATAAACGGCTTTTTTGATGCCGACCTGCTGACCGGTGCACTGAATAACATGATCAATAATGCTATCCGCTATACCAACACCAGAATCAGGCTAACGGCCAACAAACGGGACGAATATCTTGTTATTGGAGTGGAGGATGATGGCAAAGGGTACCCAGAACACATGCTGCACACGGGGACATTAAGCTTCAAATCCTTAGACTTCAACACTGGCAGTACCAGCCTTGGCCTGTTCTTTATTTCTGCGATAGCAGACCTTCACAGCGAGGGAGAACGCACGGGCTACATCAAGCTCCACAACGGTGGGTACTTTGGTGGTGGTGTTTTTGAAATTTGGCTTCCATAACAAACACAAAAAGACGAAACGAAAAAACCCCCAACGGCGAGCCGCTGGGGGTTTTT
>JBQCZX010000105.1:0-13766 GCA_052089485.1 Marinobacter sp. | reverse complement strand
CGAGACCGTCGATCGCTGCGTACATATCCTCGTTTTCCGCCTTTGCGTGAATCTCGCCACCAACCACGTGGAGTGTAGCATCTGCGATTTGGCGAACTTTATCCACTTCTAAGGTCACCTGACAGTTGCTGATGTGGTCAAAGTGCCGCTCCAGTCGTTCAAATTTTTCGGATACATAGTCTTTCAATGCGGGAGTCAGCTCTACGTGATGGCCTGAAATATTGAGTTGCATAGACGTCTCCTATTGTCATCCACTCCGGCCCGGGAGAGCCGGCATGATGTGCGGGCACACGAATGCGCCTGCGAAATCTGTATACGTTTGTAAAAGGTGCCGGCTTAAACGAGACGCTTGCGCTCGTTTGAGGGCGGAATGTGCATCGCCTCGCGGTATTTTGCAACCGTACGCCGCGCCACCTTGATTCCTTGTTCTCCCAGCATGGCCGCAATCTTGCTATCACTCAACGGCTTTTTCGGTGTTTCTGTCGCAACCAGTTTTTTGATCATGGCGCGGATAGCCGTAGAGGAGCATTCGCCGCCTTCGTCGGTGCCGACATGGCTGGAGAAAAAATACTTCAGCTCGAAAATACCCCGCGGTGTGTGCATGTATTTTTGCGTAGTCACACGGGAAATGGTGGATTCGTGCATTTCCACCAACTGGGCAATATCCGAGAGGATTAGCGGTTTCATCGCCTCCTCTCCGTGGTCCAGAAAACCCTGCTGATACTCAACAATGCGCGTGGCAACCTTCAACAATGTTTCGTTCCTGCTCTGCAAGCTTTTGATAAACCACTTTGCTTCCTGCAGCTGATCGCGCAGGTAGGTATTGTCAGCGCTGCTATCCGCTCGCTTTATTAATGAAGCATAGCTGGCATTCACGCCTATGCGCGGTGCAATGTCAGGGTTAAGCTCTACGCGCCAGCGGCCGTTGTGTTTGCGCACGATGACATCGGGGATCACGTAATCCGGTTCGGTACGATCAACGATGTCGCCTGGTTGCGGGTTGAGGCTGGTAATTAGAGCAAGTACATCCCGTAACTGGTCTTCTTTAAGCCGGCTGCGACGAAGCAATTGGGCGTAATCACGATTGCCCAACAGGTTTATGTAATGGGTAATAACCAACCGTGCCTGGGCAAGCCAGGGGGTGTCCGGTGGCATCTGATTAAGCTGAATCAGCAGGCAATCCTGAAGATCTCTGGCAAACACTCCGGGCGGGTCAAAGTACTGAAGCCTGCGTAAAACGGCTTCTACTTCGTCCAGTTCGAGAGGGTCTTCATCTGCATCGTCGGTCAAGCCGGAGTATATCTCCTCAACAGAGCTGGAGAGATACCCGCGATCGTCCACGGCATCCATCAGCGCGTGGGCAATGGCCTGATCCCGCTCGCTCAGGGGGGTAAGGTTCAGCTGCCACTCAAGGTGATCCCTGAGGGTTTCAGTTGGTGAGTTCCGGGTTTCGAAATCGTAATCGTTTTCGTCGTCGTTCCGGGCAGCCGGGGCAGGGGCAGACTGGTAAACATCGTCCCAGGCAGTATCAACGGGAAGGTCGTCGGGAAGCGTGTCTGGAATGTCGTTTTCAGATTGCCAGTCGGGGCCGTTTTCGCTCTCATCCCAGTCGGAACTGGAAGAATCTGAACCCGCATCGGAGGAGGCGTCGTCGGAGGTGCTGGTCTGATTTTGGTCGTCGTTTGCTGACGGCGCGTCTGCTTGTTGGTCGTCCTCTTCCTGGGTTTCCAGTAGAGGGTTGGAGTCCAGGGCTTGCTGGATTTCCTGCTGAAGGTCCAGGGTCGATAACTGCAGAAGCCTGATCGCCTGTTGCAACTGGGGCGTCATTGTCAGGCTCTGACCCATCTTTAATTGTAAAGAGGCTTTCATAACCATCGCTCAGGGTCCGTCACTCTACCCGTTCTGAATTTCTTGCGTCGGCCAAAAATCTTTATATGTCGGCTACTTGCCGCTATATAACAGTGCCCCTGCAAGTTCTTTGCCGAGTTTACTTGCTCCGGCTCAGCAAAACAATCGACCGGGTGTGACACTGTGTTGAAAACAGGGCTTACAAGCGGAATTCATTGCCAAGATATACTTCTTTAACCTGCTGGTTGGCGAGGATAGTCTCGGAGTTTCCAGAGGCAATAATATGCCCGCCGGAAACGATGTAAGCGTTCTCGCAGATATCCAATGTTTCGCGCACGTTGTGGTCGGTGATCAGCACACCTATGCCCTTGTCCCGGAGGTGACGGATGATCTGTTTGATGTCACTCACAGAAATTGGGTCTACCCCGGCAAACGGTTCGTCAAGCAGAATGAAGGCGGGCTCCATGGCCAGAGCGCGGGCAATTTCCACCCGGCGTCGTTCGCCACCAGAAAGAGCCATGCCGACGCTGTCGCGGATGTGGGTAATGTGGAATTCTTCCAGCAGGTGTTCCAGCTTGCTCAGGCGCTCTTCGCGGCTGAGTGATTTGCGGGTTTCCAGAATCGCCATGATGTTATCCCGCACAGAAAGCTTGCGGAACACCGAGGCTTCTTGCGGCAGGTAGCCAATGCCTTTGCGGGCCCGGCCATGCATGGGCAGGGGCGTAATGTCTTGGCTGTCGATGGTTACGCGGCCATTATCGGCGTTTACCAGCCCCACGATCATGTAGAAACAGGTGGTTTTGCCCGCACCGTTCGGGCCAAGTAGGCCGACAATCTCACCGCTGCGAATTTCCAGCGAGACATCGATAACGACCTTTTTCTGTTTATAACTTTTCGCCAGGTTACTCGCTCTGAGAACTGCCATTGAATCCCTGTTTACTGTTATCTGCTGTTAGTTGCCAGACTCGTCGCTGATGTTGCCGCTGCGGGGCTGAATGACCATCTCAACCCGGCCTGGGCCAGAGCCGGTATCCGCACTGCCTTGTGCTGTGACAACTCGTTGCTCGGTATCGTAATGGATAATGTCGCCGCGGAATACGTTGCCATTTTGCTCAATTACAGCCTCCCGCTCAAAGGTCAGCTGCTTATCCGCTGCGGACCAGGTGATGTTCTTGGCTTTGGCGTCAGTTTCACCCTCGCCGCTGACAACGGGCTGCTGGTATCGAGCCGGTGAACCGTCGGCTTCAATGCGGTTGAGGCCTTGTGCATTACGGTACAGAACCACGCGTTCTCCCGTCAGTCGGGTCTTGCCCTGAACCAGTTCAACCGCGCCGGTATACGTGGCGATACCCTGGCCGTCATCCAGGCGGGCGCTGTCGGCGCTGACGTTGATCGGTTTGTCGGAATCAAGGTCAAAGGCGGTAGCCGGGCTGGTAAGAACCGCCGCTAGAATGACAGTTAGCAGCTTTTGCACGGGGTTATCTAACGGTTTCATAACGTCCTTTTACCTGGGAGTTGAGTTCCAGAATACGTTTATCGATCCAGGCTTTCATGCCTTTCGCTCGGGTAATGCCCGTAAGGTCGGTAATTTTTACCGGGTCATCAGTGAAGGCAATGCCCTGGCTGTTGTCCAAGGTCAGGCTCTGTGTCTCCAGCGTTGCTTCCCGGTCGCCAATGTTGCGCACAACACGAACGTCGCCGGAGAGGTACAGCAGATCTTCGCTGTGTCGCAGACGGCCTTTCTCAGCGTTCAGAACCCAGGGCCCATCTCCTGTCTCGTTAAACAGTTTTGCATTGGGCGATTCCATGGTGGCCAAGTCATCTTCTTCGAACTGCTCAATGCGTGGGCTTGTGAAAACAATCTTGCGGCGGCCAACTTCATTGTAAGACGTGTAGCTGCCGTTGATTACAAAGCCATCTGGCTCTGTTTCACCCCGGAGTTGTTTGGCATCACTATAACTGGTTATAGGTGGCTCGCTGCTATGCCATAGCAGGAAAACCGTAACCGTAACGGTGATCGCCAGCGCCAGCATGCGCAGCCGGGGCCTGTTCGCCATGGCCAGCGCAGAAAGCCGGCTGTTTTTTGCGCTCTGTGCCACGGTTAAGGCTCCAGGTAGGGCGTTAGTGCTGCGCCCAAATGGTTACCGGCGGTCAAAAGCAGGTCGCACAGCTCTCGCACCGCGCCATTACCGCCGCCAACCTGGGTGCAGTAATCCGCATATTCGTGCACCAGCCAGTATCCATTTGGAACGGTTACGCCAAGACCTGCGTAGCGCAGGGCGGGCAGATCCGGCAAATCGTCGCCCATATAAGCAATTGCCTCCGGCAGGATGTCTAGCGTGCTCACCAGTTCCTGTAGAGCGACCTTTTTATCTTCACGGCCTTGCATCAGGTGGGGAATTCCCAGATCTGTCATGCGCTTTTCTGTTAACGGTGAACTGCGGCCGGTAATGACAGCAACGTTAATTCCCGCCGCCATAATCTGCTTCAGGCCAAGACCGTCCAGAATATTGAAGCCTTTTATCTCATCGCCTTTGGCGCTGAAATAAATCTTGCCATCGCTCATAATGCCATCAACGTCTAAGGCAACAAGCTTGATGCGCGCAGCTTTAGCCAATAGTGCTTCTGGCCAGTTTTCTGCTAGTGGATGGTTTCTTTCTGCCATCAGACAGCCTCTTGGATCGCTTTTTAAATCGTCGTCTAAATGACACCAGCGCGCAACAAGTCATGCATATTGATGGCACCGACCAAGGTTTCGCTTTCGTCGAGTACGGGAAGCGCGTTGATTTTGAGGCCTTCCATAACGTTGAGCGCTTCTGCGGCTAACTGGTCTGACTGAATGGCTCTTCCGTTGCGTGTCATCACATCCCGAATGGGGGTTGTGTGTACATCGATCGATTTGTCCAGGGTGCGGCGCAGGTCACCATCGGTGAAAATGCCTGTCATGGTGCCGGTGGTGTTCACGACGGTAGTCATGCCAAGCCCTTTGCGGGAAATCTCCAGCAAAGCACCGCCCAAAGTGGTGTCTTCGTGTACCTTGGGGATGCGGTCGCCGGTATGCATAATGTCGGATACCCGCAGCAGAAGTTTACGGCCCAGGCTGCCACCGGGATGAGAGAACGCAAAGTCTTCGGCACTGAACCCCCTGGCTTCCAGCAACGCAACGGCCAGGGCATCGCCCATTACGAGCGTTGCGGTTGTGCTGGATGTAGGCGCCAAGCCAAGTGGGCAGGCCTCTACTTCAACGCTAACGTCCAGGTTTGCCGCCGCTTCTTTCGCCAGTGTGGAGTTGGGGTTGCCGGTCATGCTAATCAGAGGTGCGCCCATGCGTTTTATAAGTGGCAGAATGGTAACCACTTCGCTGGTATTACCGCTGTTTGAGATGGCGATAACCACATCCTGGCTGGTAATCATGCCCATGTCGCCGTGGCTGGCCTCACCGGGATGAACAAAGAACGAAGGTGTTCCGGTGCTCGCAAGGGTGGCCGCAATCTTGTGGCCAATGTGGCCGGATTTCCCCATGCCGGTCACCACAACTCGGCCTTTGCATGCCATGATGACTTCGCAGGCACGTATAAAGTGATCGTCGATACGGTTTTCCAGCGCGCTGATTGCATCCCGCTCAATGCGGATGGCTTGGAGCGCGGCGTTTCGGAAATCGTCTGTTCTTTGTTCAGTCATTGGGCGAAGAACCTGCTTTCTCGTTGTCGCTTTCTCGTTGAAAAGCTATTTGAAAAGACGGGGTTGCGATTAGGTTGGTGGAGTATAACATTTCCCGCGAGCTGAGCAGTCCGGTTACGGCAAGTTCATTCGCGAGTTTTGTAGGGAAATTATTAGAAAGCCGAGTGAAATTGATGATTGCTATCAATTCATTTTGCGAACCATCGATTGAGCTTGGGCGCTCCTTCGCATAATGTAGCCGCTCTTTGAAAGGTTAAGGACTATGGGTTTGCGCTCGTATATTTCATTGAAGGACGTTGTTTTCTCCCGCTCTGGGCGCCGCATATTCGACGGTGTGTCCCTGGAGATCCCTCGTGGGAAAATTACCGCCATCATGGGCCCCAGTGGCACTGGCAAAACGACCTTACTGCGCCTGATCGGCGGCCAGCTTCAGCCAGATTCCGGCGATATCACGGTGGATGGCCACTCAGTACCAAAGCTTCGTCGTAAAGAGCTTTACGCGTTGCGGGAAAAAATGGGCATGCTGTTCCAAAGTGGTGCGCTGTTTACCGATCTAAGCGTATTCGAGAACGTGGCTTTCCCGATGCGCGTGCACACCAAACTGCCCGAAGACATGATTCACGACATTGTGCTGATGAAGCTCGAAGCTGTGGGCCTGCGGGGCGCACGGGCATTAATGCCATCTGAGCTTTCTGGGGGTATGACCCGGCGAGTGGCCCTTGCCCGCAGTATTGCACTGGACCCTGAGCTGATCATGTACGACGAGCCATTCACCGGCCAAGATCCAATCGCCATGGGCGTGCTGGTGAAACTTATCCGTGATTTGAACAGCTCTATGGGCCTGACCAGTGTGTTGGTGTCTCACGATGTTCAAGAATCCCTGAGCATCTGTCATTACGCCTGTATTATTGCAGATGGAAAAGTAATCGGTGCCGGCACGCCCGCCGAGTTGCAAGCGCATCCTTCAGAGCAGGTGCAGCAATTTTTGCAGGGACACCCAGATGGCCCGGTGCCATTCCATTACCCATCCTCGGGTGCTTCTGAGGACTTTGGGCTCACGGGAGGTGTTTCGTGATCGACAAAATTGCCTCCTTTGGGCGCAGTGGGGTGGAACTCGTTATTTCGTTTGGGCGCGCCGGCCGTTTTTTGGCGGGTGTGTTGTCAGGCGTTCCACGCCCGGCGACGGGCTTTCCGCTTCTAATGAAGCAGCTCTATTCTGTTGGCGTGTTGTCGCTCGCCATTGTGGTCGTGTCAGGGCTGTTTATCGGTATGGTCCTGGGCCTTCAGGGTTACACTATTCTTAGTGACTTTGGCTCTGAAGCGGCGATTGGCCAGATGATTGCGCTTACGCTTGTGCGCGAGCTGGGGCCAGTGGTCACCGCATTGCTGTTTGCCGGGCGCGCAGGGTCTGCACTCACGGCAGAGATTGGCCTGATGAAAGCCACTGAGCAGCTTTCGAGCATGGAAATGATGGGCGTAGACCCACTGCGCCGGGTCATAGCGCCCCGGCTTTGGGCCGGCTTTATTGCCATGCCGCTACTGGCTATCATCTTTTCAATGGTGGGCATCTGGGGCGGCATGCTGGTTGGCGTGGAATGGCTTGGCGTGTTTGAAGGTTCCTACTGGGGCAACATGCAGGCCTCTGTGGATTTCTGGGACGACGTCGTAAACGGCGTCATCAAAAGCGTGGTGTTTGGTTTTGTGTGCGCCTGGATTGCGGTTTACCAGGGCTATGATTGCGTACCCACATCGGCAGGGATTAGCTCGGCCACCACTAAAACCGTGGTGTACTCCTCGCTTGCCGTGCTGGGGCTGGATTTTGTGCTCACCGCCGTAATGTTCGGCAACTTCTGATCAACGATTGACGAGATAACACCGGGAGCCGGTAATGACACAAAGAACAACGAACATCACAGTTGGCCTGTTTATGCTTGCCGGGTTGGCTGCGCTGCTATTTCTGGCATTGCAGGTAAGCGGGCTGTCGCCAAAATCTGCCCAAAGCACCTATACCATCTACGCGGATTTTAACGACACCGGCGGCATCACACCCCGGGGCAGGGTTTCCATGGCAGGTGTAACCGTAGGCAGTATCGAATCCATCAGCTTGAATAAGGAAACTTTCCAGGCCCGTGTAACCATGTCTATTCATGGCGACGTGGATAATATTCCGGCGGATAGCGCTGCAGTAATACGTACATCCGGCCTGTTGGGTGAGCAGTACATTGATATATCTATCGGTGGGGATATGGACTCTCTCGAAGCTGGTGATACGTTTTATTCCACCCAGTCCGCGATGAATATTGAGCGGCTGATCAGCAATTTCGCGTCTGGCAAGTAAGCCGGCTAATCGGCTCTGTGAGAGAACAGGAGAACCCTGATGATTGCATTAACCAAACGATTTTTCCTTACGCTGACCCTAATGGCTTTTTGTGCGGCAGCCGCCCAAGCAGGCCCAGAAGACGATCTGCAGCAGTATGTAGATGAAAACACCCAGCGGTTGGTAGACAAGCTCAACGAGGAGCGCGGGCTTTACGAGCGTGATCCGGAAGCCTTCTACCAAAATATGGATGATGCCTTAGACGGTTTCGTCGATTTTCGCCGGATTGCTGCCCGGGTAATGGGCCGCTATGCGCGCCAGACAACGGTCGAGCAGCGGAACGAGTTTGTCGTAAAGTTCAAACGCAGTCTGTTTGACAGCTACGCCCAAGCTCTGGTGAGCGCCGAAGATTTCAAAATCGAAGTGAATGACGCCACGATTAATTCGCAGAATGACAATCGCGCCTCTGTGGCGATGGAAGTGATTACAGACTCTGGCAATCGCCATTCCGTCACATACTCCATGCACCGCAAGGAAGGTAGCGACTGGATGATGGAGAACGTGATTGTGGAAGGCGTCAATATAGGTCTGTCCTTCCGAGATCGCTTTACCCAGGAAATGGAAGCCAATCGCGGACAAGTTCAGAAAGTTATTGACGGGTGGAGCGATGCCGTAGAATCGCTCAACCTGGAAGACGAAGTGAACAAGTCATGAGCGCAGAGGCTCCGCGTGTTCAAATGGAGTCCGGTGTGCTTTCGCTCGCAGGCGCGATAGATGCCCATAACGTGGCTCCAGTGCGTGCCGAGGGCGAGCGACTGATCAAAACCGCCAGTGGCAATCTGGCGGTTGATCTTGAGGGCTTGTCTTCGGCCCACAGCGTTATCCTATCGATGCTTCTGTGCTGGAGCCGGTTGGCGGAAAAACAGAATGTTTCGCTGGCTTTTACCGGCGCACCCGATCGCCTCGTTTCTCTTGCCGCTTTGAGCAACCTCGAGGATTGGTTACAATCCCGCCCCTGAATTCAAAAATACCCGAGGATTTACTATGGACGCCGCCCAAGTCACCGAACTGGTCAAAGAAGCACTGCCCGATTGCGACGTGCAGGTACAGATCGATGGTAACCATTATATGGTGGTAGTCGTAGGTGAGGTTTTTGAAGGTCTGTCGACCATCAAGCGGCAGCAACTGATTAATAAGGCGCTATTCCAACAGATGATGGATGGCACTATTCACGCTCTTCACCCCAAACCGTTTACACCGGCTGAATGGGCTGCGCGCCAAGCCTAAACTGCTCGCACACGACAGGAATATTATTGTGGACAAACTTTTGATCCGGGGCCGCAAGCCTCTGGACGGCGAAATTCGGATTTCCGGTGCCAAAAACGCCGCCCTGCCAATCCTTGCAGCGACCCTGCTCGCGGATGAGCCGGTTACTGTGGGCAACCTGCCGCACCTGCACGACGTAACCACCATGATCGAGCTACTAGGTCGCATGGGTGTGGAAATAGTGATTGATGAGAAAATGAGCGTGGAAATTCACGCCAACACCATCAAACACTTCCACGCACCTTACGAGCTGGTTAAAACCATGCGCGCCTCTATTCTGGTACTGGGCCCACTGGTTGCACACTTTGGCGAGGCAGAAGTATCGTTGCCCGGCGGCTGTGCCATTGGTAGCCGCCCGGTAAACCTGCATATCCAGGGCCTTGAGCAAATGGGTGCGGATATCACCGTGGAAAACGGTTATATCAAAGCGAAGACTAATGGGCGCTTGAACGGCGCACACATTTTCATGGACGTGGTGACGGTAACCGGCACTGAAAACCTGTTGATGGCTGCAACATTGGCCGATGGCAAAACCACCCTCGAAAACGCCGCCCGCGAGCCGGAAGTGGTGGACCTGGCCGAGTGCCTGATTGCCATGGGTGCAAAAATCACTGGCCACGGCACCTCGACCATTGTAATTGAAGGCGTAGAGCGGCTGCACGGCTGTCATTACAACGTGCTGCCAGACCGTATCGAAACCGGCACCTATCTGGTGGCCGCAGCTGCAACCGGTGGCCGGGTAAAACTGAAAGATACCCGCGCGGATCTCTTAGACGCCGTAGTGCTCAAGCTGGAAGAAGCCGGTGCTCATGTCACCTCTGGCCCAAACTGGATCGAGCTGGACATGAAAGGCCAGCGCCCGAAGGCGGTTAGTATTCGCACCGCGCCTTACCCGGCTTTTCCAACCGACATGCAGGCGCAGTTTGCCGCCATGAATGCCGTGGCGGAGGGTACAGGAACGATTATTGAGACCGTGTTCGAGAATCGTTTCATGCACTTGCAAGAACTGACTCGCATGGGCGCCGATATCACTCTCGAAGGCAATGCCGCGATCATCAAAGGCGTTGAACACCTGACAGGCGCACCTGTTATGGCAACAGACCTGCGGGCATCGGCCAGTTTGGTTATCGCGGGCTTGGTGGCTGACGGCGATACCGTTATCGATCGTATCTACCATATCGATCGTGGTTACGAATGCATTGAAGAGAAGCTGCAGCTGTTAGGTGGGAGTATCCGCCGCCTGCCAGCGTGACAGACACACACGGGAAACCGGAAGGACGCATGACAGATTTCATTACCATCGCTTTGTCGAAGGGCCGAATCCTGGAAGAAACCCTGCCACTGCTGGCGGAAGCGGGGATTGAGCTGGTCGATGACATCAAGAAATCACGAAAGCTGGTGTTCCCCACCACGAATCCGAATGTGCGCATTCTGGTTATCCGAGCAACCGATGTGCCTACCTATGTGCAGTATGGCGGTGCGGATTTGGGTGTAACCGGCAAGGACGTGCTGATGGAGCACGGTGGGGAAGGGCTGTATGAGCCTTTGGATCTGAATATTGCCCGTTGTCGTCTGATGACTGCCGGCCCGAAGGGCGAAACCCCTCCGGTTGGGCGTATTCGCGTGGCCACCAAGTTCGTCGACTTGGCCCGCCGGTATTACGCGGGGCAAGGGCGCCAGGCAGATATCATCAAGCTTTACGGTGCGATGGAGCTGGCGCCGATTCTTGGTTTGGCAGATGAGATTGTCGATATCGTCGATACCGGTAATACCCTGAAGGCCAACGGCCTGGAGGCGCGGGAATTGATTGATCACATTAGCACCCGGCTGGTGGTGAATCGGGCTTCTATGAAAATGAAGCATGAGCGGATTAATCCTATTATTGAGAAGATGGCGGCTGCTGTGGATAGTCGCCGCTAAAGATTACCTTGTGCGCTGAATCAGTCGGGTAAGGCTTCGCAGGAATATGGGTGCATGCTCTTCGAATTAATTCAAAGCAGGATTTGAGAAATGACCGTTAACATCAGGCGATTGAACGCATCCCAAAGTGACTTTGACAGTGAGCTAGCCACACTGTTGGCTTGGGACGACAGTGTTGATCATCAGGTGAACGAGTCGGTGCGTCATATCCTGCATGAGGTGAAAACCCGTGGTGATCAAGCGGTTCTGGAGTTCACGGAAAAGTTTGATCGGCTGAGAGTCGGCAGCGTTGCAGAACTCGAAATGAGCCAGAGCCGTTTGCAGCAAGCTTTGAAGGCTATTCCCGAAGATCAACGAGTTGCATTGGAGCAAGCGGCTGATCGGGTTCGGGATTACCATGAGCGCCAGAATCAGAAGTCTTGGCAGTATCAGGATGAAGACGGCACAGTGCTGGGCCAGAAAGTAACGCCCCTGGATCGCGCCGGCTTGTATGTGCCCGGCGGTAAGGCGGCTTATCCATCTTCTGTTTTGATGAACGCCATCCCAGCAAAGGTAGCCGGCGTGGGCGAAATTATCATGGTGGTGCCTACTCCAGATGGCGTGGTGAATGATTTGGTACTGGCCGCTGCTGCGGTTGCAGGTGTTGATCGGGTATTCACCGTAGGTGGTGCCCAAGCTGTTGGCGCTCTGGCTTATGGCACAGAAACCATTCCAGCCGTAGATAAAATTGTCGGCCCCGGCAACATATTTGTCGCCACCGCCAAGCGTGAAGTCTTCGGCACCGTTGGCATCGACATGATCGCCGGCCCCTCAGAAATACTCGTAATCTGCGACGGCAAAACCGACCCGAACTGGATCGCCATGGATCTGTTCTCCCAGGCCGAACATGACGAACAAGCCCAGTCTATCCTGATCAGCCCAGATGCAGACTTCCTCGATGCCGTAGAAGCCAGCATCAACAAACTGCTGCCCACCATGGAGCGCGCCGACATCATTCGCACCTCCATGACCGACCGCGCAGCACTGATTCACGTTGCCGATCTAAACGAAGCCGCGAAAGTTTCCAACCGAGTCGCTCCCGAACATTTGGAACTGTCGGTCGAAGCCCCGGAAGTTCTGCTAGAAGAGATCCGCCACGCCGGCGCTATCTTCCTGGGCCGTTACACTGCCGAGGCTTTGGGCGACTACTGCGCTGGCCCAAACCACGTGCTGCCCACCAGCGGAACCGCCCGGTTCTCATCACCGCTGGGCGTTTACGATTTCCAAAAGCGTTCGTCCATTATTGGTTTCAGCGCAGAAGGTGCCGATCGGATGGGGCGAGTTGCATCGGTACTGGCAAGAGGCGAGGGCCTGACTGCCCACGCGAGGTCAGCGGAATATCGGGTTAAAAACGATTAGTTTTTCGGTTTTTGCATAGTCAGCTCCCGGCGATAAGTTGTACTTGCCCCGGAGTGATGATCAGAGTGCCATGAATATATCACCACACTCCGCCCCAACTGCCGTTCCCCTCGGAGCAAAAAAATGAGTAAATTCTGGAGCCCCTTGGTCAAAAATCTGGTCCCCTACGTACCAGGCGAACAACCAAAAATGGCCAATCTGGTAAAACTGAACACCAACGAAAACCCCTACGGCCCTTCACCAAAAGTCATCGAAGCCATACAGGCCGAACTAAACGACAGCCTTCGCCTCTACCCAGATCCGGAAGGCGAAAGTCTGCGCCACACCATTGCCGACTACCACAGCGTAAAGCCTGAACAGATATTCCTGGGCAACGGCTCAGACGAAGTGCTGGCCCACATTTTCAACGCCCTGTTCCAACACGGCCAGCCCATTCTCTACCCAGATGTAACCTACAGCTTCTACCCGGTGTACTGCGGCCTATACAACATCGAAGGCAAAACCGTACCCCTAACAGACAGCTTCGAAATTAACCCGGAAGACTACAAACAACCCAACGGCGGAATCATCTTCCCTAACCCCAACGCGCCAACGGGTCGTTACCTAGGGTTGGAGCACGTAGAGGCAATCCTTCAGGCCAACCCAGAGCGCGTTGTTGTGGTCGATGAGGCTTACGTGGATTTTGGCGGCGAAACCGCCATCAAATTAGTCGATAAGTATCCCAACCTGTTGGTCTGCCAAACGCTCTCCAAAGCCCGCTCACTCGCAGGCCTCCGCGTAGGCTTTGCCATCGGCCACCCAGACCTGATCGAAGCCTTGAATCGGGTCAAAAATAGCTTTAACAGCTATCCTCTGGATAGGCTTGCATTGGCCGGCGCCAAAGCCGCCTATGAAGACCAAGCTTGGTTCCAGAAGTCCTGTGAGGGAGTTATTTCTGAGCGGGAGCGCGTGGCCAGTGCCTTGAATGATCTTGGCTTCGAAGTTCTACCATCTAAAGCCAACTTCGTTTTTGCCCGCCACAAAGAGAAGTCTGGTGAGAGCCTGGCAAAAGAACTGCGAGAGCAGGGTATTATTGTTCGCCATTTTAATAAGCCCAGAATTAGTGATTTCTTGCGTATCACAATCGGTACTCCCGAGCAGAATGATGCATTGATTTCGGGTCTTCGTTTGCTCTAGCCTTTTAGCATTCGGTTAGCGCGGTGCACAAAGGGGGCTTCCGGGAACCGCTACGAGCACATCCATGTGCGCTTGTCTCCGGCCGTCCATGGCCTCCGAC
>JBQCZX010000104.1:0-13852 GCA_052089485.1 Marinobacter sp. | reverse complement strand
ATGGACGGCACCATTCCGCGCCGCCACATTGCTCATGTGTTGACCGAAATGGAGAAAATGGGTGAAGAGTTCGGTTTGCGCGTAGCCAACGTATTCCATGCCGGCGATGGCAACCTGCACCCATTAATTCTATTTGATGCCAACGTACCGGGTGAGTTCGAACGCACGGAAGCCTTTGGTGCCAGCATACTGAAAATGTGCGTAGACGTTGGCGGCTGCATTACCGGTGAACACGGTGTGGGCGTAGAAAAGATCCGGCAGATGGCCATTCAGTTTAACGATCTCGAACTGCAACAGTTTCACGATGTGAAAGCCGCCTTCGACCCTACGGGCATTCTTAACCCAGGCAAAAGCGTACCTGCACTGAAGTTTTGTCAAGAATATCGCTCGCTCGAGTACAAACAACACAAGCATGAAAAAACGGAAGCCGCACATGGCTGATATCTCTCAACAACTGCAGGAGCAGGTGCTCCAAGCCCGCTCCCGCGGAGAAAAGCTCAACATCGTCGGCGGCGGCACCAAAGCCTTTATGGGCCGAGAGCCAAATCCGGAAGCCAGCACTCTCGATATGAGAGGGCACACCGGAATCGTAGATTATCACCCCGTTGAACTGGTGATGACGGTGCGTGCCGGAACCCCACTAAGCGACATTGAAGCCGCCCTGGCTGAACAGGGCCAAGCACTGCACTTTGAGCCCCCCCACCTTGGCCCAGAGTCCACCCTTGGCGGCACACTCGCCTGCAACCTCTCCGGCCCCGCAAGACCCTGGGCAGGATCGGTGCGCGACCAAGTGCTGGGCATACGCTTGCTCAACGGCAAAGGCGAACACCTACGCTTTGGCGGCGAAGTAATGAAAAACGTCGCCGGCTACGACGTATCCCGCCTACAAGCAGGAGCCCTAGGCACTCTCGGTGCCATTACCGAAATCAGCCTGAAAGTCATGCCCAGCCACGCAGCCAGCCTAACCCTGGTACAAGACATGGCGATGGGCCAAGTGCTGCACTACATGAACAGCCGCGCAGCCGAACCCAAACCCATCACCGCTGCTTGTTGGGTAGATGGCAAAGTGTACCTGCGCCTATCCGGCGCCAAAACCGCCGTCGAAGCCACCGCTGAAAAGTGGAGCGGCGACGTGATGGAGCAGGGCGAAGCCTTTTGGCGTTCCGTACAAGACATGCAGCACGAATTCTTCGCCGATAAGAGCGCACCGCTCTGGCGATTCTCCGTAGGCTCCACAGCTGCCAACCCGGACCTGAAAGGTGACTGGTTCATCGATTGGGCCGGCGCCCAACGCTGGTACAGAGGAACTGCAGAACTGAACGATATGGAACCCTTGGCGAGGGCTGCCGGCGGCCAAGTAAGCCTATTCCGAGGCGGAGACCGCAGTGGGGATGTCATGCACAGCCAACCCAGTGCACTTAAAACGATCCAACGCCGAATGAAAACTTCGTTTGATCCCGATGGAATATTCAACCCAGGTCGACTGTATAGCTGGATGTAGGCCCAACCAAGGCCAGGCAAGCGGCCGAGCCATACCCTTTCTGAAACTGTGCGAAGCCATGGGTGAAGAGCGAAAAGCTCTTCACGGGGTGGCCATGGACGGCCAACCCAGGACTCTCACTGCGACGCAGGAGCATGAAGCAGTGAGAGGCGTAGCCAAGCGTACAGGGAGGTATTCACAGCGTGTTTCAGAAAGGGTATGGCTCGGTCGCTAAAACACCGAATAAGAGTCTAAGCAGGTAAAACATGCAAACAAACCTGGTACAACAGTTCGCCAACACAACAGAAGGGCAAGAGGCAGAAGCCATCCTGCGGGCCTGCGTGCATTGCGGCTTCTGCACCGCAACCTGCCCAACATATCAAGAACTGAGCGACGAGCGCGACGGACCCCGTGGCCGCATCTACCTCATGAAAATGTTCCTCGAAGGCGCCGAAGTTACCGAGAAAACCCGCGAACACCTCGACCGCTGCCTAACCTGCCGCAGCTGCGAAACTACATGCCCCTCCGGCGTACAATACGGCCGCTTAGTAGACATCAGCCGGGGCCTGATCGACAAAGAACTGCCCCGAGCTCCGAAAGACAAATGGACGCGCTGGGCCTTGGCACGGGTAATACCCAACCGAGCCTTGTTCGGATTCATGCTCCGCCTGGGGCAAACAGTCGCCCCCATACTGCCGGGCAAACTGCGCACCAAAGTGCCGCCTAAAAAACAAGCCAATCTCTGGCCAGCCGCCAACCGTAGCCGAATTGTGCTGGCCCTGGCCGGTTGCGTGC
Source organism: Marinobacter sp. (assembly GCA_052089485.1). Taxonomy (GTDB): domain Bacteria; phylum Pseudomonadota; class Gammaproteobacteria; order Pseudomonadales; family Oleiphilaceae; genus Marinobacter. Next base: position 11,577 of record JBQCZX010000104.1, on the reverse strand, counting down.
AGCCATCCGCCACGCCAAACACCAACGCAGCAGCAGCCCGAGTGCTCGATAAACTCGGCATTACCATGGTGGAGGCGCCAGAGGCAGGGTGCTGTGGTGCGGTGAACTATCACCTCAGCGAGCACGAAAAAGGCCTCGAACGTATGCGACAGAACATCGACGCCTGGTGGCCAGCCATCGAAGCTGGGGCAGAGGCCCTAGTGATGACCGCATCTGGCTGCGGCGCCATGGTTCAGGACTACGGCCACTTGCTAAGAGAAGATCCTGTATACGCGCAGAAGGCGCAGAGAGTTAGCGAACTGTGCACCGACCTTGGCGCATTCCTCCTGGAACAGGATCTTGACACTCTCAAGGCTAAGCAGGGTTCGGGGAAGGTGGCGTTCCACTGCCCCTGCACACTGCAACACGCCATGAAACAGAACGGCGTGGTAGAGCAGGTGCTCACCAAAGCGGGCATCAACCTGGCCGCGACCAAAGACAAGCATTTGTGTTGTGGTTCCGCCGGCACCTACTCTGTACTGCAGCCGGAACTCAGCCAGAAGCTGCTGAATAACAAACTCAAGGCACTTACCGGGGATAGCCCTGACCGTATTGTAACCGCCAATATCGGCTGCCAGATGCACCTTGAGAGCAAATCCCAAGTGCCGGTACAGCACTGGGTGGAACTGCTCGACCAGTAAACCGTATCGCTCTCTATCATCCCCTGTGGCACGCGTTATACTGCTTCGGCACTTAACGTCACCACAGGGAGTGGATGGTTATGCCAAGGATTTTGGCTTTTGCGGTTCTAATATGTGTTTGCTCTTCATCGGCTGCTGCCGATATCTATACTTGGACAGACACCAGCGGCGTGGTTCATTTCACCGATTCCCCGCCATCGGATAAACGACACCAGACGGTTGAAGTGGCTGCCCCGGTAACTGTGCCCATGGCAAGTAATCTTCGGCAGCACAGGCGTGTTTCGGGCATCCGCAAGCAAGTAAAAGGGTTGCTCTCATCTGATCGAAAAGGTGATTCATCCCGTAAAAAATCGAAAGCAAAAGCCGCTGCCAAACAGAAGAAAGCTTGCGCGAACTACCGGCGCAAGTTGGCACAGGTTCAGTCACAGCTTCGGGCGGGCTATGGTAATAGCAAAGGCAATAGCTTGCGCAGCAAGCGTCGTAAGCTCAGCCAGACGCTGAGCAGGGAGTGTATTTTGCGCTGATGCTGTAGACTTGTGTAGTAAGCACCCTAACAAACAAAGGTTTTTCATGCTCTGTCAGGTTTCTCTGGTTGGAATGCTGGTTTGAACACCACACCGTTATCTCATCTACAGTTAGCCATCCTCTTAGGTATGACCGTCGCCTTGGGGCCGTTGGCACTTGATGCCTACCTACCCGCATTTCCAGAAATCGCGGATGAGCTTGGCATTGGGCATGGCGGCGTAGGGCTCACGCTAAGCGCCTATGTGGGGGCTTTGGGGCTCGCGCAGTTGCTAGGTGGGCCATTGTCCGACCGCTACGGCCGGCAGCAGATTCTGTTCGCCGGGCTGGTGGTATTCGCCTGCGCTGCGTTTATGGTTGCCCAGGCCGAAACGCTGCAAGATATGCTGGGCTGGCGGATTGTGCAGGGTATTGGTGGTGCTTTCTGTGCGGTGTCTGTACCGGCCATTGTGCGCGACCAAACCAGCGGGCAAGACGCAGCGCGACTGTTTGGTTTGATAGGTTTGGTCATGTTTATTGCCCCGGCTGCAGCACCCTCCATTGGTTCAGCGCTGCTCTATTTCAGCGAATGGCATACGATCTTCCTAATGCTGGCGGGCTACGCTGCCATACTGGCAGTGGTTCTGCACTTTGTACTGTTTCGGCGACTGCCACCTCGACTTAAAGATCGAACCCCTGTATCCACGCTGATCACCAATTATGGGTTGGTGCTTCGCCACCGGGTAACCATGCGCTTTGTTGGGCTGCAAGCCTTGTGCTTCAGCGCCATGCTGGTGTTTATCACCCATGCATCGTTTATCTATCAGGAGTGGTTTGGATTATCAAACGCCATGTTCTCCGGACTGTTCGCGGCCAATATAGTGGCCATGGCCAGCATGAACCTGCTCAATCGGCGCTTGCTCAACAGTTTCCAGTCGGTGAAAATTCTTAGAGCTTGCGTATTTTTACAGGCGGTCGCGATTAGTGCGTTGGTGATCTGCGCATACGCTGGCGCGCCCTATTGGGTTATAGCCGCCTGTATTATTGCAGCGGTTGGCTTCATGGGAGCCATTATTCCCAACAATATGGCCAATGCACTGGAGTTCTTTCCCCACCTTGGCGGGACTGCCGCGGCGATGCTTGGAGCTGCTCAGTTCACCATTGCCGGAGCTATAAGCGCACTTTCAGCTACGTTGGCTGGCGGAACGCTGCTGCCTATCGTGCTGGTTATGGCTATTTGTGTATTCGGTGCGGCCATACTGGCGGCAGGTGGGCCGGGTGCGGTTGAGCGGGAGAGCCAAGCTTAGTCTAGCTTCGCTTAGCTCTTCCTGCGTTGCTCTGCCTGGCGATTGAAGCCCGTGAGCTAATACCCTGATCAATGTACAACACCGCATCTGTTATCTGGGGGAACATGTGCTCGTCCAGCACATACTCGCGCAAAGCTGCAGAGTGCGTGAGAGTGTCCCGAACCGGGCCAATGAGACTTACCAGATAAAGCTGAACGCCCTGTTCCCGCAGATTCTCTATCACGCTTTCCAGCATGATTAGTGACGTGCTGTCGATGCTACTCACGGCTTGCGCATCCAGTATTACTGCCTTAAGCCCGCCCTCGGGGCGCCGTTTCATCAGGCTGTATAACCGCGATTTAAAGTAATCTTTGTTGGCAAAGTACAGCGGCGCATCAAAACGGAAAATCAGTAAATCCTTGCGCACGCTAATGCTCTCGAAACGGTGGATATTCCGATAAAGATCTTCACCATCGAGCTTGCCCAGCTCAGTCATGTGCGGTGTTGTACTGTTGTAAATAACCAGCAACAAAGACACCGCCACACCCACCAGCAATCCCTGCTGAACGCCCAGTAATAATGTAATCACGAAGGTGACCAGTAGGATTACAAATTCCTTTCTGTCCTGCTGGAACAGGGTTTTCATCTCTTTGTACTTGAACAACCCCAGCACCGACATAACGATGATCGCGGCCAGAACGGCTTTTGGTAGGGGGTAGTCGGTAAACAGCGGCGTAAGAAAAACCACGGTAATGGCGATCAGCACTGAGGAAATGATGGCCGATACCTGAGTCAGCGCACCCGCCTCTCGCAGCGCAGCGCTGCGTGAAAAGCTTGCAGACACTGGAAAGCTTCGGAACATGGCGCCTAGGGCGTTCGCCAAGCCAAGCGCGATCAGCTCTTGGTTTGGCAATACACTGCGCTTATCTTTTGGCGATTCTTGCGACTTACAAATCGACATGGTGCCCACGAATCCCATCAGGGCCACGGTAAACGCCACCGGCAGTAGCTCGCGAAGTTTCGCGAAATCAATATCTGGTATTTGCAGGGCAGGGAAGCCCCGTGGCACTGAGTTAATCACGTCGACCCCGGCCTGCCCGGCATGAAACAGTCCCGACAGAAGCATGGTGCCGACTAGCAAAATCAGCGCGTTAGGCAGCTTGGGTAAGTGGCGTTTGCAAAAAAAGATAAACAGCAGGCTAGCCGCAGAGATCCCTATGGTCACGCCGTGCCAGTTGCTTATATTCATCAGCAACTGATAGCCCAAATCCAGCACATTGGCGCTATCTACATGCACGCCTGTAAGGCTCTGAAGCTGACTGCCTATGATGATAATGGCCGCCGCCGAGGTGTAGCCAACAACAACCGGATAGGAGAGAAAGTTGACGATAAAGCCAAACCGCAGTAACCCGAACAGAAACTGAATCAAACCAACCAACAATGTCAGTTCTACTGCCAGTTGCAGGTAATGATCCGAGCCAGGTTCGGCAAGTACGCTGAGGCCAGAAAGAATAAGGATGGCATCCAGCGCCACTGGCCCAATGGAGATCTTGTTGGAAGTTCCCAGTAATGCGTACAAAAGCGGTGGGAAGATGGAGGCGTACAGCCCAAATTCGGGCGGCAAGCCTGCCAGCACCGCATAACCCATGCTTTGCGGGATCAGCATAACGCCAATAACCAGGCCAGATACCACGTCCCGTCTTAACGTATGGGCCGTGTATCCCTGCAGCCAAAGCAAACCAGGTAGTAATTTGTAGAGCATAAGCGCAGTATTTCGCTTGAAGGCTGAACTGTAAGTGTGTGGAAATCAATTGGCCGAATCAAGAAGTATCAGCCGAGTAATCAGTAAGCTCCGCGGATCACATCAATTCCGGGGGTCAGTACCTCTCTCCATGCGTCTCCCAGGTCTTTCGTGTAATCCGGATCGTGGATGCGCACTGTTTTCATCAACGCATCCAGCCATAACGAATACCATTCCGGCTTGATGTTAAAATTCGTTCGGTTGTGACTTTCGCCAAGCGATTTTAGTTTGCGATCCGACATGCCCCTTGCGGTTAGTATCAGCTGTAGAATGCCATGTCGCAGAAGGTGCCGCTGGGCACTCATATCTGTGGTCAAAAAACGGTTCTTGATGGCATCTGAGCTCGACATGAAATGGTCATAGAAATCGACAAAAAACTCGTCACGGTTGCAGCAACGTCCATAACTTTGAAAAACCAAATCAGCGTTGTTCATATGCAGTAACTGTCCTTGGGGGAATAGTGGGTACTTGAGTAGGGCGCTAAGGGTAATGGTTGAAAGTGATTTGTTCAGTTGAGTTTTGTTAACGCCAAAGTTAACGCAGCACTGGCAGACCGCGGGATTGATGATGAGCGCGGACGAGTGCATGATTTGCTGGAAGTCTTCGTAGCTGCAATCAAGAAACCGGGTTGCAGCTGACTATAAAACTGAAAAAACAGAGGCGCGATATTGTGACACAACTGCTGCTGAATGCTGACGTAGGTGAGAGCCTTGGCCCGTGGGTCATGGGTAACGACGCGGCACTGATGCCGCTGTTGGATTTGGCAAACATTGCCTGTGGCTTCCACGCCTCTGACCCTGACATTATGCGCACTACGGTTCGCCTGGCTTCAGAGCATGGTGTAACCATTGGTGCGCACCCGGCCTATCCAGATTTGGTTGGGTTCGGCCGAAGATCCATGGCCTGTACTGCTCAGCAGGTAGAGAACCTGGTGCTTTATCAGGTTGGCGCGCAGGCGGCTATGTGTAAGGCCGAGGGAACGCCGTTGCATTACGTTAAGCCCCACGGCGCCCTATACAACGACATGGCGGGTGATCACGATCTCCTGGCCGCAGTGATGCGCGGCGTGCAGGCTTTTGATGCCGGGCTTGTGCTTGTTGTGCCTGCAACCAATGATCCAGATCCTGTGCGGGCCATGGCTAAAGAGCATGGCTTGCAGTTGTGGTTCGAGGTGTTTGCAGATCGAGCGTATCATCAAAATGGGCGGCTGGTGTCTCGTAGCAAGCAAGGCGCGGTTCATCACGATCAAAAAATCATTGTTGAGCAGGCTATCCGGTTTGCAAAGGGCTTGCCGATACAAACTGCGGAAGGGACGGACTTGCGCCTGCAAGCCGATACGTTATGCGTTCACGGAGACAACGAGGCTTCCATACTTGCCGCACAAGCCATTCGCTCTGCTCTGGCTAAGGAGCATTAATGAATGCTTATCCTCGAATTGAAAACGCAGGCATAAGCGCTTGGCTGGTTCGCCTGTTTGATCGAATAGACGAAAACAACCTCGCCTCGGTGATGGCTCTTTGCGATAAATGCGAGGAAGCGCTTGGTTCGGCATTGGTTGATCTGGTTCCCTCGTATACTACGCTGTTGGTGCACTATGATCCCCGCCTCCTGCAGCCCGAACAGGTTCGCTTAAAACTGCAAGACCTACTTGCTGAGTTGTCACCAACTGAGGCGAGTGGCGCCGGCCCCCTAAAAGAACTACCTGTTTGGTATGATCCAACGGTTGGGCCTGATTTGTCGCCGCTGGCAGAAAAAAATGCCCTGAGTGTAGAAGAGCTGATCGAGTTGCACGCAGGTACTATCTACCAAGTGTTTGCCCTGGGTTTTGCGCCTGGCTTTGCATTTATGGGGTCTGTTGACCCTCGCCTTGAAGCCCCACGGCTGGACACTCCCAGGCCAAAGGTTTATGCCGGTAGCGTTGCTATTGCCGGTCGCCAAACCGCTGCCTACCCGTCGCAATCCCCAGGTGGCTGGAATTTGCTTGGGCGCACGCCCATTGTTTTGTTTGACCACTCGAGTGAACAGATGAGCTATCTGCAGGTAGGCGATCGCGTTCAGATGATACCGATCAACAAACAGGAGTTTCTCAGGTTAGGTGGAGACCCCACACCACAGGAGGATTCCTGACAATGGAGCTTGTAGACGCATTCAAGGTTATTAAAGCCGGCCCTCTGGCTTCACTCCAGGATGCTGGGCGTTTTGGAGTGCGCCACCTAGGCATTACTCAGGGCGGAGCCGCGGATCTTCATGCCTGGGCTTGGGGGAATTTTCTCGTAGGGAACTCACATGGGGCCGCAGCACTGGAAGTGACTTTTGGCGGGTTGAGCCTTGAGGCAACTACAGAGCTTTATCTTGCCTTGGCGGGGGCCGATCTTGGCGCCACTGTGAATGGCAACACCATCCAGAACTGGGCAACCTTCCGAATGCGCGCGGGCGATGTTCTTGCGTTCACAATACCGCGCAATGGCTTACGGGCATATCTGGCAGTAGCCGGAGGGTTTCAGGCCAAGCCGGTGCTGGGCAGCCTTTCGAGCGTGGCACGTGAAAAGCTCGGGGGGCATAGTGGTGATGGGCGCCAGCTTGCTGTGGATGATGTACTTAAACTCAACCATGAAACTCTCGGACTTCTCCCTGAAGAGTGCTTGGTACCCGAAACTGAAAAGATCGATTACGCTAAGCCAGCCGTATTGGATTTGGTTCTTGGCGCTCAGGTAGGGGAGTTTGGCGGCCGTAGCCTCTTTGACTTCTTCAACCGAGACTGGGAGGTAGACAACCGATCGGATCGGATGGGTGTGCGCCTGAAAGGGCCGCTACTAAGCTGCGCCATCAACAATATGATCTCTGAAGGGCTGGCTTTAGGTGCGGTGCAAGTTCCACCAGATGGCCAGCCAATCGTTCTGCTAAATGATCGCCAAACCATTGGTGGCTACCCAAGACTTGGCACTCTAACGCCTCTATCCTGCAGCCGCTTGGCGCAATGCCAGCCAGGCCAGTCGGTTACTTTCAAACCGATCACCTCTGATCGAGCGCACTCCCAGTATTTAGAATTTTTGGCGCAGGTTGTTCACCCTTAATGTCTCTCTAATTATCTGGCGGCCATGCTGCCCAATGCGAAAGCCTCGGTAGAAAATGAAGAAGGCTGTCTCGTGTTCGATGTATTGGAAGCCAAAGAAGAACCCAACACCTTTTATCTGTATGAGATCTACACCAGCACAGATGCCTTACCGATTCATAAAAAGACCGATCATTACCTGAAGAGCCGCCCGCTCATCAGCGATCTGGTAATAGATCAGTCGGTACTACGAGCTGATGTGATTGAAATGAACCCCGCAACCCGCTGATGCGAAGCTCAAGCGGGTTGCCGCCAAGTTTCAGATGACTTTCAGCTCCTCTCACGCTTGAGTCTTTGCAGGCCTTCTATCAAAGCATCACAAACCTGCTCTTGGCCCAGAGCATCTCCTTGAATCGTCAGATCGGCATAACGGGAGTACAAGGCGGATCGCTCCTCGTAAAGTTCAAGAAGCGATTGATCTGGCCTCTTTGAAATACCTCTGAGGCTGTAGTCGCCAATCCGCGCACAAACCGTGTCCAAAGAGATATCGAGGAACACAACGGTGCCTCCGGTTTTGAGGTGCGCCATGGCTGCGTCGCTATACACCGCGCTTCCGCCAGTGCTAATAACGTGCTGTTGTACATTCACGTTCAACAGCACCTGTTCCTCTGCCTTGCGCAGCGCAACATAGCCATCTTGATCGACAATGTGCTGGAGCGTACGACCGGTTTCCTGCTGTATCAGTAAATCTGTGTCGATAAAGCCCAGTCCGAGTCTCTTGGCGATCAGCACACCCACCGTACTTTTACCGCTGCCGGGCATGCCGACAAAAATAAGGTTTTGGGAGTCTGTTAGCATTTTGCCCACCCTGATTTGCAAAACTGTTGAATGCTCATTCCTGCTTGGCTTCCGCCCGATGACACGCCGCCGCAGTGAACAGTACATCGGTGGAGGAGTTAAGAGCAGTTTCGGTGGAATCTTGTACCACGCTGATTACGAAGCCAATGGCAACCACCTGCATGGCAACTTCAATGGGCACCCCGAACAAGCTGGTGGCCATGGGAATCAGAAGCAATGAGCCGCCGGCGACACCGGAAACACCGCAAGCAGCCAAGGCAGAGACCACGCAAAGAATCAGTGCGGTGGGGAAATCAACAGGGATACCAAGGGTGTTCGCCGTAGCCAGGGTAATCACTGAAATGGTTATCGCGGCACCTGCCATATTGATGGTTGCGCCCAGGGGAATAGAGATTGAGTAGGTGTCTGCATCAAGCTTCATGCGCTCACATAGCGCAAGGTTAACGGGTATGTTTGCGGCCGAGCTGCGAGTAAAAAAGGCGGTGATCGCGCTACCGCGCAAGCACTCAAACACCAACGGGTAGGGGTTGCTGCGAGTCTGCCAGAATACGAGCAGCGGATTTGTCACCAGCGCTACAAATACCATGCAGCCCACAATAACGCCCAGTAGCTGGCCATACTCAAGCAGAGCGCCAAGGCCTGACTCTGCCAGCGTATTGGCAACAAGCCCGAAAATACCTAAAGGTGCAAGGCGGATAACGCCACGCACGATTCCGGAGACTGCATCTGAAAGATCGTTGAGCCCTTGGCGTGTGGGTTCGCTGGCGTTACGCAACATAAAGCCAAGACCAATCGCCCATACCAATATGGCAATGAAGTTGCCTTCCATCAGTGCGGTGACAGGGTTGGCCACAGCGCTGAGCACCAGGTTTTTCAGTATTTCCGCAACGCCCGAAGGCGGGTTTCCACTTACCTCCGTTAAGTCCAGAGTTAACTCTGTTGGTATCAGGAAGCTGGCCACCACGGCAACCAAGGCGGCCGCAAGCGTGCCTACGATATAGAGCATTAACACACCGCGAATATGCGTTGGCTGCCCCTGCTTGTGCCCTGCAATGGCCGCAGCTACCAGCACAAAAACCAGTACAGGTGCCACAGCCTTCAATGCCGAAACAAATAGCTGACCAAGAAGCGCAACAGAGCCTGCAGCCTCTGGCGATATGATCACCAGCAGTACACCGGCAGCAATGCCAATGGCAATCTGAGAAACAAGACTCAGCCGCATCACAGGTCGAAAAATAGAACTCAATCCAGAAAACATGAAAACCTCAGGGTATGGTTTTTAAAACAGACAATGGTTCGGTCGGCGATTGGAGACGTCGTCGAGTAAGCAAGGTGGGGCAGTGTAAACGAGTTGTCGGTTTGGTAAAACGACTCAGCCCGCTAAGAAGTGGGCTGAGTCGTTGCAGCGGTAAATTCGGCTACATGATGTCGAGAGGGGTTTTGCGCCGGGGCGCGGGGAAGGCCTTGTCGAGCCGTTCAAGCGCTTCGTCGTTTAGTTGAAGTGAGACGGCAGCGGCGTTCTGCTCCACATGTTCCGGACTGGCGGCCTTGGGAATGGCGATTACGTCTCGCCCGCCGTCCACCGGACGGATCGCCCAAGCCAGCAGCACTTGGGCCGGAGTGGCGTTCAGCTCGCCGGCGATTTCTTTCACCGTGGCGTCGGTCAGCAGTTCTCGGCGCAGGCTGCCGCCCTGAGCGATAGGGCAGTAGGCCATGATCGGCATGTCTTGCTCCCGCTGCCAGGGGCTCAGGGAGTGTTCGATGCCCCGGGATCCCAAATGATAGAGCACCTGGTTCACCGCACACTCTGAACCGCCATTGGTTTGGTAGAGTTCCTGCATATCGTCCACGTCGAAGTTGGAGACGCCGAAGCGCTTAATCTTGCCCTGCTCCTGCAGGCGCTGGAAAGCCTCGAAGGTTTCCTCTAAGGGAACGTTTCCGGGCCAGTGCAGAAGGTAAAGATCCAGGCAGTCGATACCCAAGCGCTTCAGGCTGTTTTCGCAGGCCTTGATGGTGTCTTTGCTGCCGGCATTCCATGGATAGACCTTGGAAACAACGAAGGCATCGTCCCGACGCCCGCGCAGGGCCTCACCGACGACTTCTTCCGCAGCACCGTCACCGTACATTTCCGCGGTGTCGATAAGCGTCAGGCCCCGATCGAGCCCCTGCTGGAGTGCCCTGACCTCCTGATTTTTCGGTGCCAGGCCCTCGCCCATGTACCAGGTACCTTGGCCTATGGCGGGCAGAGCAATTTCGGGTTGGGTTTGAGTGGCTTTGAGTATTACTTTTGGTGTTGTTGTCATCAGGATTTTCCTTGTTGTGGAGGCAATTCTTATAGATCTTTTTGTCTCATGGTAAAGGCAGGGTAGGCCGCGCGGGTGGCGATATTTGGATAGCACAGCTCATCTCCAAAACCCTGCTCTATGGTGGCAAGGGCAGAGGTAAGGCCATCCCCGCGCAGTTGGCCGAACAGTTCGGTGGCTTCGCCTTTGGCAATCAAGGTTCGCTTCAGCTCGCCACTGGCTTCTACTGCCTCGTTTAGCTCTAACGGCTGCATACCTGGCTGCTTGATACCCACTTCAGTCAACTGTTGTTCGTCGTAGCCTTGAACAAGGTGGTCTTTGAGAACACCGGTTGCCCACTGTCGAAACTGGACACCACGTTTGGATTTGACGCGATAACCGACGGAGATGATGACATTCAAGTTGAAGTAATCAACTTGGTAGGTTTTACCATCCGCGGCAGTTGTTGCATTTTTTCCAACAACTGCACTCCGGTCGAGTTCACCTTCTTTGAAAACATTACCAATATGTCGAGAAATCACCGATTTATCTCGATCAAACAGGTCAGTCATCTGATCAAGACTAAGTCAAGTTGTTTCTTGGTCCAGAGCTACTTCAATCTGAGCCTGGCCATCGTTTGAGGTGAAAGTCCGTACCTGTTGATCGGTCATGACATTTCCTTGTCGATAATTCCTTTTAGCGGAGCATATTGCTCGCGGAATCCAAAGTTACCAGAGATCCCGGCGTTATTCCGCATCCTGAACTGGCTCCTTGTTCAGATTCAACTAGCCATTGGATCACCTCCGGTCAGCTTGCCTCCGGTGGCTGCTCCCCGCGTATTGTCTTCAGTGACAGTTAGTCGGAAAGGGAGAAAGCGGTGGTTATAACAAATCAGTATCGAAAGTGCCCGACATGCAGCGAGGTAATAGGGAATACCGCGAACCGATGTAAATATTGTGGCGAATACTTCCGCGCATTCACCAAATTTGCTTACACATTGCTTACATTTCGTTCTTTAGAAACAACAAAACCCGCACTAGGCGGGTTTCATCTGAATTCTTAATGGTGCCCGGAGGCGGAATCGAACCACCGACACGAGGATTTTCAATCCTCTGCT
>JBQCZX010000103.1:0-14107 GCA_052089485.1 Marinobacter sp. | reverse complement strand
TATTCGCCGATGAAAAACATGCCGAACTTCATGGCGGAGTACTCGATGTGATAGCCGTCTGCCAATTCTTGCTCAGCTTCTGGCTGATCGAAAGGGTGACGGTGCACCACCGCGAAGCCGGCAATAAGGAAGTTACAAAAGCCTAAAAACTGAGGAATGATGTACCACATTCCCTGCTGGGCATTGACGATGTCGCGCAGGTTGAACGTGCCCGCCATCGCCACAACGCCCATCAGCGACAAGCCCATGAACACCTCATAGGAGATGGTCTGCGCTGAGGAGCGCATGGCACCGATCAGCGCATACTTGTTGGCGCTGGCCCAACCGCCCAGCAGTACCGAATAGACATTGATGCCGCCCATGGCCAAGAAGAACAACAGGCCGATATTCCAGTCCGCCACACCCCAGCCCGGCGTGATGGGGATAATCATAAACGACAGCAGCAGTGAGGCCATGGCGATTGCCGGCGCCAGTACGAAGATCGTCCGATCGGCGAACGGCGGTATCCAGTCTTCCTTGAAGAAGATTTTGATCATGTCGGCGACCAGTTGCAGAGTGCCGAAGGGCCCGACTCGGTTGGGGCCATAGCGATCCTGCCACCAGCCCAACAAACGACGCTCCACCACCGTGAGAATCGCCCCTAACAGCACGGCAGCTAGCAGAATGGCCAGCGCCTGCAGCATGGCGACGGCAATATCCATCATCGCTGGAGTTAACCATTCGGGGCGCCAGTCGCTAAGCGTTATCCAGCTCATTCGCGCGTCTCCTGATGGGCGCTGCTTGCAACTTCAAGCCTTGCCCACTCGCCACTGCTGAATTCGCTGGACAGTCCCGCCGGCACGCTGACAATGCCGCTGGGCAAGTACTGATCGCAGCGCAGCCTCAGGGTCAGGCTTGCGGTATCGGTTTTCAGGGTCAGCGATGCGCCCTGCTCTAGCCCCAACTTCGCCGCATCGTCGCTGGACAAGCCAATGCTTGGCGTTTGACTCGACAACCGGGCTCTCTCTTCAATGGGCGCCGCGCGGGAGGAGGTTTCCTCGCCGCCGAACAGTCGCGGTAACACCTGCAGTTGCCAGCGGTCTTGGCGCGGCTGGAAAGCCTCGGGAATATCGCTGGCATAGCGATAGACACTGGGGCGTGGCGCAGCCAGGCATACGCCGGGGTCACCGGCACGCAGGTGCCCACCCACTTCATCGGTAAATTTGTTCCAGGCCTGGTGCGAGTTCCAGCCCGGAGCCCAAGCGAACGGCACTTCTTTACGGGGTTGATCGAAGCCACTGTAACCTTCCATGGAAAAGTTGAAAGGCGTATCCGGGTCTTGAGGCATGCGTGGTTCGCTCGCCGTGATGTTGGCGCGCAACGACGTCCGCCCGCTGTAGCGATGCGGCGCTCGGGCCGACTTAACGCCTTCAACTCGGAAATCTGCGCCCGGCGCGGCGGCAACGATGCCTGCTAGTGTTGGATAGTCCTGAGCACAGGCATGCGTGGCCTCATCCAGCGTGATGGTGCTGTCTTCCCCACGAGCAAGACTGGTACGCAGCGCGTGCAGCCAGCGCCAGCTTTCGTGAATGCGCCACTCCGGCCGCAGAAAGCGCGGATCGAAAACCTGGAAAAAACGCTGGGCGCGGCCCTCCAGATTGATCAGGGTGCCATCCGCTTCGGCGAAGCTGGCTGCAGGTAACCCCAGGAGGGCGTCTTGCCAAGTGCGGGTGCGCTGATGATCCAGCACGACCAAGGTGGTCACCGCATTCAATGCCGTCTCGACGCGCGCTTCTGGCAGTCGGGCATACAGGTCGTTTTCCAACACCACCAAGGCGTCGGCGCGGCCCTCGACGATTTCATCCAGCGCCCACTCCAGAGGCGGCCCGCCCAGCATGGCAAGGCCGGTGCTGTTGGCTTCCCGGCGTATAAGCATAATGCCGGCGCATTTCGCGCGCCGCGACAGCGCTCGGGCAATGCTGCCCGCTGCATCGAGTACTTCGGTGGATTCCAGTGAGCCACCGCTGATCACTAGCGGTCTGTCCGCCCCCATCAACTGCGTGGCCACCGTCTGTGCTGCCGCCTCAAGCGTCGAATCAAGACCTGTGACCGCTGGTGCGCGCTCGTCGATAGCATGAGCAATGGCGAAGCCCAAACGGGCGATGTCTGCAGGTGCCAGTTGCCAGTTGTTGGCACTGATCTTGTCGAGTTCTGTGGCGACGGGATAGGCAAGGAACAAAGGATGCCGGCTATCCTGGCCCAGCGTTTTAACTGCTTCCGCATTCCATACGGGTATGTCCCGCTCTTTCGCCAAAGCGTCGCGCTGGGCCAATACCGCCTGACGGACGGCGAGCGCCAGGCGTGCGGCGCTTTGCATCATGTCTTCGCCCAGCACCAGAACGGCATCGTGCGCTTCCACCTCGCGCAGTGTAGGAGTTGGCAAGCCACAGGATTGCTCTAATTCCGCCATGCGCTCCAGGCAGGCGAGTTCTGCGGCGACTATACCATTGGAGAAATTGTCTCGGCCGACCAACTTGATTAGTTGATGGTTGCTCTCCAAGCTGGCCCGCGGCGAGCCAATGCCAATCACTCTGCTGGCGCTGCGCAGCAGGTCCGCGCCGCGATCCAGTGCAGGATCTACGTCTAGAATGGCTATATCGCCTGGCTGCTCTCCCCTCCACTCTCCCCTCCATTCGGGCTGACGCGGCCGATCGGAGCGATTAACGTAGCCGTAGCCAAAACGTCCGCGATCACACAGAAAGTAGCGATTGACCTCGCCGTTATAGCGATTCTCGATGCGTCGGATTTCGCCATAACGCTCCCCCGGGCTGATGTTGCAACCCACGGCACACTGATGGCACACGCTGGGCGCAAACTGCATATCCCATTTTCGAACGTAACGGTCTGAATGGGTTTGATCGGTGAACACGCCGGTGGGGCAAACTTCGGTGAGATTGCCAGAGAAAGAGCTTTCCAGAACGCCTTCTTCGTGGCGGCCGAAATACAGATTGTTATTCATGCCAAAGACACCCAGATCGGTGCCGCCAGCGTAGTCATTATAAAAGCGTACGCAGCGATAGCAGTTGATGCAGCGGTTCATCTCATGGGCGACGAAGGGCCCCAGATACTGGTTTCTATGAGTGCGTTTGCGAAAGCGATAGCGCCGCCGATCGTGGCCAGTCATCACCGTCATGTCCTGCAAATGGCAGTGGCCGCCCTCCTCACACACTGGGCAGTCGTGAGGATGATAGGTCATTAGCCACTCAACCACGCCCGCCCGAAATGCCTTGGCTTCGCTGTCGTCTATGGATATCCAGCTGGTGTCGGTGGAAGGCGTCATGCACGACATCACCAGTTTGCCTTTGCTGTCGTCCTTATCCTTGTATTGTTTCACGGCACACTGGCGGCAAGCGCCGACGCTGCCCAGAGCTGGATGCCAACAGAAATAGGGAATATCGAGCCCCAGGGAAAGACAGGCGTGCAGCAAGTTGTCTGACCCATCAACCTGATAAGCCTTGCCGTCCACGTGAATCGTCGCCATCAGCTCACCCCTTCAAAGTTAGGGTGCGCGATACCGGCTTCGAACTCCGCCCGGAAGTGCTTGAGCCCCGATTCCAGCGGCATCATCGCCCCGGGGGCATGGGCACAGAAGGTTAATCCTGGCCCCAAGTCTTGCGCGTGTTGCTCAAGGGTCTCAATATCGCCGGGTTTGCCCTCACCGAGTTCCAGCGCATGAAGCAGCTTCACGGTCCAAGGCAGGCCATCGCGACAGGGCGTACACCAGCCACAGGATTCCCGAGCGAAGAACTGCTCAAGGTTGCGCAGCAAGGACACAATGCTCTGACGCTCGCTGAGCACCGTAATCAGGCCGGTGCCCATGCGGCTGCCATGCTTGCCAATGGTGTCGAAGTCCATCGGCAGATCGAGATGTTCTGGCAGCAAAAAGCCGGTGCTGCCGCCCCCCGGCAGCCAGGACTTGAGAGTATGGCCCTCGCGCATGCCGCCAGCACGCTCAAGGATTTCCCTCCCGCTGGTGCCTATGGGCAGCTCCCAGAGCCCTGGGCGCTCAACTAACCCTGAGACACCATACAATTTGGTGCCGCCATCCTCGCTTAGCCCACCAGATAGCCCCTGATACCAGTCTGCGCCGTGCTGCATCACCGCCGGCACATTGCATAAAGTCTCCACATTATTGACCACCGTAGGCTTGCCCCAAGCACCAGACTGGCCGGGAAAAGGCGGTTTGGCCCGAGGATTGGCCCGCTTGCCTTCCAAGGAGTTGATCAGCGCGGTTTCTTCGCCGCAAATATAACGCCCAGCGCCGGTGTGCAGGGCAATATCAAAATCGAAGCCGCTCCCGGCGACATCGCCTCCCAGCAGTCCCGCCCCCCGAGCCTCCTCGATCGCCAATGTCAGGGAGTGGGCCGCCTCCACGTATTCGCCGCGCAGAAAAATATAACCGTAGCGGGAGTGGTTGGCGTAGCCCGCGATAATCATGCCTTCGATCAGCAAATGGGGCTGCTGCTCCATCAACAGACGATCCTTAAAGGTGCCCGGCTCCATCTCATCCGCGTTGCAGACCACATAGCCTCGGGGCAGATTATCCCCCACTTGGGTCAAACCCCACTTAACACCTGCGGAAAAACCCGCCCCGCCTCGGCCGCGCACGTTGGCCTGTTTCATAGCGTTAATCACATCAGCAGACGTGCGCTTCTCCAAAGTATCCATTACGGCCTGATAACCGTCTTTATCACGGTATTCATCGAGCCCGATGCGCGCGCCGTCCTCGCGCAGCCGCCAAGTCAGCGGATGACTCTCGGCCTGACGCTCCTCGGCACTCTGGTGCAACTGGCAGTGATAACGCAGCCGTGAATCCTTGGGTATCGCCGTCATGGATAGGCCTCCAGAAGTTCATCCAGATCGTCTGCGGCGATAAGTCCGAAGGTATCATCGCCGATCATCATCGCGGGGCCGCGATCGCAGGCTCCCAGGCAACACACCGGAAGCAGAGTGAAACGCCCATCCTCGGTGGTTTGGCCAAAGCCTATGCCGAGCCTCTCGCTCAAGGCTTCGCTTAACGCTTCATAACCTGTGAGAAAGCAGGAGCTGCTGTCGCACAGCAGAATCACATGACGCCCCACCGGCTGACGGAAGATCAGGCTGTAGAAGGTTGCCACGCCCTCCACTTCACCCGCACCAATACCCAGTGTTTCAGCGATGGCGACAATCGCCCCATCTGGTACCCAACCATAGCGCTTTTGCACAATTTTAAGCGCGCCGACACAAGCCGCCTGGGGCTGCTCATAATGATCGCGCTCGATGAGCATGGCCTGGCGATCTTCCTCATGCAGCTGAAAACTATCCGTCGCGATGAGGTCTTTGGTTATGCTGACGGAAATGGGTGTTTTTGACATCATCAGCGATCCACGTCGGCCATAACAAAATCAAGACTACCCAGGTGCGCGACCAAATCCGGCACAAAGCCACCACGCATTAACACAGGAATCTGCTGCAAGTGCGGGAAGCTCGGCGTGCGAATGCGCGTGCGATAGCTCATGGTGCTGCCGTCGCTTGTCAGGTAGTAGCTGTTGATGCCCTTGGTCGCCTCGATCATCTGCAACGATTCGTTGGCGGGCAGCACCGGCCCCCATGAAACCTGCAAAAAGTGGGTAATCAGGGTTTCGATGTGTTCAAGCATGCGCTCGCGAGGCGGTGGTGTGGTCAGCGGATGGTCTGCCTTGTAGTCACCTGCTGGCATGTTGTTGATGCATTGCTGGAGGATTCTCACGCTCTGGCGCATCTCCTCAATGCGCAACTGGCCACGATCGAACGCATCGCCGTTTTGAGCCAGAGGAATCTCGAAATCGAAGTTCTCATACCCCGAGTAAGGTCGCTTCTTGCGCAGATCAAAATCACAGCCGGTGGCGCGCAGATTTGGGCCGGTAACGCCCCAAGCCAAGGCGTTGGTAGTATCGAAGGCCGCGATGTGTTTCGTACGATCGCGCACCAGAGAGTTCTCCATCATCACCTTCTCGTATTCCCTGAGTCGGGCCGGCATCCAGTTAACGAAGCCCTGCATGAGCCTGTCCCAACCTTTCGGCAGATCCTGCATTACGCCTCCGATGCGAAACCAGGCCGGGTGCATGCGAAAACCGGTGATAGCCTCGATAACGTCGTAGCCCTTCTGGCGATCGGTAAAGGCATAGAACACCGGCGACATCGCACCGAGATCCTGCAGGTAGGTGCCCAGGAACAGCAGGTGGCTGGTAATGCGAAACAGCTCTGACATCATCACCCGAATCGTGTTGATACGATCATTCACCTGAATGCCGGCAAGCTTTTCTACCGCCAGCACATAGGGCAAGTTGTTCATTACACCGCCCACGTAATCGATACGGTCGGTGTACGGAATGAAGCTGTGCCAGGACTGGCGCTCGGCCATTTTTTCGGCACCGCGATGGTGATAGCCAATATCTGGCACGCAATCGACGATCTCTTCGCCATCAAGTTGCAGCACGATACGAAAAGCACCGTGCGCAGAGGGATGGTTAGGCCCCAGATTCAGAAACATGAATTCGGCATTGTCGCTTTCCCGTTTCATGCCCCAGTCTTCAGGCTGGAACTTAAGCGCCTGCTGCTCGTTCTCTTGGCCTTCCACGGTCAGGGTATAAGGATCGAATTCCGTGGCCCTCGCATGGTGATCCTTGCGCAGCGGGTGGCCTTTCCAGGTAGGCGGCATCAAAATGCGATACAGGTTTGGATGCCCGTCAAAGCGAATGCCGAACATGTCCCAGACTTCGCGCTCGTACCAATTGGCGTTGGGGTATACGGGGATGACGGAGGGCAGCGACAAATCCTGCTCAGCAAGCGCCACCTTGAGCATGATGTCGCGATTCGCCGAGACCGACAGAAGCTGATAGAACACGGTGAAGTCCGCATCCGGCAGGTCGTGCCGATGACTGCGCAGGCGCTCGTCAATGGCCGACAGATCAAACAGCATCTCGAACGGCTCGGGTAACTGGCGCAACGTAGACAGCATCTCAACCAGTGCGCCCCGACTTACCCACAACACGGGCATGCCCGTTAAGGTGGCCTGTTCACACTGCACCTGATCGCCGAACTGCTCTCGCAGAAGCGTCGTGAGGTAACTGGCCCAGTGATCGGGAGCGACTGTCGTGTTGGTACCGGTTTGAACCATACTCATGTTGGCGGTGTTCCTCACGCTTTGAAGTGCGATAAGAATGCCAGTCTGGAACCTGCCTACTACCTTGCGAAGCCAATCACAGACTCTTGGGTTAAATGTTGTCTGGTGTGCGCAGCTCCGTTACCTGAATACGCCGGTCGCGCTGCTTCTCACGCTGAGACGGCATCTCAGCGCGGTACACCCCCTGGTCGCCAACCACCCAAGACAGCGGCCGACGTTCTTCTTGAATGGAGTCTTGCAACAACTGCAACCCCTGCAAAAAAGCCTCCGGGCGTGGCGGGCAACCGGGCACATAAACATCCACCGGCAAAAACTTGTCGACACCCTGCACCACCGAATAAATGTCGTACATGCCACCAGAGTTTGCGCAGGAGCCCATGGAGATCACCCATTTTGGCTCCAGCATCTGGTCATAAAGCTGCTGGATAACCGGTGCCATCTTCACGAAACAGGTGCCGGCAATCACCATGAAGTCTGCCTGGCGGGGAGAAGCTCGAATAACCTCGGCACCGAACCGGGCAACATCGTGGGGAGACGTAAACGCAGTGGTCATCTCTACGTAGCAACAGGACAACCCGAAGTTGTAGGGCCACAGAGAGTTTTTGCGCCCCCAGTTGACCGTCGAGTTGAGTACGTCTTTAAGCTTGCCGGTGAACACGCTGCGGTGTACTTGCTGCTTCATCGGGTCTTCGACTTGCTGGCTCTTATTTAAGGGGTAGCGTGCGCTATCTGCTGTGAGCGCGTCCTCGGCCCTGGTTAGGGTGTATGCCATAACGTGCCTCCCAGATGAAAACCAATAAGTGGTTACCTTCCTCGATGCGGCCGATCACTGCCTAGGGGAGCCCAGTTCAACGCACCAGAACGCTGGTCATAAACCAGCCCGGCAAGAAGAATCGCGATAAACACCGCCGCACCCCAAAAGCCGCTCCAACCTACCTCGCGCACCGACACGGACCAGGCAAATAAGAATACGGCTTCGATATCAAAGATCACGAAGAGCATCGCGACCAGATAGAACTGAATAGAAAAACGCTGACGGGCGCTCCCTGTGCCAATGATGCCGCTTTCGAAGGGCAACGCCTTGCTGCGTCCATGGCTGCGGCCGCCGAGCAGTGCCGAAACACCAATCATAAAAACACATAGGCCGATGACGGCCACGACAAAAAGCCCGATGGCCCAATACTCGGCAATCAACGCTGTTGCATCCTGTTGCATGGCTATCCTGATAATAGTTGTCAGTGCATGCTGTCTTATGGGTCGCGCCGGGATCAGCAACCCACTCGCCCTATACTCGTCAATCACTGGCTAGTTTCGAACCTACTGGATTTAAACCTAGAAGGTGCTTGAGATCTTGTCAAAGACCACCCACTCACGGCGAACATCATCAGGAGCGCAGCCACGCGTCGCTAAAATGACGGACATGCCCATTGAAAGCGAAGCGATCTGTCGCGTGGTTGAACTGTTCGGCTATGTGCGGGACACCAATTACGGCCGCTTTTTCGAAGTTCGCACCGAGGTTAACCCTGTAAACCTCGCGTATACAGGGCTGGGACTTCAGGTACATACCGACAACCCCTACCGGGATCCGGTACCGACACTGCAACTGCTGTCCTGTCTGGAAAATTCCGTAGACGGCGGTGACTCAGTCGTTGTCGACAGCTTCCGTGCGGTCGAAATTCTCCGTGAAGAAGCCCCGGAGATGTTCACTGTTTTAGCGGGTCAGCCGGCGAATTTCACCTACTCTGGCAATGGGGGTGTTTACCTGCACTCCAAACGACCCATGATTGAGCTTGGGCCGGACTCAGAATTGCTGGCAGTCTGGTTCAACAATCGGTCACTCGGGCCATTAACCGACATTCCATTCGATCAGATGTCCGACTTTTACGCCGCTTACCGCGAATTTGCGGAAATCATGGAGCGTCCAGAACTGGCCGTCACATTCAAGCTGCGTCCAGGCGAGCTGTTTATCGTGGACAATACCCGCGTTACCCATCGGCGAATCGGCTATGAGAGTTCCGGCGCCCGATGGCTTCAAGGAGCATACGCCGACAAGGACAGCCTGCTATCGACTCTGACCGTACTGGAACAAAACGAAGACGCGGAAAAAGGGGCAGCATGATGTCGTTTAACACGCTCAACCAAAATAACATTGTGGCCTTCATCGCTGATATTTTTGCTCGCCGAGGAGACGACTCCTATCTGGGCGAAGCGGTCACCATGTCAGAACACATGCTGCAAACCGCCGCTCTGGCTCAAAAGGCCAACGCGCCCGAGACGCTGATCGCGGCCTCTCTGCTGCATGATATTGGCCACTATACCAGCGAGTTCCCCGAAGATTCGCTGGCTTCTGGCCAGGATAATTACCATGAAACCGCCGGTGCGGATGTCCTCAAAGCTTTTTTCCCACAATCTGTCACCGAGCCCATAGAGCTGCACGTCGCGGCTAAACGCTATTTGTGTGCGGTGAACGATAACTATTTTTCGCGCCTTTCGGCTGCGTCGGTGCAGTACAGGGAGGCCCAATGGACGCGGAGGAAGTTGCGGCGTTTCGCACGCATGAATACTACGAAGATGCGCTTCGCCTGCGGGCCTGGGATGACGAAGGCAAAATTGCAGGGGTTAAAACGCCTGCCTTTGAAGACTTCGCGCCCTCACTTGAGCACCTTGCGCAGCAGCATGCCTCTGAAAAAGCGGCGCACTAGCCAATCGGACCGCTTCAACGGCCCGCCCCCTTTGTCCGTTTGAACACGGAGTGTTTGCTCCGAAGGAATGATTTTAGGAGTTTCCCATGGATCCACTGGTTTTTGGGCTGGTGATGGCGTCGGCAATCATGCATGCCGGTTGGAACACGCTGATCAAAAGCGGTGGTGCGCCATTAGTCCGCCTTGCTATTACCAATGGATTTGCGGCAGTGGTCATGCTTCCGGTTGGGTTATTTGTGGGCTTGCCCGACCCTGCAAGCTGGCCATTCTTGATTGCATCCATGTTCGTGCATCTTTTCTATTATGTCTTGCTCGCCAGCGGGTATCGCGTCGCCGACTTGTCGCTGCTGTATCCGATTGCCCGTGGCTCGGCACCGCCGCTGGTGGCGCTGGGTGCGTTCATTATTGCGGGTGAGCAGCTTTCCCCCCTGGGAATGGCCAGCATTGCACTGATTTCCCTCGCCATAGGGCTGATGGCTTATCGCATACCACATGGAAACGGCGGCATACGCTCGGTATTGCTGGCACTGCTCATTGGTACGTTGATCGCAACCTATACCGTGATGGACGGCATGGGCGCGCGCCTGACGGATAACGCGATTGCCTACATTGCCTGGATGTTTGTACTGGACGGGCTCCTGCTGACGCTCTGGGTGGCTGTACGCCATGGCCGAGCCGTTCCGGAGTTCATCAAAAACCACTGGCGCCAGGGGCTTGCCAGTGGCGTAATGTATACAGCCTCCTACGGATTCGTGGTCTGGGCCATGTCGATCACTCCCATGACTTACGTATCCGCGTTGCGCGAAACCAGTGTTATTGTGGCTGCATTCCTCGGTACCCGCCTGCTTAACGAGCCACTAGGCGGACGACGCATTTTTGCAGCGTGTCTGGTGGCTGTGGGCGTTGCAATGTTGCAATTCAGTCATCTGTGATGACAGCAGTTTACGTCTCTGAAAGCCAGGGGCGGTGCGGGTGCATTTTCTGCATCAAGTTGGCTGATCAGCGCGTTGTTACTGACAAGTGGAATATATTAAAAAAAGAACACAGGCATTGAGGAAATTTAGAAAGCAGAAACTAAAAAAGGCAAATCAGTAAGTTACTGATTTGCCTTTTAATATGGTAGCGGGGGCAGGGTTATGAGACTTATAGTAGTGCGACTTCTTATAAGTCGCTAATTGACTCAAAAGTCACTATATCCGTATGATAACGGGAGTTTGAACAAAAAACATCCATGCTATTAGGATCAATTAATGACACAGGAAGTCACTCGGAATTGGCACAGAACTCCAGCGACTGTCGCCGAAGAAATGACCGTAAGGTTTGGAGCGCACTACGTTGAGCTCTGCGAGTGGGCAGCAGAACGAGGCCTAGAGTTTCCCCTCGAAATTAACTATCACATTCTTGGGCTGGATGATTTTACTAATGGAACTGCAAACCTTGCCCTCGAGCTAAACTACCCTGAATCCCAAACTATCACCGAAGAGTGGGAGCAGAACCCCATAGTTCAGGAGCTGAAACGGTTCGCAGAATTATTCGCTTCGGATGAGCGCATATCAAAAAAATATCCAGGCTTTGGCCACAGCGGTAGCATCAGGAAAACTAGGCGCAACTTCAGGAATATCCAAACTCATACGTTCCTGTTGCTCATGATTACCAACCCACTAGCCCCTTCCCCCGACCATCTTACGTTTAAGAATCGGAGGCGATTGAGGATCTGGCTGATCATTCAAGCGGCCAACCGGTTGATAGATTTTGGGTATGCGGCAGACACCTCAATTAGCTCCGCCTCTAGATTTTTGCAGATAGATACAGCAGACGAGCACTGGCAGTTAATCGATGAGCTCCTCGACAAAGCCCAGAAGCAAATAGATCTCTCTTCAAACTCCTTTGAGCATTTTACTTCCGCCATTGAAAATGCGGCGAGTCTATTAAACGGAACTGCTCGGCACTCAAAAACAGTTCGTGAGTTCCTTAATTCGATTTCGGCAATTGCCGGCGGTTCGTGCAGCGAAATCGAACCCAGATCTACCAATGTGCGCATACCTCCACACTTTAAACGCGCTCCCTCCCCAACCGATGAAATGTTGTTCGAGGTCGAGGACACAAACTTCAACGTCGTGGTCTCGCCATCTGATGAGTACGAAAATGTGGAGTTCGCCTACCTCACAGAAGTCGACACCACGGACAGTAACGCTCAACAAACACTTAGCTCCGGTAGTGTATTTATCCAGACCTCAGAATTGTCCCATTATTTACCTTGGTCATGGGATCGCCTACTCCCCCCGGAAGAACAACTGGTTTGGAAATGGGTAAAAAACAAACTGCATGCGACAACAATAGAAGAAAAGCTAGGCGGGACGCTGGTTTGGTTAGCCATTCAGTTATCTCGATCTCTTTCACTAGTAGAACGCATCGTGATAACACCAGAGACGAGCGCAGAATGGAGCCTTAGTCCAGATTTCGAGCTCTTAAAGCGAAGCGCCCCTCGCCGCCATAGTGGTTGGCGCCCACAAGAACTCCAGCTTGATCAAGTTACCCCATTCCATGATGAACTAGTGTTCTCCGTTCCAAAGACTATAAATCACGCCTTAAAAGGGGCAACAACGTCCCCTGCTCCCACGCCACAGACACTTGGGGCATTGTGGCGTGATGTTTCAAACATAACGTTAGATGCTTGGTTTAATAAGCAGGCCAAGGGCCACTTCCCTAGAGTCACCAGCGCCAAGCTAGCACAATGCCGAAGTCAGAAATTGTTCAACCTCACCGGAGACTTCAGTTTTACACGCCTCTTAACCTCCCACCCACAAAGCGCAATACCTGGAGCCTGTAGCTACGCAACTTGGGACGTCAAAGCCATTGAGAAGGGGTTGCAGGCACCTGTTTTCAGATATTCGAACGATCCGGATAACGTCAATTTGATGGGGAGTCTTCTCGCTCCAATTGAGTCGATTCTTCACCAGGAAATTGATCACGCAAGCAAACTGCTCGCAAAGGCGAGCCATGACGGACTCATCCACTATCACAATGCACTGACACAATACGTCGTCATGGCTCTATATGCCGCCACGGGGGCTCGGCCACTCAGAGATCCCTTTGAATCCGCTCGCCACTTTTCTCTGACATTTTCGTGCGTCTACATTAACGACAAAAGCGATGGCAGCCTTCGCAACGGCCGTCTCGTCCCCTTGCCCAATAAAATGACGGAACTGCTGTCACTCTATTTACGTCACTTGGGCAGGTTCAGCGAACAAATCAGAGACCACCGAAATGAGCTCGCCCAGCAAATATCAACAATGGCAAAAGGGCACTTCGCTAAACTCCCATTCTTTTTCCTAATTGATGAGTACCTTTGCTGGCACTCTATGGCCGATGCAGCTGAGCTCAACTGCCAGCTCTTTGAGTGGACACTACCCGATAATCTATTCCGCCACCGGTATTCTCAGCGCCTACTAAAAGAAGGCGTCGATCCAGAGGTGATAGAAGGCTGGATGGGGCACGCTGAGCGAGGGTCTGCCAGTTACAGTGATTATTCCGCACGATGCTGGGCTGACGATGTGAATACGTATCGTAAAGCCTTTGAGCGCGCCTTTAATGCCTTGCCATTTTTTTTACCTGCAGAGCATCACGAACTTCCACCGTTACTTTTCCTTGCTTCATTAAAAACAACTTATATCGAACCAAGGTTATTCGGCCAAAGAGTCCGTGCTCGTCAAAGGAAGTTAAAGCTCAATACTGCGATTCAAGAGACGCGCTCCGACATTCAATTTTTCCTCAATGGTCGGCAACTCAACGACCTTAGCGATGAAAACTTATTGAGCCTCAGCAGACGCATGTTACTCAGGGAAAACCGGCTTCCCCACCCGCAAGCGGCACTTCGCTTTCGTGTGTTCTCAAAATTGATTAAGCGCTCTAGTACTAAAGACCACCAGAAGTTCCCACAAGGCAACTCGGAAGGAGTCAGCGAAAAGCCCACGACGGGCTCAGCTAGACGGGACATTCTGAAAAAACGACTCGTTCAACTGAGTGAAGAGCGCTCGTTGATCCATACTGACATCACCGCCGCCTTAGAACTCTACCCGCTTTTATCAACGTGGGTGGTTACCATCAAAAGTTCCACAATAAAGGCGAGTTTATCGAAGTCCCGGGCACTGTCTTTGGGCGCGGCTCTGTTGGCGGTCGAAAAACGCTTAGGCTACAAAAGGCTTCTGCTTGATGTCATGGA